>NZ_JBYTCI010000016.1:0-84300 GCF_058790095.1 Terrabacter sp. FW104-15G4B | reverse complement strand
GCCGCCCACGACGTCGGCGAGCTCGCCCACCGGCACCCCGACGAGCCGGCCCTCCACGACGAAGCCCTGGACTGGCACGCCCAGCGCCGGAACGCCGAGCACCGGAACCCTGGGCTCCACCCCGACGAGCGCTCCCAAGCCGCCGACCACGAAGCCGTCGCCGAGCTCTAGCACTTCAACTACTCCGCCCCCGGCTACAACGACCACCACGGCCCCGGCGACGACCACCACGGCCCCAGCAACGACCACGCCTCCCCCGACCACGACGGCACCGAGCACGACGGCGAGCTCGCCCTCGAGCTCGACCCAGCCCACGCCCAGCCAGACGGCCACGGTGACCACCACCGCGACCCAGGTCCTCGCGACTGCGAGCCAGGTCGCCGCTGCGAGCGAGGCGGCGGCCTGCTCGGCCACCGACTCCACCGGTCAGAACGCCCCGGCCACCCAGAACGGCGCGACCTGCACCGACCCCAGCAGCGCACCGAAGCCCTAGGCGTCGGCAGCGGTCGGCAGCGGCGGCTGACGGGCACGAGAGCGCCGCAGAGACGGCTCACCGCTTACGATTCGGGCACGCCCGGGGGGCAGGGGTGTATGACACCCGCCTGAGCCGATAGGTTTCGCGGATGGACGACGTGAAACCCGATACCGCGGTGCCGACCGACCAGGACACGCCTCGTGACCCCATGGTCGTCATCGAAGCCGTCAACAAGCACTTCGGCGACCTGCACGTGCTCCGCGACATCAACCTCACTGTCGGCAAGGGCGAGGTCGTCGTCGTCCTGGGTCCCTCCGGCTCCGGCAAGTCGACGCTGTGCCGTGCCATCAACCGCCTGGAGACCATCGAGTCAGGGACGATCTCGATCGACGGCAAGGCCCTTCCCGAGGAGGGCAAGCCGTTGGCCCAGCTTCGCGCGGACGTGGGCATGGTCTTCCAGTCCTTCAACCTCTTCGCGCACAAGACGATCCGCGAGAACGTGACGCTGGGACCCGTCAAGGTGCGCAAGAAGTCCAAGTCGGAGGCCGACCAGCAGGCCGCGGACCTCCTCGAGCGGGTCGGGGTCGAGGCCCAGGCCGACAAGTACCCTGCACAGCTCTCAGGCGGTCAGCAGCAGCGCGTGGCCATCGCCCGGTCGCTCGCCATGGGCCCCAAGGTCATGCTCTTCGACGAGCCGACCTCGGCCCTCGATCCGGAGATGGTCAACGAGGTCCTCGACGTCATGGTCGGCCTCGCCAAGGAGGGTATGACGATGATCGTCGTGACCCACGAGATGGGGTTCGCCCGCAAGGCCGCGGACCGGGTCGTCTTCATGGCGGACGGGCAGATCGTCGAGGTCGGCACCCCGAAGGAGTTCTTCACCAACCCCAAGAGCGAGCGCGCCAAGGACTTCCTCGGCAAGATCCTCACCCACTGAAACACAGCACCGACGGACAGGGACGGCGGACACCACCGTGCGCCGTGAACCACTCAGGGAGGAACACCACATGAACTCACGACGCATCAGCGTGGCGGTCGCCGCGACGGCACTCGCCGTGTCGCTCGCCGCCTGCGGGTCCGGCCAGCCCAGCGCCGGGGCAAGCGGAGGCGGAGGCGGCGACAACGGCCTCAAGATCGGCATCAAGTTCGACCAGCCCGGCCTCGGACTGAAGAAGGGCAACGAGTACAGCGGCTTCGACGTCGACGTCGCCAAGTACGTCGCCAAGGCGCTCGGCACGTCCGAGGACAAGATCACCTGGGTGCAGGCTCCGAGCGCCCAGCGCGAGACGCTGATCCAGACCGGTCAGGTCGACTTCGTCGTCGCGACCTACTCGATCACCGATGCCCGCAAGGAGAAGGTGGGCTTCGCCGGCCCGTACTTCGTCGCAGGCCAGGACCTCCTCGTGCGCTCGGACGACTCCTCGATCACCGGACCGGACAGCCTCAAGGGCAAGAAGCTCTGCTCCGTCACCGGATCGACCTCCGCCCAGAAGGTCAAGGACAAGTACCCGGAGGTGCAGCTGCAGGAGTTCGGCACCTACTCCGAGTGCCTTCCGGCTCTCCAGACCGGCGGCATCGACGCCGTCACGACCGACGACACGATCCTCGCGGGCTTCGCTGCCCAGGAGCAGTACAAGGGCAAGTTCAAGGTCGTCGGCAAGCCGTTCTCCCAGGAGAACTACGGCATCGGGCTGAAGAAGGGTGACGCTTCGATGTGCACCAAGATCACCGACGCCATCAAGAAGATGATCAGCGACGGGTCGTGGCAGAAGTCGCTCGACGCCAACCTCGGTCCGGCCGGATACAAGCCGGGCGCGGGCAACCCGCCCACGCCGGCTGCCTGCTCCTGATCACCTCGCCACGCGCGGACCGCGGGTCGCTCACGTTCCGGCGACCCGCGGCCTGCGCCGGCCAGAGCCCTTGTGCGTGAAGGAGGGACATGCTCGACATCCTCGAGAAGTACAGCATCCTCGCTGCGTTCTGGATGACCATCAGGCTGACGTTCTTCGCTGCGATCGGCGCGTTCGTCATCGGCACCATGCTGGCGATCATGCGCGTGTCGCCGGTCGCCGTGCTCCGTCGGCTGGGCACCCTGTACGTCAACGTCGTCCGCAACACCCCGCTGACCCTGATCATGTTCTTCGCGCTCGCGGGGATGCGCTTCGTGCTCGAGATCAGCCTGGCCGACCCGAACTCGCCGACCTCCGTGCAGGACAACGCGATCCGTTGGGCCATCGTGGCGCTGGCCGTCTACCACGCGGCATTCGTCTGCGAGGCGATCCGCAGCGGCTTCAACACCGTCTCGATCGGGCAGGCAGAGGCGGCGCGCTCCATCGGCCTGACCTTCGGGCAGAGCCTGCGTGAGGTCGTTCTCCCGCAGGCCCTCAGGGGTGCCATCGCCCCGCTGGGGTCGGTCCTCATCGCCCTGACCAAGAACTCGACGGTCGCCTCCATCATCGGCGTGGCCGAGGCCTCCGCACTGATGAAGACGATCTTCGAGAACGAGACGGCGAGCTTCACGGTCTTCTTCCTCTTCGCCCTGGGCTTCGTGATCCTGACGCTCCCGGTGGGCGTGGTGTTCACGTCCATGTCGCGCCGACTGGCGGTGAAGCGATGAGCGCCCAGAACGTCCTCTTCGACGCCCCGGGCCCCCGCGCCCGGCGTCGACACGCGATCCTGACCGGCTTCGGGGTGCTGCTGGTCCTGGCGGCACTCGGTGCGGTGCTCTGGAAGTTCCAGCAGCAGGGCCAGCTGACGGCCGAGCTCTGGTCGCCCCTGGTCCAGCCCGATGTCTGGACGTCGTATGTCGTCCCCGGCCTGATCAACACCCTCAAGGCCGCCGCCGTCTCCATCGTCGGCTCCTTGGTGTTCGGCGTCCTGCTCGGGCTCGGGCGCCTCGCACAGGGGTCTGTGATCCGGTGGGTCAGCGGCATCGTCGTCGAGTTCTTCAGGGCGGTCCCCGTCCTGCTGATGATGTACTTCCTCTTCCAGCTGTTCGCCTTCAACAACATCTTCGTGTCGACGCTCAACTCCTTCATGGCGGTGGTGATCGCCCTGACGCTCTACAACGGGTCGGTCATCGCCGAGCTGGTGCGTTCCGGGGTTCACGGGCTCCCGTCCGGGCAGGGTGAGGCCGGCCTGTCGATCGGCCTGACGCCGTCGCAGACGCTCCGTTCGATCCAGCTGCCCCAGGCCCTGACGGCCATGCTGCCGGCCCTGGTGAGCCAGATCGTCGTCATCCTCAAGGACAGCGCCCTGGGCACCGCGATCACCTATCCGGAGCTGTTGCAGAACCTGCGCGACGTGGGCACCGCGTACGCCACCGTCATCCCGGCCTATGTCCTTGCCGCCGCGCTGTTCATCGCGCTGAACTACGGGCTGACGGTGCTCGCGGGACGTCTCGAGCAGCGGCTCAGCCGCCGTGGCCGCGGCCCGCGCAAGACAGGACCTGCCGCGGGAGTCACCGGTGCCAACACGCTTGACACGCCCTCCGACGGGATCGGTGGCAGAGGGATGCACACCGGCGACGCCAACCAGCGCTGACGGGGCACTCCCGAGCCACCTGCACAAAGGGCCCCGACACCACTGGTGTCGGGGCCCTTCTGTGCTGTGCTCCCCCGATTGGACTCGAACCAATAACCTGCCGGTTAACAGCCGGCTGCTCTGCCAATTGAGCTACAGGGGAATGCTGCTCGGAAACCATAGCAGTGGGACCGGGCCGACACTAAATCGGGGCCGGGACCCTGCTGCCGGCCGATTCAGACACCGCCCGGACCCTCGCTTCCGGCGGCCTCACAACCCGACCTCCGCGCGCAGACGAGCCATCCGCTGGTCCGCCTCCCGCGCCACCTGCGGGTCGCTGAGGTCGGCCCCCTTGCCCGCGATGATCTGCTCGACCAGCTCACCGGTGGCCAGGTCCTGGCGGATGACGACCCGGACGGTGCGGCGTGACGCGGTGCGGAACTCGTCCGACAGCACGACGCTGGCCTGGAGCCGCTCCCGCAGGGCCTGCTGCAGCAGGGACGGCTCGGTCAGCCGCCACCGGCTCGGTGGGCCGCGATCGACCCACGTGACGGTCAGCTCCGACGACTCGCCCTGCCAAGTGCCGGACTCGGCCTCATGCCACGGCCGGCGCCAGACCGCGGTGCCGTCAGGGCCGACGAGGACCAGGTGGTGGGTGGTCGCAACGACGTGGGCGCCGCTCGCCTCGTCGCGTGCCCAGGCGAGCACCTGCTCGCCGCCGTCGAGGCGCACGGCGGCACGGACGTCCGCGGGTAGTGCTGGTCGGCGGCGCCGGTCGAAGAGCGCCATCAGCCCATCCCGGCCTTGATCGCGGCGAGCTCACGCTGCAGCGTCTGCAGCTGGATGCCGAGCTCGCGGGTGCGTTCGGGCGCCGGCGTCTCGGCGTGGTCGAGGCGGCGCATCTCGCTCATCGCGTCGGCGATCTGGCGTGTCAGCGCGATGGTGCGCACCCGGTCGAAGAGCTCGTCGACGTAGCGGGAGGTCGGTAGGCCGGTGTTGGGGTCCATCCGCGTCGGCAGTGTGTCGACGGCCAGCTCGCTGACGAGACCGGCGACGGGCGAGGGCGCGGCCTCCGTGACGGCCGAGGTCCAGGAGCGCGCGTTGCCCTTGTCGCCGGAGTGGTGGGCGATGCGGATGCCGTCGAAGACCGCGCGGTGGGCGGGCGCCGAGAACGCGTCGGGAGTGAGCAGGTCGATGGCGCCGGGCTTGAAGACTGTCGGGAACTGGAGCAGCACCTGGAGCAGCTGTCGCTCGGCGAGCACCACGGGGTCGCGCCGGTCGGGCATCGGCATCGCGCCGGCCTCGGCAGGCCCCGGCTCCCCCTCGTCCCGGGTCGGCCGCCCGTTCCGGTCGGCGCGGTCGGCGCGGGCGTCCTCGTCGACCTTGAGCTTGCCGGCGCGCGAGACCTCGATCGCGACCTGCTCGACGTCGAGCCCGAGCATGCCGGAGACCTCGCGGGTGTACTCCGGCCGCAGCGACTGGTCGCGGATCGACGCCACGATCGGCGCCACGGCGCGTACCGCCTGGATGCGGCCCTCCGCCGTCGCGACGTCGAAGCGCTTGATCGTCGTGCGCACCGCGAACTCGAACATCGGCACGGCGTCCTCGATGAGGGCCTGCACGGCCGGGTCTCCCCCGGCCTGACGCAGCTCGCACGGGTCCTTGCCGGACTTCTCGACGGCGACGAACGACTGCGAGGTCCACTTCTCGTCGTCGGCGAAGGCACGCATTGCGGCCTTCTGCCCTGCGGCGTCGCCGTCGAAGGTGAAGATCACCTTGGCGGGAGCCAGCCCCGCCTCGTCGCGCATGAGCCGCCGCAGTGTCTTGATGTGGTCGGCGCCGAAGGCGGTGCCACACGTGGCGACCGCGGTCTCGACGCCGGCGAGGTGGCAGGCCATCACGTCGGTGTAGCCCTCGACGACGACGGCCTGCCGCCCTTGTGAGATCTTCTTCTTCGCCAGGTCTAGCCCGTAGAGCACGGTCGACTTCTTGTAGATCGGGGTCTCGGAGGTGTTGAGGTACTTCGCCTCGATGCGGTCGTCGTCGAAGATGCGGCGGGCGCCGAAGCCGACGGTGTCGCCGGTGATGTCGCGGATCGGCCAGACGAGCCGGCCGCGGAACCGGTCGTAGAGTCCGCGTGAGCCGCGCCCGGCGATGCCGCCGGTGACGAGCTCGTCATCGGTGAAGCCCTTGGCGCGCAGGTGGCGTACGAGGTCCTCTCCCCCACGCGGGGCGAACCCGACGCCGAACTGCTTGACATGCTCGCTGTTGAAGTCGCGGGCCCGGAGGAAGTCGCGGGCCGCGCGGGCGGTCTGGCTCCCGAGCAACAGCTCGCTGTAGTACTCCTCGGCGACGCGGTGGGCCTCGACGAGGCGGCTGCGCCGCCCGAGCCCCTCCTCGCGCGGGCGCGCGCCGTCCTCGTAGCGCAGCTCCATGCCCAGCTTCTGCGCCAGACGCTCGACGGCCTCGGAGAAGCTGAGGTGGTCGACCTTCTGGATGAAGGAGATGACGTCGCCGCCCTCGCCGCACCCGAAGCAGTGCCAGGCGCCCACAGCAGGTCGGATGTTGAACGACGGCGTCTTCTCGTCGTGGAAGGGACACAGGCCCTTGAGCGAGCCGGGGCCGGCGGAACGGAGGGTCACGTGCTCGCGCACGACGTCCTCGATGGACGACCGCGCCTTGACCGCCGCGATGTCATCGCTGTTGATCAGCCCAGCCATCTGCCTCCTGTCGCTGAGCGTGATCCTAGTTCGTCGGTGCCGGGCTCCTCGTCACCGGCACCACCGACCGTGGAGCGCGAGGGCGCGCACGTCGGTCAGCGAGGCGACCTGGTCGACGATGACCCGTAGCCGCTCGCTGTCGTCGGCGGCCGCGTCGTGGTCGGCGCGGAAAGCCACGTCGAGGCGCTCCTCGGGCGATGCGGCATACGCCTCCACCAGCGCCCGCACGACGTCGCGCTGCGCGGACATGACGCTCAGGCGCTCCTCGGTGGTCATGACGAAGTGGTTGGCGATGGCCTTGAGCACCGAGCACTCGGCGCGCGTGTCGTCGGGGACGACCAGGTCTGCCGCGAAGCGGCACAGCTCCCCGGGCCCGTGGCGCTCGCGGGTCGCCTGCTCCACCGACAGGACGAAGTGCCCGATGAGCTGGCTCGTCATGTCCTTGAGCCGGGCGAGGTCGCTGCGCGAGCCGTCGTATGCCGTCGGCACCGTTCCCGACGCGAGGATGCGTTCCAGCGCGGCCCCCAGCGCATCGACGCCCAGGTCGGGCGCGTAGCTGCGCCCGGCGACCTCGATGACGTCGGCCATGTCGCGGGAGTGCAGCAGGCGCGGCTCGATCCAGCCGGAGGCGATCGCGTCCTCGACGTCGTGGACCGAGTAGGCGACGTCGTCGGACCAGTCCATGACCTCGGCCTCGAGGCACCGCACGCGTGGCTCGGCGCCCTCCCGGATCCAGTAGAAGACCGGGAGGTCAGAGGGGTAGACGCCGAACTTGCCCGTGCCGCCGGGGCCGTCGCCGCGCGCCCACGGGTACTTCGTCGTCGCGTCGAGACTTGCCCGCGTCAGGTTGAGTCCCGCGGACGTCCCGTCGGGATGGGCGCGCTTGGCCTCGAGCCTCGTGAGCAGCCGCAGCGTCTGGGCGTTGCCCTCGAATCCCCCGATCCTGCAGGCGATCTCGTCGAGCACCGTCTCGCCGTTGTGGCCGAACGGGGGGTGCCCGAGGTCGTGCGCCAGGCACGCGGTGTCGACGACATCGGCGTTGCAGCCGAGGGCAGCGCCGAACTCGCGGCCGATCTGCGCGACCTCGAGCGAATGGGTCAGGCGGTTGCGCACGAAGTCGTCGTGGCCCGGTGCAAGCACCTGGGTCTTGGCGGCGAGCCGGCGCAGCGACGAGGAGTGGACGACCCGAGCCCGGTCGCGGGCGAAGTCGTCGCGGTCGGCGCGCTTCTGGGCAGGGTCCTCCGCGACCCACCGCTCACGGTCCCGACCCTCGTAGCCCACAGCGGAACTCTAGGCGCCCGTCCCTCTCTGGCGACGTCGCGCCGCACCCAGGCCGCGGCCGAGGGCGCATACTTCAGGGATGGAGCCGGTCAGGCTTCCAAACTCAGGAGCGCGCCATGGGCGACAAGTCACCGAAGTCCCACATGTCCACGAAGGCCCGGTCACTCAAGGAGAAGCGCGCCGACAAGCACGCCAAGGCGGCGAGCAAGGACCACGTCGAGATCATCCCGCCCAAGGGCAAACGCTGATCTCGTGACGGCTCAGCCGAGCTCGGCCTGCATCCGTCGCACCCAGGCCGGCTCGGTGCCGTAACGCTGCGTCTTGATCAGGCGCAGGTTCGCGCAGTCCTCGACGAGCTCTGCCATGCGCTTGTCTCGGGTGACCTCCTGCTTGGCCGTCAACACCCAGTTCGTGGCGACCTTGCGGTAGGAGGCCGTCGCTCCGTCCCAGAAGGCCGCCGCGCGGGGGTTGGCCCGCAGCCGCTCCTCGTAGTGATCCGGCCAGGTGAGGTCGCGGTTCTCGTAGGCGTAGACGCCGGACCGGTCCTCGCGTCGCCTGGCGAACGCCGCCAGGCCGGCGGGTCGCATGCGCCCCGCGGCCGTCAGCTCTGCCACGGCGTTGATGTTGACGGTGCTCCAGTTGCTGCCGGGCTTTCGCGGCGTCCACCGTTGGCGCACCGTGTCGTCGTCGATGCGCTGCGCCATGGAGTCGATCCAGCCGAAGCAGAGGGCCTCCCGCACGGCGTCGGCCCACTCCAGCCCGCGCGGCTCGACATGCTTCTTGTTCAGGCCCATCCACAGCTCCGGGGCGCTCTCGTGGTTGGCCTCCAGCCAGGTGCGGAAGTCCTCGGCGTCGTCGAAGAAGATCGCCGGCCGCTCGGCCGATCCGCCTTGTCGCATGCCCCGATCCTGCCAGCGCCCACCGACGGCTGGAAGGATCGTGCCGTGACCGACCGGATCCTTCTCGCTGCCCGCAACAACGCTCTCTGGTGCGATGCCGTGGCCCGCTCCCACGGGGTCTCGTGCACCACCGACGACGTCGCGTGGACCGCGTCGACCCGCACGCCGCCCTACTACCCCGACGCCGTCACCCTCTCGCCGGAGGCCGGCGAGTACGACGTCCTCGCCCGGGTCGACGACTCCGACGGCTGCTCCGTCAAGGACTCCTGGGCGCGGCTCGACCTCTCGATGGAGGACTTCGCGCGCCTCGTCGTCGGCGAGTGGGTCTGGCTCGACCCGGCCACCCCGACGCCCCCCGGTCCCGGCACGCGGTGGCGGCGCGTCACGTCGCCGGACGAGATGGCCGGGTGGGTGCGGTCCTGGGCCACCGACCCCGACGCCGAGGCGATCCTGCGGCCCACCCTGCTCGAGGAGCCGGGCGTGCACGTCCTGGCCGCGCGTGCCGCCGACGACCCCGGCTCGCCCGTCGTCGCCGGTGCGATCCTCAACGTCACCGGCGAGGTCGCCGGCCTCGGCAACGTCTTCTCCCGCGACGGTGACCACCAGGGGGCGTGGCGGGCGGCGGCAGCGGCTGCGCGCGAGCTCGCCCCCGGCACGCCGCTGGTCAGCTGGGAGGCCGGTGCGGGACTCGACGCGGCCGTCGCCGCGGGGTGCGAGCGGATCGGCCCGATGAGCGTCTGGTTGAAGTGAGGCTCAGCCGCCGCTGACCGACAGCTCGGCCTCGGCGATGGTCCGCCGGTGCTCTTCGGACAGCTCACGGGACTCGAGCCAGCGGTCGGGCAGGGCCACGGTGCGCGCCGAGCCGGCGCGTCCGCGCTGGCCCTCCGCGGCCTCACCGGGCCAGGGCACGTCGGGGTCGAGCGTCGCGAGCAGCGTCTCGAGTGAGGCCATCGAGTCGACGAGGGCGAGCGAGTTGCGGATCGTGGAGCCGGCCGGGAAGCCCTTGAGGTACCAGGCGATGTGCTTGCGGATGTCGCGGCACGCGCGCTCCTCCTCGCCGTAGAAGTCGCAGAGGTAGGCCGTGTGCTTCCGGAGTGTGTCGGCGACCTCCCCGAGCGTCGGGGTCACCCGCGCCGCGGTGCCGGCGAAGGCCGTCGCGAGGTCGGTGAAGAGCCACGGCCGGCCGAGGCAGCCGCGGCCGACCACGACGCCGTCGCACCCGGTCTCACGGACCATCCGCACGGCGTCCTCGGCCGACCAGATGTCGCCGTTGCCGAGGACCGGGATGCTCGTCACCGTCTGCTTGAGCATCCGGATGGCGTCCCAGTCGGCGGTGCCGGAGTAGGACTGGGCGGCCGTGCGACCGTGCAGCGCGACGGCTGCAACGCCCTCGGCCTCGGCGGTCAGCCCGGCGTCGAGGAACGTCAGGTGGTCGTCGTCGATGCCCTTGCGCATCTTGACCGTGACGGGGATGTCGCGCTTGGCGCCCTCCTCGACGACGGCGCCGACGATGGCCTTGAAGAGGTCCTTCTTCCACGGCAGCGCGGAGCCGCCGCCCTTGCGGGTGACCTTGGGCACGGGGCAGCCGAAGTTGAGGTCGATGTGGTCGGCGCGGTCCTCGGTGACGAGCATCCGGGCGGCGGCGCGAGCGGTCGCCGGGTCGACGCTGTAGAGCTGGATCGAGCGGGGGTTCTCGTCGGGGTCGTGCTCGATGAGCCGCATCGACTCGGGGCTGCGCTCGACGAGCGCGCGTGAGGTGATCATCTCGCTGACGTAGAGGCTCGTCGCACCGGATGCGCCGCCGCGGGCAGTCCCCTCGTTGCCGTACTCCCGGCACAGGCGCCGGAACGCCCGGTTGGTGATGCCGGCCATCGGCGCGAGGACGACGGGCGACTCGATGACGTGACGGCCGATGCGCAGCGGGGGCAGCACGGCACCCGGCGTCGTCGCGGGGGCGGCCTCACCGGCCTGCGTCACGGGGGTCATCACATCGGTCACGCGCCCGATTGTCCCCGATCAGCGGCCGTCAGCCGAATCCGCGACACCGCGGGCGAAGCGGAGCAGGGCCTCGGCGAAGGCCTCCGGCTGGTCGAGATTCGAGAAGTGGCCGGCCCGCCGGATGATCTCGACGCGGGCGCTGGGGCAGGCCCGCCGGAAGGCGCCCGCACCGACACGGAACTGGTCGAACTGGCCGTTGAGCAGCAGCACCGGACAGCGCACGGGAGCGAGCATCGACGGCCGGCAGTGCGCCATGACGTCGCGCCACGCCGCCGCGGTCGGGGCGAAGAAGTAGCCCCCGGCGATGACCGGGTCGATCCGCTCGGCCGGGTAGAGCCGGTGGAGCACCCGGTCGTTGACCCGCGTCATCCGCTCCGGCCCCAGCCGGTCGGTCAGGGCCGCCACACCTCGGTAGAGCGCGGCGCCCGGCCCGGTGGGTGTGGCGCTCGCGCCGGCCAGGACGAGCCCGTCGAGCGCGTCGGGGTGGGCTGCGGCATACGCCATCGCGGCGTAGCCGCCGAGCGAGTGGCCGAGGAGTACGACCGGCGAGCCGGGCGGCACGGCCCGGACGGCCTCGTCCACGACCTCGACGCAGCGGGCCAGGGTGAACGCCTCGGCGACCCGCGGTCCGTGGCCGGGAAGGTCGACGAGCGTGACATCGACGCAGTCGCGCAGGAGCGGCAGCTGTGGCGTCCACTGGGTGCTGGAGAGCCGCGAGCCGTGCACGAGGACCAGGTGAGCACGCACAGGAGCGAGGATGCCACGATGGCCCGGTGACCCACCTCATCAGCGCCGCTCAGCTCGCCCAGGAGATCGAGGAGCTCGTCGTTCTCGACGTGCGCTGGGCCCTCACGACCGCGAACTCCCCAGCCGGCCGGGAGGACTACGAGGGCGGTCACGTGCCGGGTGCCTTCTTCGTCGACCTCGACACCGAGCTGGCGGCTCCGGCCGGTGACGGCGGGCGGCACCCCCTGCCCGACGCCGCAGTCGTCGAGCGCCTGCTACGCCGGGCCGGCATCAGCGGACACAGCCGCGTCGTCGCCTACGACGGCAAGGAGTCGTATGCCGCGGCGCGGGCGTGGTGGGTGCTGCGCTGGGTGGGCATTCCCGACGTCCGCGTGCTCGACGGCGGGTATGCCGCCTGGCTCGCGGCCGGGCTGCCCGTCTCGACCGAGGAGCCCGCGGACCGGCACGGCGACGTGGAGGTCCGCCCCGGTCTGCTGCCGACGCTCGACGCGGCCGGCGCGGCCGCACTCGCCCGCGAGGGCCTGCTCCTCGACGCGCGCGAACCGGAGCGCTATGCCGGCGAGACCGAGCCCATCGATCCCGTGGCCGGCCACATCCCCGGCGCCGTGAACAGCCCGACGACCTCCTGGCTCAGTGGCGACGGGACGTTCCGCCGCGACCTCGGCGAGCACTGGGCGCACGTGGTGGGCGGTCGTGATCTGGGCAGCGAGCCGGTCGGCGTCTACTGCGGGTCGGGGGTGACCGCCGCCCACGAGGTGCTCGCGCTCACCGAGCTCGGGGTGGACTCGGTGCTCTACCCCGGGTCCTGGAGCGAGTGGATCCGAGACCCGTCGCGCCCGGTCACAACGGGGCCGGATCCCGGTGTGTTGCGACCTGCTCGGTGTGTTGCGGAGGTCAAGCCAGCGGTATGCCGCCCGCCCGGGTGGGCGGACGGCATACGTCAGCGGTGGCTCGGAGCGATCGTCAGCAGCCGACGAGGCGCTGCGCGAGGTAGCCCTCGACCTTGTCGAGCGCCACCCGCTCCTGGGCCATCGAGTCGCGCTCGCGGATGGTGACCGCGTGGTCCTCGAGCGTGTCGAAGTCGACCGTGATGCAGAACGGCGTGCCGATCTCGTCGTGGCGGCGGTAGCGCTTGCCGATGGCGCCGGCGTCGTCGAAGTCGATGTTCCAGTGCCGACGAAGCCCGGCGGCGAGGTCGCGGGCCTTGGGCGAGAGGTCGGCGTTGCGCGACAGGGGCAGCACCGCAGCCTTGACCGGCGCCAGGCGCGGGTCGAGACGCAGCACGACGCGCTTGTCGACCCCGCCCTTGGTGTTGGGCGCCTCGTCCTCGTGGTACGCGTCGACGAGGAAGGTCATGAGCGAGCGCGACAGGCCGGCTGCCGGCTCGATGACGTAGGGGGTGTACTTCTCGCCGGTCTGCTGGTCGAAGTAGACGAGGTCCGTGCCCGAGTGCCTCGAGTGGGTGGACAGGTCGAAGTCGGTGCGGTTGGCGATGCCCTCGAGCTCGCCCCACTCGGAGCCGGCGAAGTTGAAGCGGTACTCGATGTCGACGGTGCGCGTCGAGTAGTGCGAGAGCTTCTCCTTGGCGTGCTCGTAGTGGCGCAGGTTGTCGGGGTTGATGCCGAGGTCGGTGTACCAGCGGGTGCGCTCGTCGATCCAGTACTGGTGCCACTGCTCGTCCTCGCCCGGCTTGACGAAGAACTCCATCTCCATCTGCTCGAACTCGCGCGTGCGGAAGATGAAGTTGCCGGGCGTGATCTCGTTGCGGAAGCTCTTGCCGGTCTGGGCGATGCCGAAGGGCGGCTTCTTGCGCGAGGCCTGCATGACGTTGTTGAAGTTGACGAAGATGCCCTGGGCCGTCTCGGGGCGCAGGTAGTGCAGCCCGGACTCGTCCTCGATGACGCCGAGATAGGTCTTGAGCATCATGTTGAACTCGCGCGGCTCGGTCCACTGGCCCCTGGTGCCGCAGTCGGGGCACACGATGTCGCTCATCGGGATGGAGTCGGGGTCCTCGATGCCCTTCTTCTCCGCGAGCGCCTCCTGGAGGTGGTCCTGGCGGCGGCGGCGGTGGCAGGAGAGGCACTCGACGAGCGGGTCCGTGAAGGTGCCGACGTGACCGGAGGCCACCCACGTCTCGCGCGGGAGGATGATCGAGGAGTCGAGGCCGACGACGTCGTCGCGGCTCGTGACCATGGCCTTCCACCACTGGCGGCGGATATTCTCCTTGAGCTCGACGCCGAGGGGGCCGTAGTCCCAGGCAGACCTGGTGCCTCCGTAGATCTCACCGCTCGGGAAGACGAAGCCCCTGCGCTTGCAGAGGCTGACGACGGTGTCCACGGTGGATGTCTGCTTGGCCATGCGAACAGGTTATCGGGCGGGCGCCACCGCTTTTGCCACGCGTCCGGGGTATGCCGCGGCGTCCCCTAGGCTCGTCGTGTGGCCCTGAGCTTCCGTTCCCGTGTCGAGCACGCCTCCTACCCGTTGATGGAGCGGCTGGCCGCCGTCCCGCGCCCCGTCGCGCTCGGCGTCCTCGTCGTCCTGCTCGCCGTCGGAGTGCTGGCTCCGCGCCCCTTCGGGGGCATCGCCTTCCTCGTGGTGGCGGCCTTCGTCGGCTGGCTCCTCTTCCTGACCTGGCAGCGGCTCACGCTGCCCGAGCGCCTCATGCGTACCGCGGTGCTCGTGCTCGCCCTGGCCGTCGCCGTCGTCAAGATCGTGCCCGGGAGCTGACGTCCGCCCGAGGGGCGGACCAGATTGACAATGATTCTCATCTTCGACAATCATGGTCGGCATGACCGCTCGCCGCTTCCCCTTCACGGGTCTCACCCGTGTCCCTGCGCTTGCCGGCGCGGTCGCGGTCGTCCTCGCGGTCGGTGCGTGCAGCACTGACGCCGCCGGCGCCGGCGCGGCACGGCCGATCGTCACCTCGTTCTACCCGCTGCAGTTCGCGACCCAGCAGATCGTCGGCAGCACCGCTCCGGTGACGGTGCTCACCAAGCCGGGCGCCGAACCCCACGACCTCGAGCTCGCACCGCAGGACATCGGCGGCATGACCAAGGCACGCCTCGTCGTCTACTCCGACGGCTTCCAGCCGGCGGTCGACGAGGCGGTCGGGCTCGTCGACGCGACGAAGGTGCTCGACGTCGCGGACGTCGCGAAGCTGACGCTCGCAGCTCCGGAGGAGGGCAACCACGAGGGCGATGCGGCGACGGTGACCGACGGGCAGGACGCGCACGCCGGGCACGACCACGGCGCCGACGACCCCCACTTCTGGCTCGACCCCGCCCGCTACGCCGCCGTGGCCGAGGCCATCAGCGCACGCCTGTCCACCGACGACCCGGCGAACGCCCCGACGTACAAGGAGAACACCGCCCGCTTCGTCGAGAAGCTGTCGGAGCTCGACGACGAGATGAGGGTGGGTCTCGAACGGTGCCGGATCAAGCAGCTGGTCACGAGCCACGCCGCCTTCGGCTACCTCGCTGCCCGCTACGGCTTCGAGCAGCGAGGCATCACCGGCATCTCGCCGGAGGGCGAGCCCAGCGCGGCGGCCCTCAAGGCGGTCGGGGACCTCGTGACCTCCGCCGGCGTGAGCACCATCTACCAGGAGGCGCTCGTCGAGCCGCACTTCGCACAGACGGTCGCCACCTCGACCGGCGCGAAGGTCGCAACCCTCGACCCCATCGAGGGGATCACCTCCTCCTCGGCCGGCGCCGACTACTTCGAGGTCATGCGCAGCAACCTCGTCACCTTGCGTGAAGGACAGGAGTGCTCATGAGGTCGGCATCGTTGCTGCCGCTACAACCGCCTTCCCCGGACGCGGTCCTCACCCTCCGGGGGGCCGGCTTCGGCTACGGCGAGGGTGCCGTCCTCAGCGACGTCGACCTGTCCATCCGGCGGGGCGAGATCGTGGCGATCGTCGGCCCGAACGGGTCGGGCAAGTCGACGCTGATGAAGGGCGTGCTCGGACTCAACGAGCGGGTCGCCGGCACCGTGACTCTCTTCGGGGTCGACAGCGACGACTTCGAGGACCGGGCCCGGCTCGGCTACGTGCCCCAACGGCATACATTGTCGGCGTCGGTCAGGGCCACCGCCGAGGAGATCGTCGCGACCGGGCGCCTGCCTCGCATCGGCTGGCTGGGACGCCTCCGCGCCACCGACCGGCAGATCGTGGCCCGCTCGCTCGAGGTCGTCGGTCTCGCCGACCGCGCAGCCACCGAGGTGAGCACCCTCTCCGGCGGCCAGCAGCGACGCGTCCTCATCGCCCGTGCCCTCGCCGGCCAGCCGGACGTGCTCATCATGGACGAGCCCACAGCGGGCGTCGACGCCGCGAGCCAGCACGTGCTCGCCGACGTCCTCGACCGCCTCGTCGAGCGCGACGTCACGATGGTCATCGTCACCCACGAGCTCGGAGCGCTCGAGCGGCTGCTCACCCGGATCGTCGTCGTCGACGGCGGGCGTATCCGCTTCGACGGCACACCGCAGGCGTATGCCGCCGCGCGCGACCGCGTCCACCACGACCACGACAGCCACCACCACGACCTCGAGCTCGACGGCCACCACGGTGGGCTCGGCCGCGGACCCCTCGACGCCACCCACACCGACCGGAGGCGACCGTGATCGACCTGCTGACCATCGACTTCATGCAGAGGGCGCTCGTCGCCGCTCTGCTCGTGGGCACCGTCGCGCCGATGGTCGGGATCTTCCTCGTCCAGCGGCGCCTCTCGCTCATCGGTGACGGCATGGGCCACGTCGCCCTCGCCGGTGTCGCGATCGGACTCGTCTCCGGGGCGGCGCCGGTGCTGACGGCGCTCGTGGCAGCGGTGATCGCGGCCGTCGTCATCGAGCTGCTCCGCGCCCGTGGCCGCACCAACGGCGACGTCGCCCTCGCCGTCATCTTCTACGGCGGCATCGCCGGCGGCGTCGTCATCATCAGCAAGTCGTCCAGCGGCACGCCGGCGAACCTCATGAAGTACCTCTTCGGGTCGATCCTGACGACGCAGCGCTCCGACCTCTACGTCTTCGCCGGCCTGGCGCTGCTCATCTCGGTGACCACGTGGGCGTTGCGCCCGCGGCTCTTCGCGGTGGCCAACGACGAGGAGTACGCCCGCGCCGTCGGACTGCCGGTGCTGCCCCTCAACATCGTGCTGGCGGTACTCACGGCCACCACCGTCGTCGTCGCCATGCGGGTCGTCGGACTGCTGCTGATCAGCGCGCTCATGATCGTGCCCAACGCCGCCAGCCAGCTCGTCGCGAAGTCGTTCAGCGGCGGGGTGCGGTGGGCGATCGCGTTCGGGCTGGTGTCCTCGGTCGGCGGTGTGGCTCTCTCGTACCCTCTCAACACGCCCTCGGGGGGCACCATCGTGCTGCTCGCCGTCGGGCTGTTCGTCGTGACGGCCGTCGTCACCGGGGTGATGGCCAGGGCCGGCCGGCGAGGTCACGACGTGGCGGAGACGCATGCGCACGAGCACGGCGTCGAGTGCGGGCATCCGGCGCTCACGCACGGCGACCACGTCGACTACGTCCACGACGGGCACCGGCACGCCGCCCACGAGGGCCACTACGACGAGCACGGCGCGGACCACGACCATGCGGCCGCCGCCGAGGGCGCCGAGCCCGCTCCCGCCACACCCGGCTCGACGAGAGGAACGAGACCATGACGAGCGGCACCAGCATGTCCGCCGGCTCCCGCAGGCCGACCCGCCAGCAGGCCGCCGTCGCCGAGCTGCTCGAACGCTCCGACGACTTCACCTCGGCGCAGACGGTTCACGCCCGGCTGCGCGAGGCCGGCGCCGGCGTCGGGCTCGCGACCGTCTACCGGACGCTCCAGTCGATGGTCGAGGCCGGCACGGTCGACGTGCTGCGCACCGACGACGGTGAGGCCGTCTACCGGGCCTGTTCGACGCACCACCACCACCATCTCGTCTGCCGTGCCTGCGGCCGCACCGTCGAGGTCGAGGGGCCGGCCGTCGAGAAGTGGGCCGACGCCGTGGCGGCCGACCATGGTTTCACGGGCGTGACCCACACCCTGGAGATCTTCGGCACCTGCGCCGACTGCGCCACCTCCTGACGGAATCCGGTCCGGTAGGTCCCGTTCTGGAGCCTTGCGGTCGCGCACCGGGCAGGTCGACCCTGTTGTGGGGGCCCGCCTCTCGGCGGACAGACCGCCTGAGGCATGACGGAGGGGATCGACAATGCTCGGTATCACCAGACGTTCACGGTGGCTGGCCCTGGCAGCCGGGGTGCTCGCCATCGCCATGGGAACCGCGCCCGCCCGGGCGGCGCACCCGCAGGAGCAGATCGTCCTCCCTGGTGCGCAGTCGGCCGAGGGCATCGCGTCCGGCACCGGCACGACGTTCTACGCCGGCGAGCTCTTCACCGGCAACATCTTCCGCGGGGACATCCGCACCGGCAGGGCACGCCTCTTCATCACCGCCCCACCCGGAAGGATGGCCCTCGGCCTGCGCGTCGACGTGCCCCACCGGCTGCTCTTCGTGGCAGGCGGGTTCACGGGCCAGGCCTATGTCTACGACTCGACGACGGGCGCCCGGATCGCAGCCGTGCAGCTGACGACCGCACCCTCGATCATCAATGACGTCGCGGTGACGAACCGCGGCGCGTGGTTCACCGACTCGATGTCGGCCAAGCTCTACTTCATCCCCGTGAGTGCAACGGGCGCCCTCGGGCACGTCCGGACGCTACCCCTGCACGGCCCGGCCGCGGTCGTCGAGCCGGGCTTCAACAACAACGGCATCCAGGCCACCGCTGACGGGTCGACGCTGCTGGTCGCGCACACCAACTTGAGCGCGGTCAACACGGTCAACCCCGTCACCGGCGACAGCGCAACGATCGCGGGCGTCAACGTGCCGAACGTCGACGGCATCCTGCTGGACGGACGCACGCTCTACGTCGTGCAGAACTTCTCCAACCAGGTGGTCGAGTTCAGGCTGGGCGGTGGCCTCGGGTCGGGTCGCGCCATCAAGACCGTGACGAGCAGCAACTTCGAGGTGCCGACGACAGTCGCCCGGTTCGGCGACCGTCTGGCCGTCGTCAACGCCAAGTTCGACACCGGGTTCCCGCCCACGGCAGCCCAGTACGAGGTCAACGTCGTCGACCGCTGAGCGGGGGGCCTGCGTCCACCCAGCCGTACGCTGCCGCCCTCCCGAGCCGGCGCAGAGCTCAGCCGCTGGTGGGCTGGTCGACGGCTCCACCGTAGCGACGGTCGCGAGCGACGTACTCCTCGATCGCAGCCCACAGGTCGCGCCGGTCGTAGTCCGGCCACAGCTGGTTCTGGAAGACCATCTCGGCGTAGGCCGACTGCCACAGCAGGAAGTTGCTCGTGCGCTGCTCACCCGAGCTGCGGACGAAGAGGTCGACGTCCGGCATGGTCGGCTCGTCGAGGTAGCGCTTGACCGTCTTCTCGTCGACAGACCCGGGGCGGAGCCGACCGGCCTTGACGTCATGGGCAATTCGCTGGACTGCGTCGGCGATCTCGGCGCGCCCACCGTAGTTGACGCAGAAGTACAGCGTCAGCCCGGTGTTGTGCTGCGTCAGCTCCTGGGCGATCTCGAGCTCCTTGATGACCGACCGCCACAGGCGAGGCGCCCGCCCCACCCAGCGCATCCGGACCCCCCACTCGTGCAGCTGGTCGCGGCGGCGGCGGATGACGTCGCGGTTGAAGCCCATGAGGAAGCGCACCTCGTCGGGCGACCGGCGCCAGTTCTCGGTCGAGAAGGCGTACGCCGACAGGTGCGTCACGCCGATGTCGATGGCGCCTGCGACGACGTCGAGCAGCGACGCCTCACCCGCCTCGTGGCCTTTGGTCCGCGGCAGTCCGCGCGCGTTGGCCCAGCGGCCGTTGCCGTCCATGACGATCGCGACGTGCTTCGGCATCAGGTGCGCCGGAATGGTGGGCGGCGTCGCGCCGGACGGGTGCGCGTAAGGCTTGGCGTACATGGGTCTCCGGTCGGTAGGGATCGGGTTCGCTGACGGCTCAGAGGCGCTCGACGAGCCGCAGTGACCGCAGGCCTCGCTCGATGTGCCACTGGAGGAAGGCCGAGACCATGCCGTTGCCCTGCAGGCGGTGACGGGCGTCGCTCGCGTCGGCGATGTCCCAGTCACCGGTCAGCAGCGACGCGAGCAGCTGGAAGGTCTCGGGAGCGGGGGCGCTCGAGCCGGGCGGACGGCATACGGAGCAGACGGCGCCGCCGGCCTGCACGTTGAAGGCCCGGTGCGGGCCGGGCGCGCCGCACCTGGCGCAGTCCACGAAGCTCGGCGCCCAGCCGGCCACGGCGAGCGAGCGCAGCAGGTAGGCGTCGAGGACGAGCCCCGGGTCGTGGGACCGTTCGGCGAGGGAGCGCAGCGCGCCGGCCAGCAGGAGGTACTGCTGGGTCTGCGGCTCGTGCTCCTCGGTGAGCTGCAGCGCCGTCTCGAGCATCGAGGTCGCACAGGTGTAGGCCGTGTAGTCGCGGGCGATCGCGTCGCCGTAGGGCGCAAGGGTCTCGACCTGGGTCACGGTGTCGAGGTTGCGGCCCTCGTAGCACTGGACGTCGATGACCATGCCGGGCTCCAGGCGCGAGCCGAAGCGGGACTTCGTGCGCCGCACCCCCTTGGCGACGGCACGGACCCGGCCCCGCGTGCGGGTCAGCATCGTGATGATGCGGTCGGCCTCGCCCAGCTTGTGGGTGCGCAGGACGATCGCCTCGTCACGGTAGAGGGGCATGCCCCCATTCTCCCCCGCCCACCGGCGCGGACGGCACCGCACGCGCCGAACCACGCGACCTCGACTCAACTCTCACGCTCTTCGAACACCCGTTCGACGATTCGGGTTATCGTGGGGGCATGGACCTCTCTCTCCAGGGTTCGCTGCTCGACCTGACCGACGCGATGACGCTGCGCGACGTGGGCACCGGGCTGACCCGACACCACCTGACCCGGGGCGCCTGGGTCGACGTCCGTCCCGGCTGGCTCGCCGCCGGGGACGAGCTCTTCACGGCGCTGCTGCGCGACGTGCCCTGGCACGCCGAGCGCCGCCAGATGTACGACTCCGTCGTCGACGTCCCCCGACTGACGAAGTTCTACGCCGCCGACGAGACGCTCCCCCACCCGATGCTCGTCGAGGCGCGCGAGGCCCTGAGCGCCCACTACGCCCCCGAGCTCGGCGAGCCGTTCGTCACTGCCGGGCTGTGCCTCTACCGCGACGGGCGCGACAGCGTTGCCTGGCACGGCGACCGCATCGGCCGCTCGCGCGACACCGACACGATGATCGCGATCCTCTCGCTCGGGTCAGCGCGCACGCTGGCGCTGCGTCCGCGCGACGGCGGCCCCATCCCCGGCTCGACGGCAAAGCGCTTGCGCTATCCCCTGGGGCATGGTGACCTCGTCGTCATGGGCGGCTCGTGCCAGCGCACGTGGGACCACGCGGTGCCCAAGACCTCCGAACCGATGGGCCCGCGCATCTCCGTGCAGTTCCGCGTCGCGGGCGTCCGCTGACAGAAGGAGTACGTATGCCGTCCAGCCGCTCAGGTGGCTCCCTTCCCTTCCTCGACCATCTCGCGGCCGACTCGGCACGCTTCCGGACGGTGCTGGCGACGGCACCCGCGGACCTCCGCGTGCCCACCTGCCCCGACTGGGACGCCGACGACCTGCTGTGGCACCTCGGCGAGGTCCAGTGGTTCTGGGGCGAGATCGCCGAGCGCGGGCTCACCGACCCGGCCGACCTCGACGCCCTGAACGCGACGCGTGAGCAGCGCCCGACCGACCGCGCCGGACTGCTGGCCTTCTTCGACCGCTCGAGCGAGCGACTGCACCGAGTGCTGGATGGCCTGCCGCCCGAGACGCCGCTGTGGATGTGGTACGACGACGACCAGAGCGCTGGCTACATCCGGCGTCGCCAGGCGCACGAGGCGATGATCCACCGGCTCGACGCCGAGCTGACGGTCGGCGAGCGCACGCCCCTCGACTGCCGCCTCGCCGCGGACGGCGTCGACGAGGCCCTGCGGATCATGCGTGGTCACGAGCCGGAGCCGGACCTGACGCACGAGCCCGTCTCCACGCCGGTGACGATCGCGACCGTCGATGCGTTCCACTCCTGGACGGTGACCCCGGTGCGGGTGACCGGCACGTGGAACGACCGGGAGGTCGACGTGCTCCGCTTCCTCGTCGCAGACGGTCCTGATCAAGCCGCCCAGGCTGAGATCACCGGGTCCGCGGCCGACCTCGACTGCTGGCTCTGGAACCGTCCCGCCGAGGCCGAGATCACCCGGGACGGCGACGCTGCAGCCCTGGCGTCGGTCGATGCCGTCCTCAGCGACTCGATCGACTGACTCGGTCAGCCGCGGCGAGTACGTGCGGGAGCGAGGCGGTCGGCCTGCTGGCGCTTGCGCAGGGCGGTCCCGTGCGGCCTTCGACCTTCGACGTGAGTAACGCAAGGACGCCTCGGCTCGGGGTGCCACTGTCATTCGCGTACCGGCGGCACTCGACGCACCCCTCCCCATCGACGGCCACACGGCATACGGTCGTGTTCTGGCGACCTGAAGGAGCCCTCATGTCTGACCTTGCCACCATCGGCGTGACCGGCCTCGCCGTCATGGGCAGCAACCTCGCCCGCAACCTGGCCCGCCACGGCCACACCGTCGCCCTCCACAACCGCACCTCCGCGAAGACACGGACGCTCATCGAGGAGCACGGTTCCGAGGGCGCGTTCGTGCCGTCGGACTCGACGGAGGAGTTCGTGCAGTCCCTCGAACGGCCCCGCCGGATCATCGTCATGGTCAAGGCCGGAGCACCGACCGACGCCGTCATCGACGAACTCGTGCCGCTCCTCGAGGAGGGCGACATCGTCGTCGACGGCGGCAACGCCCACTTCGCCGACACGCGACGCCGTGAGGCCGGGCTGCGCGAGCACGGCCTGCACTTCGTCGGCACGGGCATCTCGGGTGGGGAGGTCGGAGCCCTCGAGGGTCCGTCGATCATGCCGGGGGGGTCGAAGGAGGCGTATGCCGCCCTCGGCCCGATCCTCGAGTCCATCGCCGCGCAGGTGGACGGCGAGCCGTGCTGCGCCTGGATGGGTCCTGACGGCGCCGGCCACCTCGTCAAGATGGTCCACAACGGCATCGAGTACGCCGACATGCAGTTCATCGCGGAGGCCTACGACCTGTTGTCCGCCGCAGGGCTGTCTGCGGCGGAGGCTGCCGACGTCTTCCGCGAGTGGAACTCCGGTGAGCTGGACTCGTTCCTCATCGAGCTGACCGCCGAGGTCCTCGCGCAGGTCGACTCCGTCACCGGCGTGCCACTCGTCGACGTCATCGTCGACGCCGCCGAGCAGAAGGGCACCGGCCGGTGGACGGTGCAGACCGCGCTCGAGCTGGGTGTGCCCGTGTCGACCATCGCCGAGTCGGTCTTCGCCCGGTCGGGGTCGGGTGACCTCGACGTTCGCACGGCGGCGCGCGGCGTCCTCGTGGGGCCCGACCGCGTCGTGTCCGTCTCGGACCGCCGGCAGTTCGTCGACGACGTGCGCGACGCCCTGTGGTCGTCCAAGGTCGTCGCCTACGCGCAGGGGCTCGAGCAGATTCGCAAGGCGAGCGAGGAGTACGGCTGGGACGTCGACATCGCCACGGTGGCGCGGATCTGGCGCGGCGGCTGCATCATCCGCGCCCGCCTCCTGGCGCAGATCAGCGACGAGTACGCCGCCAACCGCCTCGCGACGCTGCTCGTCGCCCCGAGCATCGCCTCGGGTCTCGCCGAGCGGCAGGACGCGTGGCGTCGGGTCGTCGCGCTCGGCACGACCGGCGGGGTGCCGGTGCCCGGCTTCTCGAGCGCCCTGGGTTACTACGACACGATGCGCGCCGACCGCCTGCCGGCGGCCCTCGTCCAGGGGCTGCGCGACAACTTCGGTGCGCACACCTACGCCCGCATCGACCGGGAGGGCGCCTTCCACACGCTGTGGTCGGGCGACCGCAGCGAGATCACGGCGCCGTGACGGATCGGCCGATCGACGACGTCGTTTCGTCGCCTTCGGGTGCGCTGGCGGACGACGTCGACCGCTCCGACCAGGGTGGCGCTCCTGCGTTCACCCTAGGCGACGTCGGACGCGTGGGATGGATCCGTGGACCATGGCCGCCAGCGCGACCACGAGGGGGACGAACGCGAAGAGGTAGCGAGAGCGGCCTTGCAGGACCAGGGTGAACGCCGCGATGCCGAGGACGGACAGGGCGACGAGCAGCGTCTCGCGGCGGTAGGGCGCTCGCAGGAGACCCAGTCCGGCGACGAGCAGCACCGCAAGCCACAACGCCTGCGTCACATCGGCGCGCGCATGGTAGGCCGACCCGTGGAACCCGTTGATCTCGTGCACGACTCCGGTCACGCCCGTCGCCGGTGCGAGCGACCCGGGCAGGTAGTCCGTTCCCTCCCCCCAGGCCCAGAACATTCCGTCCCCCCAGTTCCACGCGGCCTTGTTGCCGTAGAAGGCCAGAGTGCCGCCCAGCCCCCGTTCGGCCCAGCGGGCGGCGAGGAAGCCGGCGGCATACGTCGTCATCTGCTCCTGGTCCCGGCCTTCCACGGCGTTGACCATCTCGCGCGAGTACGCGCCGTATCTGACCAGCCCACCCGACGACCCCTGCTCGTCGGCGCCCAGCGCCACCCACCACAGCAGTGGCGGGCTCCCTGATGCGTTGATCCGAGCCGAGTCCACACGCGACACCGACGTCGCTGCCGCCGAGAGTCCGAGGCTGAGGGCGACGAAGGCAAGTGCCGACGCCGCACAGGCTGCGATGACCCGGGCTCGCCGGACGACCGGAGCGAGGTCGTGGTCGAAGGTCGCCACGACCGCCGTCAGGACCGCCGCGATGGCGATGACGACGGGGGTCGTCTTGATGGTGTACGCCACCGACACGGACACGATCGCGAGCAGCCAGAGGATGATGCGGTGGGTCCGTGCACCAGCGGCCAGCGCCTCGAGGGCGAGCGCCACCGACCCGATGACAAAGGGCATCGCGTAGAACTCGGTGTACGGCACGGCCAGCCACGGGCTCGTCCCGACCAGGACCAGTGTCGTCAGCTGGGCGACCAGCGAGGGGCCGCGACCGGCCACGCGGACGACGACGAGGTGGACGGCATACAACGTCAGGGCCACGCAGAGCCCGTTGAGCGGGATGAGGACGGCATCGGGCGCGAGCGAGAGCCGCTTGGCCACCGCGACGCCGATGCGGTCGATGGCGAGCAGCGGCAGGTTGTTGGGGTACAGCGACAGGTAGCTGTAACTGCCGGCCGTGAGCTCACGCCCGCTCTGGAGCGCCCGGGCCATGCTCAGGACGACGCGCGCGTCCCAGCCGTAGTCGTAGCGCATCATCAGCCCCACGAACGTCGCGACCGTCCCTCCCCCGACCGCCACGACCGGGGGCAACCAGCGGTTCCTCGACCACCGGGGCACGCGCATGACGGCCGCCAGGAGGACCAGCGCGAGGGTGACCGGTACGACGACCTGCCAGCGGTACCCGACGTTGACCGACCGCGGGGCGACGAGGGCGACCAGGGCCACAGCCACGAGAGAGAACCCGGTCAGCCGAAGCAGTGCTCGACCGACCGGGGACTCCATGGCGCCAGACGCTACCCCACCGAGGTGAGCGGCCCGTCAGCCGAGCGTCAGGCCTCGTCAGGCGCTGGGCCGGGCGTCGCGCTCGGCGCGGTTGACCGCAGACACGATCGCCTTGATGGAGGCCGTGACGATCGACGGGTCGACACCGACGCCCCAGAGGACGCGGTCGCCGACGGCGCACTCCACGTAGGCCGCGGCCCGGGCGTCGCCACCGGCCGACAGCGCGTGCTCGGCATAGTCCAGGACGCGCACGTCCGGCGTGCCCTCGACCCTCGAGAGCGCGTCGACGAACGCCGCGATGGGACCGTTCCCGGAGCCGGTGATCGTCAGCGACTCGCCGCCGTCGCCCACCGTCGCCTCGATCGTGCTGGCGCCGTCGACCGTGGAGTCCGTGACGACGTTGACCAGGTCGAACCGGCCCCAGCGGCGCGTCGGGTCGGGCAGGTACTCGTCCTGGAACCTCGCCCACAGCTCGGCAGGAGCGACCTCTCCCCCGTCCTGGTCGACGCCGCGCTGGACGACGCCCGAGAACTCGATCTGGAGGCGACGCGGCAGGTCCATCTGGTGCTCGGTCTTCATGATGTATGCGACGCCGCCCTTGCCGGACTGGCTGTTGACGCGCACAACGGCTTCGTAGGACCGGCCGATGTCGTGCGGGTCGATGGGGAGGTAGGGCACGCCCCAGACGAGGTCGTCGATGCTCGTGCCCTTCTCCTTGGCCTCGGAGGCCATCGCCTCGAAGCCCTTCTTGATGGCGTCCTGGTGCGAGCCGGAGAAGGCGGTGAAGACGAGGTCGCCACCGTACGGGTGGCGCTCGCCCACCGGCAGCTGGTTGCAGTGCTCGACGGTGCGGCGCACCTCGTCGATGTCGCTGAAGTCGATCTGCGGGTCGATGCCCTGGCTGAAGAGGTTCATCCCGAGCGTGACGAGGCAGACGTTGCCGGTGCGCTCGCCATTGCCGAAGAGGCAGCCCTCGATGCGGTCCGCGCCGGCGAGGTAGCCCAGCTCGGCCGCTGCCACACCGGTGCCCCGGTCGTTGTGCGGGTGCAGGCTCACCACGATCGACTCACGTCGGTCGAGGTGGCGGACCATCCACTCGATGGAGTCGGCATAGACGTTGGGCGTCGCCATCTCGACCGTCGCCGGCAGGTTGACGATCATCTTGTGGTCAGGAGTCGGGTCGATGACGTCGACGACGGCGTTGCAGATCCGCATCGCGAAGTCGAGCTCGGTGCCGGTGTAGGACTCGGGCGAGTACTCGTAGTAGACCTGCGTGTCCGGCACGGTCTCCTCGAGCTTGCGGCAGAGGCGCGCTCCTTGGACGGCGATGTCGATGATGCCGTCCTGGTCGAGCCCGAAGACGACCTTGCGCTGCAGCGCCGACGTCGAGTTGTAGAAGTGGACGATGGCCTGCTTGCTGCCGCGGATCGCGTCGTAGGTGCGCTCGATGAGGTGGTCGCGGCACTGTGTCAGCACCTGGATCGTGACGTCGTCGGGGATGTGCCCGCCCTCGATGAGCTCGCGGCAGAAGTCGTAGTCGGTCCGGCTCGCCGATGGGAAGCCGACCTCGATCTCCTTGTAGCCCATCTTGACCAGCAGCTGGAACATGCGCAGCTTGCGCTCGGAGTTCATCGGGTCGATGAGCGCCTGGTTGCCGTCCCGCAGGTCGACGGCGCACCAGCGCGGGGCCTGGTCTATGCGCTTCGTCGGCCAGGTGCGGTCCGGGAGCTCGAACGGGATCTGCTCGTGGAACGGGACGTACTTCTGGAACGGCATTCCCGACGTCTGCTGGGGGTGGATCATCACTGCACTCTCTTCGTCTGCGTTTCGCTCGGTGTCCGGCCGGACACGGGAAACTCCGCGACGAGGAGGGCCGGGGTCAGGCCTCGCCGCGGCAGAGAAGAAGGAGGCTCACCGCTCGCACGCCCTCACCGTATGCCGGGTGCTGCGTTGACGTCCACCGCTCGGACCTGCTGACCGCATCCTGAGATCCGGTTCTGATCACGGGAGCGGCATCCCGTCCGGACCCTGCTGCGCGACCATGCCACGGGTGCCGGGTGGGTCGGAGACTCCGTAGCTGACGTCCTCGCGGTCCGACCCGAAGGCGCTCCAGCCGACCTCCACCCCAGAGGGCAGCGGTCCCCCACCAGCGGCCCTCTGCTCACGCGCCTCGTCGGGACCGCGGCCGACCGAACGCCACACGCGGGCCTCTGACGCCACGACGTCCAGGTCGGTCCATGCCCGGGCCTCCCCGGACGAGAACCCGCCGGCGACCCAGCGGATCCGAGCCGCGGGTGCGATCCCGGCCGCCTCGAAGGCGCGGGCCTCCGAAGCGGTCAGGGTGGGATCGGCGAGCACGAGCTCGTGCGCCTCGCGACCCCCGAAACCGGCATCCCGCCACTGCAGTGCGCGTGGGAGGTCCTCCGCCTCCCAGACTGCGATGTCCTCCGGCGCCAGGCCCGCCTCGAGCCACGGGGCGACCTCGCCCGGTTGCTGCTGGATCAGGACCGGAGCAAGGCGCTCCACGGGAGCGTCGGCCGGAAGGCCGATCCCGCGCCACGCGACGGTACGGCGTACGACCTCGTCGCCGGATGCCTCTGACATCGCAGTGATCTCAGCCCAAGCCCGCGCCTGGAGGGCCGTCAGGCCCGCACCACCCTCGGACAGGGGTGCAAGCAGGGTGCGGACGTGGGCTGGGCCCAACCCGAGGCGAACCCAGTGCTCGGCACTGCGCTCACGAGGGGCCACCTCCCGCCAGCCGCGAGCGGCATCTGCCTGCCGACCCGTCCACGACGACCAGATGTCGTCCTCGGTCAGCGGGAGGAGATCTCGGGCAGCGCGCATGTTGGCCAGGGCGTCCCAGCCGAACCCCTTCCGGTCCCGGTGCTGTCCGATGACCAGCAGCAGGCTCGACACCGGCAGGGACGGCCAGGGAGAGCGCAGGAGCCAGATGCGATCCCGCGGTGGCGGCGGAAGATCGACGGAGCGGGCCATTCGGGCGAGCAGCCACTGTTGGTGGGTGTCGCGTCCCGTCTCGGGACCGAGCAGCGTCTCGTCGTCGCCGAAGGACATCAGCGCGAACCTCGGCATCCGGTCGCGCACCCACCGTCGGTGCTCCCGCGGCCAGACCGCCGGGATCAACGCCCACTCCCAGCCCATGAAGCCGATGGGCAACGGCTCCCACCCCTCGCCGGCCGGAGCCGCGACCTCGGGGAGGTCGTGGACGCCTGGGAGCGTGTAGCGCTCGCCGGGCGCGAGTGGCCGGTCCTCTCCCGCCTCGAGCATCGCCTCGATCTCGGCGAGAGCGGGCGGCAGGGGCAACAGGTCCGCGTCAGCAACTGCCGGCGGGTCGGAGCGACCCCAGGGGTCGTCCTCGGTCACGGTTCACCCGCCGTGTCGCGCGGCCCGGCAGCCGGGACGCCCTCGCCGACGTCGGCGATCTGTTCCTCGGGGCGCGGGGGCACCGTCTGGTCCTCCTCGAGGACCTCGAGCTCGTGGTCGTGTGCAGCCGACTGCGACATGTCCGCCTCCTTGTGCGGAGTCTATGACCGGTCAGCGGCGACCAGGCGCGTTGGCAGGCCATCTGGAAACCGAGCAGGGCGGCACACCACCGGATGGCGACAGCCATGTCACGGACGGAAACGAAGACCTGGCCGACGCGGTCAGAAGCCCAGGCGCTGGAGCTGCTTGGGGTCGCGCTGCCAGTCCTTGGCGACCTTGACGTGGAGGTCGAGGTAGACCTTCTGGCCGAGGAGCGCCTCGATGCCCTTGCGGGCGTTCGTACCGACCTCGCGCAGGCGTGAGCCGCCCCGTCCGATGACGATGGCCTTCTGGCTGGGGCGCTCGACGAAGACGTTGACGCGCACGTCGAGCAGGGGCTTGCCCTCGGGACGCCCCTCGCGCGGCACCATCTCCTCGACGACGACCGCCAGGGAGTGCGGCAGCTCGTCGCGGACACCCTCGAGGGCTGCCTCGCGGACGAGCTCGGCGATCATGATGATCTCCGGCTCGTCGGTGAGCACGCCGTCAGGGTAGAGCTGGGGAGAGCGCGGCAGGAACGACGCGAGCACGTCACGCACCTCCTCCACCTGGCTGCCGGAGACGGCGGAGCACGGGATGATGGCGTCCCACTCCCCCAGCCGGTCGATGGCGATGAGGTGTTCGGCCAGACGCTCACGGTCGACGGCGTCCGCCTTGGTCGCGATGGCCACGACCGGACGGCGCCGCACCGAGCGCAGCTCCGTCAGCTCGTTGGCGATGAAGGTGTCGCCTGGGCCGATGCGCTGGTCCGCCGGCAGGCAGAAGCCGATGACGTCGACCTCGAGCAAGGTCTCGCGGACGAGGTCGTTGAGGCGCTGGCCGAGGAGCGTCCGCGGCTTGTGCAGGCCCGGCGTGTCGACGAGGATCAGCTGGGCCGTCGACGTCGTCGCGACCCCTCGGATCGTGTGCCGGGTCGTCTGCGGCTTGGAGCTCGTGATGGCGACCTTCTGGCCGACGAGCGCGTTGGTCAGCGTCGACTTGCCGGCGTTGGGCCGGCCCACGAGGCAGGCGAACCCGGCGCGGTAGTCGTCCGACCGCCCACCGGGCGCCATGCCCTCGCCCGCTGTCGGGTCAGCGTCCTGAGTGCCCATGGGCGTCCTCCGTCTCGGGGTGCGCGGCGTCGTCCTCCGGCACCGCGGCGCGGTGCACGATGACCGACGCGACGCGGTGGCGGCGTCCGGCCATGCGTTCTGCCGTCAGCTCCAGCCCGGCGACGGTACCGGACGAGCCGACGATCGGCACGCGCCCGATCACCTTGGTCAGCAGGCCACCGACGGTGTCGACGTCCTCCTCCTCGATCGTGACGTCGAAGAGCTCGGCGAGGTCGTCGATGTCCATCGACGCCGGGACGCGCAGGGTGCCGTCCTCGAGCTGCTCGACCCCCGGCGCCTCCCGGTCGTGCTCGTCGGCGATCTCGCCGACGATCTCCTCGATGATGTCCTCGATCGTGATGAGACCCGCGGTGCCGCCGTACTCGTCGACGACGATCGCGAAGTGGTTCTGGTCGCGCTGCATCTCGCGCAGCAGGTCGTCGACGGGCTTGCTCTCCGGCACGAAGTGCATCGGCCGCATCACCTCGGTCGCGAGGTGCCGGGCGTCCTCCGGAGCCGCGTTGAGGCGGCGCGCGACGTCCTTGAAGTACAGCAGTCCCCTGACGTCGTCGCTGTCCTCACCGACGACCGGGATGCGGGAGAAGCCGGACCGGAGGAAGAGCGACATCGCACTGCGCAGGGTCTTGTCGGCGTCGAGGGTCACCATGTCGGTGCGCGGCACCATGACGGCGCGAGCCAGGGTGTCGCCGAGCTCGAAGACCGAGTGGATCATCTCGCGCTCGTCCGCCTCGATGACGTCGGAGTCACCGGCCATGTCGACGAGGTCGCGCAGCTCGGACTCCGTCTGGAAGGGCCCGTCGGTGTAGCCCTTGCCGGGGGTCACGGCGTTGCCGAGGATGACGAGCAGCTTGGCCAGCGGGCCGAGAACGCGCCGCAGCCCCACGGCGAACGGTGCGCTCCACAGGGCCACGGTCTCGTAGTTCTGGCGCCCGAGCGTGCGGGGCGACACCCCCACGACGACGAACGACACGACGGCCATGATCGCGATGCTGAGAAGGGCGCGGCTCCACGTCGACTCGACCTGGCCCGCGACGGCGAGCGTGACGAGGACGGCAGCCGTCGCCTCCGCGACGACGCGCAGGAAGGCGATGACCGACAGGTATGCCGGTGAGTCGGCGACCACGGTCGTCAGCGATTTCGCGCCCGACCGGCCCTCGTCGAAGAGCTCCTGTGCGCGCACGCGCGACATGCGGAAGATGGCGGCCTCGGCGGCCGACAGCAGGAACGCCACGACGATGCTGATCAGGGCCGGAAGGGCTAGCTGCGGGAGCATCTCGGTCTCTCGTCGGTGCTCAGGCGCTCAGGCGCTCGGGCGGTTGCGCGTGGCGAGGAAGGTGAGCAGCAGCTGGCGTTGCAGCTCGAACATCTCGCGTTCCTCGTCGGGCTCGGCATGGTCGTAGCCGAGCAGGTGCAGGATGCCGTGGGTCGTCAGGAGCAGCATCTCCTCGACCGGCGCGTGGCCGGCCTCGAGGGCCTGCTTCGTCGCGACGGACGGGCAGAGCACGATGTCGCCGAGGGTGCCCTCCTCGGGCTCCTGGCCCTCCCGGCCGGGGCGCAGCTCGTCCATCGGGAAGCTCATGACGTCGGTCGGCCCGGGCAGGTCCATCCACTGCACGTGGAGGACCTCCATGGCGTCCTCGTCGACGAGCTTGATGCAGAGGTCGGCCTGCGGGTGCACGCGCATCTGCGCCATGACGTATGCCGCGCAGGCCAGCAGCTCGAGCTCGTCGACGTCGTGGTCGGTCTCGTTGAGGACGTCGATGCTCACGCGCCGGCCCCCGAGGCGTCTCGGCGCCGACCCTGCTCGTCACGGCCACCGGACGTGCGGGCGCGGCGCTCGGCCCGCACCTCGTCGCGCTCGTAGGCGTCGACGATGGCGCTGACGAGTCGGTGGCGCACGACGTCGTGCGAGGTCAGCTCGGCGAAGTGGACGTCCTCGACGCCGTCGAGGATGTCGCGCACCACCCGCAGCCCGGAGCGGGTGCCGCCGGGGAGGTCGACCTGGGTGATGTCGCCGGTGACCACCATCTTGGAGCCGAAGCCGAGTCGGGTGAGGAACATCTTCATCTGCTCGCTCGAGGTGTTCTGCGCCTCGTCGAGGATGATGAACGCGTCGTTGAGCGTGCGACCGCGCATGTACGCGAGCGGCGCCACCTCGATGGTGCCCGAGGCCATCAGCCGCGGGATCGTGTCGGGCGAGACCATGTCGTGCAGGGCGTCGTAGAGGGGCCGCAGGTAGGGGTCGATCTTGTCGTTGAGCGTGCCGGGCAGGAAGCCCAGTCGCTCCCCTGCCTCTACGGCCGGACGGGTCAGGATGATCCGGTTGACCTGCTTGGCCTGCAGGGCCGCCACGGCCTTGGCCATCGCGAGGTACGTCTTGCCGGTGCCGGCGGGGCCGATGCCGAAGACCACGGTGTGCTGGTCGATGGCGTCGACGTAGCGCTTCTGGTTGAGCGTCTTGGGGCGGATGGTGCGGCCACGGCTGCTGACGATGTTCATCGTCAGCACGTCGGCGGGCCGCTCGGCGCCCTGGCCGCGCAGCATCGAGATCGAGCGCTCGACCGCGTCACGGTTGAGCGGCTGGCCGGTGGCGACGATCGTGAGCAGCTCGTCGATCAGGTTGTCGATGATCTCGAGCTCGCCGGCCGGACCGGTGAAGGTCATCTCGTTGCCACGCACGTGGGTGTCGACGAGCGGGAACTGGCGCTCCATGGTGCGCAGCAGCTCGTCGCGGGGGCCGAGGAGCGTCACCATGTCGATCGGCGGCGGGATCTGCCGGGTCAGCACGGGTGCGTCGACGGTGTCGGCGCCGGTGGCTCGCTCGGCCTCGTCGGGCACCTCGGGGTGCTGGGGGCCGTCGGACTCGGATCGTCGTGGTTGCGCGTCAGTCATCGTGGTCACGAGTCTACGTGTCGCGGCCAGCGCTCCTCACCACGAAATCCGCCAGATCGCGGCTTTGTCGCAGGCGCGACGGCTCATGGACATACATCATGTGCCCCGCCTCGTAGTAGGCGTGCTCGATGTTGCCGCGCAAGGCGTCGGGCAGCTGGAGGTGGGCGACGACGTCCTCCGCGGCGAAGTGCGGCGTCGCCCCGTCGTAGTAGCCGTACGCGATGTGGACCCGCAGGTGCGGGTTCTGGCGCATCGCCCGTTCGAGCTTCGGAGAGACGTCGACCGGGCGGCCCTCGAAGTCCTTGTACGACCACGGGTGCACCAGCCGCGAGATCTGCTCGTAGTGCAGGTCGCTGCCATAACCGAGCTCGTCACGCACGTAGTGGTTCCAGGCGGCGGCGTAGGGCCCCGTGATCGCGTCGTGTGACGGGTCGGCGTCCATGTTCTCGGCGATCGCGGCCGCCGCGGGGCCGGTGAAGCGCGCGTCCAGGCGCCCGACCGAGAGGCGCTGGTCGCGCAGCAGCTCGGTGAAGTAGCGCCAGTGCTCGATACGCAGGTCGGCGCGGTCGACGTAGTCCTCCGTCAGGCCCGAGAGCCGGGCGACGGTCGACACGGCCTGCGCACGCTCGGCGCCGGTCAGCCGGCTGCCCCGGGAGAGCACCCACGGGTAGTCGCGGGCGGCATACGCCTCCGCCTCGTCGAGGACGGACCGCAGGGAGCGGCGCCGGTGCTTGCCGTGGAAGTGGGCCACCGCGGCATACGTCGGCAGGTAGAGCGCGTGCGCGCGGTCGTTGCGCTGGTTCTCGAAGTCGACGGAGCTGAGGTCGAGCACACTGCTGATCAGGATGAGGCCGTTGAGGTACATCCCGTAGCGCGACTGGAGGTGCTCGGCGAGCGCGGCCCCGCGCAGCGTGCCGTACGACTCGCCGGCGACGAACTTCGGCGACATCCAGCGCCCGTTGCGCGACGTCCACAGCCGGATGAGCTCCGCGACGGACTCGATGTCCTTCTGGTAGCCGTGGTACTCCCCCGGCTTGCCGCCCTGGACGGTCCGCGAGTAGCCGGTCGACATGGGGTCGAGAAAGACAAGGTCGCTGACCGCGAGCAGCGACTCAGGGTTGTCGACGAGGTCGTACGGGGGTGGCTGCAGGGCGCCGACGTCGCCGCTCACGACGCGGCGGGGACCGAGCAGGCCCAGGTGCAGCCAGACGCTCGAGCTGCCGGGACCGCCGTTGAACGCGAAGGTGACCGGGCGGGTCCGCGCGTCGGCGTCGTCGAGCACGTAGGTGGTCATCGACAGCTCGGCGCGGGCCTTGTGGCCGCCGAAGGTGCCGTCCTTGTGCTCCTCCTCGCGCAGCACGACACGACCGGTCGTGGCCGTGTAGGGCAGACGCGCCCGCCCGACCTTGAGCGTGTGGTGGGTCGTGACGAGGTCGTCGAGGGGCTCGGGCGGCGGGGCAGGCTTCGTCTCGGTGGCTGCCTTCGGAGCTGCGTCGGCGCCCGCGTCGCTCACACCATCCTCCCCTCGTGGAAGGCCGTGCCACCGAGGACGTGGACGTGCGCGTGGAAGATCGTCTGCCCTGCCTCGCTGCCGGTGTTGACGACCATCCGGTGCGCCTCTGCGACGCCCTCGTGCTCGGCGACGCGGGCCGCCAGCAGGAAGACGTCGGTGAGGTCGTCACCCGACGCCGCGGCGAGCGCCCCGACGGTCGGCTCGTGGCGCCTCGGCACGATGAGCACGTGGACCGGCGCAGCGGGGTTGATGTCGCGGAAGGCGATGGACCGTTCGCTCTCGGCGACCCGGTCCGACGGGATCTCACCGGCGACGATCTTGCAGAAGAGGCAGTCGGCGGAGCTCTGCGAGGTCATGAGTGCACCCTAGGCACGTGGGCGACCGCGCGCACCCACTGGTTCGTGATGATCGCGGCACCCCTGTCGGTCCCAGGATCACCTCGAACCGGGGACGAGGGCGTAGGCCGTCAGGTCCAGCGGGTGCGTGCACTGAGGACCGCGAGGGCTGCCGGTCCTGCGGACGAGGCCCGCAGGATGCTCGAGCCCAGCCGCACGGCACGCGCTCCGGCTGCCGCCAGCGCCTCGACCTCGCGGTCGGTGATGCCGCCCTCGGGGCCGACGACCACCAGGACGTCACCCGACTCCGGCAGTGCGACGGACGCCAGCGGCTCGCTCGCCTCTTCGTGCAGGACGAGCGTGAGGGCCGAGTCCGCCACCCTGGCGACGAGCGGGGCCAGCCCCACGACAGGGACGGTCAGCGGCATACGCGATCGGCGGGACTGCTTGGTCGCCCGGGCCACGACGGAGGCCCACTTGGCCTGCGACTTCGCGGCGCGCTCGCCGCGCCAGACGACGACCGAGCGCTCGGCCTGCCACGGCACCACCTCGTCGACGCCCAGCTCGGTGGCCGCCTCGATGGCCTGCTCGTCGCGGTCACCCTTGGCGAGCGCCTGGACGAGGACGAGGCGCGGAGCCGGCTCCGGCTCGTCGGTCACCTCGAGCACCCGGCCACGGACCCACGCCCGGTCGACGTCGGTGGCCTCGAGCAGGACCCGGCGCCCGGACCCGTCCGCGACGAAGTAGCGCTCACCCGGGCGGACGCGCACGACGGCGGCGGCGTGCCGCCCTTCGTCGCCGTCGAGGAGCACCGACGACCCGACGACGACCTCGGCGACCGACGACAGCGGAGCGAGGAAGAGCTGGTGCGTCACCGGGCACCCACGGGACGGCTCACTTCTCCTTGAAGGCGTCGCGCAGCTTGCCGAAGAGGCCCTTGTTGGCCGGCGTCAGTCGCCCCTCGGGACGCTCCTCGCCGCGCAGCGCGGCGAACTGGCGCAGCAGCTCCTGCTGCTCCTCGGTGAGCCGCGTCGGCGTCTGCACGGTGGCATGGACGATCAGGTCGCCGCGGCCGCCGTGGCGCAGGTGCGTCACGCCGAGGCCGCGCAGGGTCATGACGTCGCCGCTCTGCGTGCCGGGCTTGATCTCGAGGTCCTGCATGCCGTCGAACGTCGAGAGCTTGAAGCTCGTGCCGAGCGCCGCCGCCGCCATCGGCAGCTCGACGCTGCAGTGCAGGTCGTCGCCGCGGCGGGTGTAGGTGTCGTGGTTGACGACGTGGATCTCGACGTACAGGTCGGCCCTGGGCCCATTGCCCGGCCCGACCTCGCCCTCCCCCGTCAGCTGGATCCGGGTGCCGGTGTCGACACCGGCCGGGATCTTGAGCTTGATCGAGCGTCGGGTGCGCACCCGGCCGTCACCCGAGCAGTCGTGGCACGGGTCGGTGAGCGTCGAGCCGAAACCCTGGCAGTTGACGCACGGGCGCGAGGTCATCACCTGGCCGAGGAAGCTGCGCTGGATCTGCTGCACCTCGCCGGCGCCGTTGCAGATCGGGCAGGTCTGGCGCCCGGTGCCGGGCTCGGCCCCGTCGCCGCCGCAGCGGGTGCAGCCCACCGCTGTGTCGAGGGTGAGCTCCTCCTCGGAGCCGAAGACGGCCTTGGACAGGTCGATGTCGAGGCGCACCAGCGCGTCCTGGCCGCGCTGCGTGCGCGGCCGCGGACCACGCGTGCCCGCAGTCGCGCCCGCCCCGAAGAAGGCGTCCATGACGTCGCTGAAGGAGAAGCCCTGGCCGGCGCCGAAGCCGGCACCGCCGGCCGTCGCGAACGGGTCGGCGCCCATGTCGAACGACTGGCGCTTCTGCGGGTCGGACAGCACGTCGTAGGCCTGCGAGACCCGCTTGAACTCCTCCTCCGCCTCCGCGCCGGGGTTGACGTCGGGGTGCAGCTTGCGGGCGAGCCGACGGTAGGCCTTCTTGATCTCCTCCTGGCTCGCGTCGCGCGAGACACCGAGGACGGCGTAGTAGTCGTTCAAGCTGAGATTCCTTTGGTACGTGGTGCTTTCGGTTCCAGCGGGACGCTGCACCGGTGGGACTGGCCGAGGTCGTGCGGGTCAGGTGCTCTGGTTCTCGTCGAGGATCTCGGACACGTAGCGGGCGACCGCGCGCACCGAGGCCATGGTCGTGGGGTAGTCCATGCGGGTCGGGCCGAGCACCCCGAGACTGGCCACCCGCTCTGCCCCCGACCCGTACCCCATCGACACCAGGGAGGTGGTCTGCAGCCCGGTCACGGGGTTCTCGGAGCCGATGCGCACCGACACGAGATCGGGGTCGTCGCCGAGCTGGCCGAGCAGCCGGAGCAGGGTGACGTGCTCCTCGAGTGCCTCGAGGATCGGGCCGATGGAACGGGGGAAGTCGGCGCCGGCGCGAGCGAGGTTGGCCTGACCCGCGAGCACGACACGCTCCTCGCGCTCCTCGACGAGGGCGTCGCCGAGAGCTGACACCACTGCCTCCAGCGAGGCACGGTCGGACTCGTCGGACTCGTCGGCCTCGCCGACGAGCCTCCGCAGCCGGGAGGCCGCCGCGGTGAACGGCACACCGGCCGCGACCTCGTTGATGCGCGAGCGGAGAGAGGCGACCAGCGCCTCCCCCCGGGCGTCGGTGAGCACGCTCCCGGTGTCGACGACGCGCTGCTCGACACGTCCGGTGTTGACGATGAGCACGATCATCAGGTGCGTCGAACCCATGGGGACGAGCTCGATGTGCCGCACGGTCGAGCGGGTGAGCGACGGGTACTGCACGACGGCGACCTGGCGCGTCAGGCTGGCGAGCAACCGCACCGTGCGGTCGACGACGTCGTCGAGGTCGACGGCGCCCTGCAGGAACTGCACGATCGCCCTTCGCTCACCGGGCCCGAGGGGCTTGACGGCGCTCAGCCGGTCGACGAACACCCGGTAGCCCGCGTCGGTGGGCACGCGGCCCGCCGACGTGTGCGGCGCGTGGATCAGGCCCTCCTCCTCGAGCAGGGCCATGTCGTTGCGCACGGTCGCCGCGCTCACCCCGAGGTGGTGCCGCTCCACGAGGGCCTTGCTCCCGACGGGCTCGGAGGTCTGGACGTAGTCCTGCACGATTGCGCGCAGCACCATGAGCCTGCGGTCCTCGCTCATCGCGTCCCTCCTTCACGGTTCTGGCACTCTCGTTCGACGAGTGCCAAGTCTACGTCGTGGGCGGCGGATCCTCGATCTCGTCCTACCGTATGCGGCCACCCCGGGCCCGCGCCCGCGTGGCGGTCGCGCCCGACCTGGCGCGACGGCATACCCTCCCTTGTCGTGTCTCCCAACGATCGTTACGGCTCCGACGTGCTCAGCGGCGACTGGCGTACCCCCAAGCGGGGCCGCTCCGTCCCGACCCCGGCGGAGCCGGGGCTCGTCGTCGAGGAGGTCGAGACCGGATGGGTCGGCGCGGTCGTCCGGGTCGAGAAGGCGGGGGGCATGCACGTCGTCCACCTCGAGGACCGCCGGGGCCGCACCAGGGCGTTCCCGCTGGGACCCGGCTTCCTGCTCGACGGGGCACCGGTCACGCTGACGGCTCCGACTGCCGCGGCCGGCGTCGCCCTCGCCGAGGCCAGGCGCGCCGCCTCCCGCACGGCGAGCGGCTCGGTGGCGGTCGAGGGCGCCCGCGCCCGGGTGGCGAGCGGGTCGAGGATCTACGTCGAGGGGCGGCACGACGCCGAGCTCGTGGAGAAGGTGTGGGGCGACGACCTGCGCGTCGAGGGCGTCGTCGTCGAGCTCATGGACGGCGTGGACGACCTCGCCGCGATCATCTCCGACTTCCAGCCCGGTCCGGGGCGACGGCTCGGCATCCTCGTCGACCACCTGGTGCCCGGCACCAAGGAGGCCCGCATCGTCGAGCAGGCCCGGGCCCTGCCGGGTCTGACCCGTCACGTCAAGATTCTCGGGCACCCCTACGTCGACGTGTGGCAGTCAGTGCGCCCGGATCGCCTCGGCTGGCGGCAGTGGCCCGTCATCCCCCGCGGCACGTCGTGGAAGCACGGCATCTGCGCCGAGCTGGGCTGGGCCCATGCGACCCAGGCCGACATCGCGAACGCCTGGAAGCGCATCCTCGGAACGGTGCGCACCTATGCCGACCTCGAGCCGACGCTGCTGGCCAGCGTCGAGGAGCTCATCGACTTCGTGACCGAACCCGGCGCATGAGGTGAGGGGCAGGCCGGCAGCTGCTCCTCCCCCTGCGTACGGCTACTGCGCCAGGTACCCCTGGACGTCGGCGACGACCTGGGTCGACGCCTGCACGTAGATCTCGACGTAGCCGTCACTGCTGGGCTTGACGAAGGCGGTGTTGGCGATCGTCTGGCCCGCCACGTAGTTGAGGTTGGACGTGGACGGACGCGCCGTGCCGGACGGGTAGGCCGTCAGGTAACCCGCCTGCTGCGGACCCGTGGCCACGACGGTGAGCACGACGGCCTTGACGCCGGTCGACGGCACGCCCGCGCGCCCGGTCACCTTCAGGCGCACAGCGGTCCCGCCGGCGAGCGAGCCGCTGGAGGCGACGCCCGTGCCGTTGCGGGTATCGAGCAGCCGGGCGGGCGTGAGCCCGTGGTAGTCGGTCGCGGAGGGATACCAGGCCACGACGTCCGCGACGACGTCGGTGGCTGCGGAGGATCGGATGCTGACGCTTCCGTTGCTGCCGACCTTGGCGACGACGAGCCCCGAGATGGAGGCGCCCGCGCTGTAGTTGAGGGACGACGAGTTCGGCGTGGGCGCTCCCGTCGGCCACACGGCCAGGTTCCCGTTCTTGGCCGGACGGACCGCTGTGACGTTGAGCAGCACGGAGTCCACGCCCGACGCCGGGACGACCGAGTTACCGGTGACGCGCAGGTCCACCCGGCCGCCGGCCGCCAGCCGCCCCGCGCTCGTCCCGAGGCCGGTGCGGGTGTCGAGCAGGCGCGTGGGGGTCTCGGTGTCGAGGTTGCCGAAGGCGGGGTACCAGCCGACGACGTCGACCAGCACGTCGGTCGTCTGGCTGACCTTCAGCCGGATCCGACCGTCGCTGCCCACGCCGACGACGGCCTGGTTGGCGACCACGTCGCCCGCCGCGAAGTTCAGTGTCGACGAGGCCGCCGGCGAGGTGCCGGAGGGGTACGTCAGCAGCCAGCCCGCCGCGCTCGGCTTCACCGCCGTCACGTTGACGACGACGGCCCCCACCGCCGTCTTGGGCAGGCCCGCCTTGCCGGTCACGAGGACGCTGGTGTCGCTGCCGCCGGCCAGCCGCCCGGTCGCACCGATCGACGACCGCGTGTCCACGATGCGCGTCGGCGCCACGGGCCGGTAGGTCGGGTAGCCGGCCGGGGCCACGACCTTGGGGCCCTGGTCCATGAAGTGGATGAAACCGGCCGGCCAGTAGCCGCCCGAGCGGCTGACCGAGCGCCAGCGGAAGTCGCCTCCCCAGTTGTCCTCGGAGATGAGGATCTGGTCTGCCGAGACGACCTTCTCGACGTAGGCGACGTGGCCCGTGCTCGAGAAGGACTGCCCGAACCACGCCACGGAGCCCACGGCCGGCGCATCGTCCATCTTGCTGGCGAACGCCGAGCCCCAGTTGTAGGCGTTGCCCGAGAGCTCGGCAGGCCGCTTGTTGGGCATCCCGTTCGTCACCAGCCGGTAGGCGACGTAGTTCGTGCAGTTGTGTCCGACCGACTGGCTCCAGTAGCTGGTGCTGGCGTGGGCCGGGTAGCCGGCGTTGGAGTAGGGGGCGGTGCTGCAGCCGCCCGTACCGGTGTACCCCGTGCACAGCACGTTCCACTCGTAGGAGCGGGCCGGACCAGCCAGCCCCACGGTCGACGCGAGCATGGCGATCGCCGTGACCAGCAGCACGGCAGCTCTTCCGGCTCGCATACGGCGGCCGCGGAAGGCGCCGGCCTGGAGGTGGTTGGCCGAAGGCATAGGGGTCTCCCGTGATCGCCGTGGGGGGTGCACACGGCAATCTAGGACATTCAGTGCGCCGGTGCTGAATTTTCCCAATAATCACAGGCGACACGCAAGGCACTTACGTGCCCAACGACCTCTTCCGTGCTAATGACACCGCTGTCATTCGGGTGCCTGAGCGGTCGGCCGCCCTCGTCCGCGTCGGCGTCCGCGCACCCGGCCGGGGGCGACGATCCGGTCGATGACCCGCTCCTTGCGCGCGGTGAAGGGTGGCCGCACCCACACCGTCGTGTCCGGGCGGGTGGGCAGCGAGAGCACTGACTTCGTGTGCGAGAACAGCTCGACCGACCGCTCGCCGTGGTAGGCGCCGGTGCCGCTGGCGCCGACGCCACCGAAGGGCAGTCCGGGGACTGCGAGGTGGGCGAGCGCGACGTTCACCCCGATCGCCCCGGAGGAGGTGTCGCGCACGAAGCGCTCGCGGACCACGTCCGACGTCGTGAACACGTAGAGGGCGAGCGGCTTGTCGCGCCGGTTGACGAGGTCGACGGCAGCATCGATCCCCTCGGCGACGACGAGCGGCAGCACCGGGCCGAAGATCTCCTCGCCCATCACCAGCTCGCTCGGGTCGTCGGGGTCGAGCACCTCGACGACGGTCGGTTCGACGTAGCGGGTCGAGGGGTCGCACCGACCGCCGGCCAGCACACGCTCCTGGTCGATCAGGCCGGTGACGCGCTGGAAGTGACGGTCGTCGACCACCCTCCCGTAGTGGGGCGAGGCGGCAGGGTCCTCGCCGAAGGCATCACGGATCGCCGTCACGAGAAGGGGTTCGAGCGCATCCAGGGTCGCCCGGGATCCGATCACGTAGTCGGGGGCGACGCAGGTCTGGCCTGCGTTGGTGAACTTGCCCCACACGAGGCGGCGGGCGGTCACCTCCAGGTCGGCGTCGTCGGCGACATAGGCCGGCGACTTGCCACCGAGCTCCAGCGTCACGGGGGTGAGGTGTCGTGCGGCGGCTTCGAGCACGATGCGGCCCACCGTGCCGTTGCCGGTGTAGAAGATGTGGTCGAACCGCTCCGCCAGCAGCGCCGTCGTCTCCGCCACGCCGCCCTCGACGACGTGGACCGCAGAGGCGTCGAGGTGCCGCGGCACGAGGCCTGCGAGCAGCGCCGACGTGGCCGGTGCCACCTCGCTCGGTTTCAGCACGACGGCGTTGCCGGCGGCGAGCGCCCCGACGAGGGGCGCGAGCAGGAGCTGTACGGGGTAGTTCCAGGGGGCGATGACGAGCACGACCCCGAGCGGTTCGCGGACCACCTTCGCGCGCCCGGGCCGGAGCGACAACGGCACGCTCACGCGGCGCGGCGCGGTCCAGGCGCGCAGGTGGCGCAGCGTGTGGTCGATCTCCCGAACGACGAAGCCCGTCTCGGTCACCCACGCCTCGGTCGCGCTCTTGCCGAGGTCGGCGTGCAGGGCGGAGGCGATCTCGGACTCGTGCTCCACGAGCAGGTCGCGCAGGGCACGCAGCTGGGAGACGCGCCAGGCACGAGGCTTGGTGATGCCCAGCTCGAACGCCCGGCGTGCCGCGACGACGACCTGTCCGGCGTCACGCGGAGACGGCGTCGACGGGTTGTCCGGCTGCTCGCCGACGGTCGCCGTCGGCACGGTCTCGCTCATGGGGCCTCCTCGTCGAGGCTCCTCAGGAGGCGAGGAGCCGGTGCACCACCGTGTCGGCCAGCAGCCGTCCACGCCGCGTCAGGACCAGCCGCCCGTCCTGCAGGACCGCCGCTCCGTCCACCAGCCCGTCGGCGATGAGGCCCGCCACGGCGGTGCGCCCTGATCCTCGCAGATCGTCGACCGGGAGTCCGTCGACCAGGCGCGATCCGAGGAGCACCCGCTCGTCGTAGCGCTGCTCGTCGGTGAGCGTCTCGCGAGCGTGCGCCGGCGACGACCCAGCGGCGAGGCGGGCGGCATAGGCGCTGGGATGCTTGACGTTCCACCACCGCACGCCCCCGACGTGGCTGTGCGCGCCGGGCCCGATCCCCCACCAGTTGGTGCCGGACCAGTACGCGACGTTGTGGCTGCAGCGGTTCTGCTTTGAGCGCGCCCAGTTGCTGACCTCGTACCACCCGAAGCCGGCGGCCGCGAGCAGCTCGTCGGCGAGCTCGTACTTGTCGGCCTCGTCGTCGTCCTCGGGGGCGGCCACGACGCCGCGGCGCACCTGGGCGGCGAGCTTGGTGCCCTCCTCGACGACAAGGGCGTAGGCGGAGACGTGGTCGGGCTCGAGCGCGATCGCCGCCTCGAGGCTGCGCCGCCAGTCGCCCAGCGACTCCCCCGGCGTGCCGTAGATGAGGTCGACGCTCACCTGCATGCCAGCGGCCTTCGTGGCCTCGACGGCCCGCGCGACGTTGTCGGGGTCGTGCGTGCGCTCGAGGGTGTGGAGCACGTGTGGCACGGCCGACTGCATGCCGACGGACACCCGGGTGAAGCCGCCGTCGGCCAGCTCGCGCAGCGACTCGGGCGTCACGGAGTCGGGGTTGGCCTCCGTCGTGACCTCTGCGTCGGGCGACAGGCCGAACCGGTCGCGTATGCCGTCCAGCACCCTCACGAGGTCACCTGACCTCAGCATCGTCGGCGTGCCACCGCCGACGAACACCGTCGACACGGTGGGCGATTCGTCACCGAGGACCGCGCGGGCCACGTCGAGCTCGCGACGGGCGGCGTCGGCGTACGTGTCGATGCCGATGCTCGCGCCGGGGCCGCCGAGCTCGGTCAGCGTGTAGGTGTTGAAGTCGCAGTAGCCGCACCGCACCGTGCAGAACGGGACGTGGACGTAGATGCCGAGGTCGGTCGTCGCGAGGTCCGAGAGGGCCGCTGCGGGCAGCTCACCGCTCGTGGGAGCGGGGTCGCCGTCGGGAAGGGCGGAGGGCGGCATACCCCCATTGTCCCAGCCCGGAGGGATGCCTCGTGCACGGCGCACGCCTGGCCGGCTCCAGCGCGGAGTCAGCCCGAATGGGTCGTGACGCCGTAACGGGCGCGCGACCGCAGCGCCCAGCGCGACACCGGCACCGACACGGACCCGACGACGACCATGAAGCCGGCCAGGACGAGCCAGCCCGTCTCCCCCAGGTCGACGCAGAGATAGGTCACGACCGGGGGCCCCACGACGGCGAGCACGCTGAAGCCCAGCCCGGCGAAGCCCTGGTACTGTCCCTGCCGCTCGTGCGGCGCCAGCCCCATCTGCAGGCCCCACTGGCCGCCCGAGCCGATCATCTCCCCGACGACGTGCACGAGTGAGCCGAGCACGAGCGCGCCGACGGCCAGCCACATCGTCCCGCGGTCGGCGAGCGCCACGATCGCAAAGCCCGCTGCGATCCACCAGGCCCCACGCACGAGCGCCTTCGCTCCCGCCTCGACCGAGTCCGCGCGCCGCGAGAGCCGCACCTGGAAGAGGGCGACCGCTGCCGTGTTGAGCACGAGCAGGACCGCGACCATGACGGTCGGGGCCGCGGTGTGGGACGAGACGTAGAGCGCGAGGCCGAGCTCCATGACGAAGAAGTGCAGGGAGAAGAGGCCGGTGACGATGGTGACGACGACGTAGGGCCAGTCGCGCAGGACGGCCAACCGGGGCTCACCGGCGACGCGGTCGTGCGGAGCGATGTGCGGCAGCCGGGTGGTGTTCCAGGCGGCGAAGCCGGTGAAGACCGCGTTGAGGACGAAGACGGTGACGTAGGCCCAGCGCTCGTCGATGATGAGCGCCGCACCGCCGAAGACGGAGCCGAGGCCGAGGGCGGTGTTGGTGACCGCGCGCAGGTAGGCCTTGAAGAGGACGCCGCGCCCACCGGTCGCGAGCTGGGCGATGACGCCCTGGTTGACCGCCCCGGCGCCCCGCTCGAAGAAGGCGAGCACGCCGAGCAGCAGCGCCAGCATCCACGGCGTCGTCGCGAGCACGGGGGGCGCGCTGAAGACGGCCGCGCCGACCATGAACATGGTGAGCACCTGCCGCGGGCCGCGGGTGTCCCCGAGGTGGCCGGCCGGCACCTGCACCACGATCCCCACGACGGCTGAGACGGACATCGCGAGCGCGACCTCGGTGGCACTGAAACCGACCTGACGCGTGAAGTAGAGGGCGCTCGTCGTGAGGACGGCCCCGGCACCGAAGCGGTTGGCGAACGACCCCAGTGCGAGGATGCGCAGGTCTCGGTCCACGGGGAGCCCGCGATGGGTCAGCGGTGTGGTGGTCGTCGCCGTCACTGACGTCCTCTTCCTCGTCCAGAGAATCTCTTGACGTCAAGATATCTGACCGCGCCACCGAAGCAGCAACCGGTTTTCCGGTCGCATAGGGTGCTGGGGTGTACCGCCCCAACTGGATCGAGCTCGACGGCGTCGTCAACATGCGTGACCTCGGGGGGATGGTGACCGAGGACGGCGGCGTCGTGCAGCCGCGCCGGCTCCTGCGCTCCGACAACCTGCAGGACCTCACGCCCGAGGCCGTCGAGGCGCTCGTGACCCACCTCGGCGTCAGCGACGTCATCGACCTGCGCACCCACGTCGAGGTCGCCAAGGAGGGGGACGGGCCGCTGCGCGCGCTCGAGGTCATCACCCACCACCACCACACGCTGTACCGCGAGGACACCACCGAGTCCGGCATCCCCGCCGCAGAGCGCGCCCTGCCGTGGGAGAACGACGAGCGCCGGCAGCTCGCCGCGACCGCTCCGGACCCGGGTGCGAGCGAGGGCGAGCGGCGCCGCAGCCACGACCAGTTCTGGTCCGAGCACTACCTCAGCTACCTCGCGAGCCGCCCCGACTCGGTCGTGGCGGCGCTGCACGCGATCGCCGCCAGCGAGGGAGCGGCGGTGGTGCACTGCGCTGCCGGCAAGGACCGCACCGGCACCGTGGTCGGTCTCGCGCTCAAGGTCGTCGGCGTGTCGGACGAGCTCGTCATCGCCGACTTCGCGGCCTCGTCCGAACGCGTGGCACGCATCATGGACCGGCTGCGGACGAAGCCCGCCTACGCGGCCAACCTCAAGGACAAGACCGTCGCCCAGCAGTCCCCGACCACCGACACCATGCGGCTGCTCCTCGAGGTCCTCGAGGAGCGCCACGGGGGCCCGCTGGGCTGGCTCCAGGGCCAGGGCTGGGGGCGCGCCGACACCGACCGGCTGCGCCGCAAGCTCCTCGACCCCTGAGTCGCGCCTACTTCTTGGACTTGCTCGTGTCGGCGTCGCTCGACAGGGCGGCCACGAAGGCCTCCTGGGGCACCTCGACCCGGCCCACCATCTTCATCCTCTTCTTGCCCTCCTTCTGCTTCTCGAGGAGCTTGCGCTTGCGGCTGATGTCACCGCCGTAGCACTTGGCGAGCACGTCCTTGCGGATGGCGCGGATGTTCTCACGCGCGATGATGCGCGAGCCGATGGCCGCCTGGATGGGCACCTCGAACTGCTGGCGCGGGATGAGGTCCTTGAGCTTGCTCGCCATCATCACGCCGTACGCGTACGCCTTGTCCTTGTGGACGATGGCCGAGAAGGCGTCGACGGTCTCGCCCTGGAGCAGGATCTCCACCTTGACGAGGTCGGCGACCTGCTCGCCGTCTGGCTCGTAGTCGAGCGAGGCGTAGCCGCGGGTGCGCGACTTCAGCTGGTCGAAGAAGTCGAAGACGATCTCGGCGAGCGGCAGCGTGTAGCGCATCTCGACGCGGTCCTCGGAGAGGTAGTCCATGCCTCGGAGGCTGCCGCGCTTCTGCTGGCACAGCTCCATGATGGCGCCGACGAACTCGGACGGCGCGAGGATCGTCGCGCGCACGACCGGCTCGCTCACCTCGCGGATCTTGCCGTCGGGGTACTCGCTCGGGTTGGTGACGTGGACGTCTTTGCCGTCGTCCATCAACACGTCGTAGACCACGTTGGGCTGCGTCGAGATGAGGTCGAGGCCGAACTCGCGCTCGAGGCGCTCGCGGACGATCTCGAGGTGGAGCAGGCCGAGGAAGCCGACGCGGAAGCCGAACCCGAGCGCGGCGGACGTCTCGGGCTCGTAGACGAGCGCGGCGTCGTTGAGCTTGAGCTTGTCGAGCGCGTCGCGCAGGAGGGGGTAGTCCGAGCCGTCGATCGGGTAGAGGCCGGAGAAGACCATGGGCTTGGGGTCGCGGTAGCCGCCGAGGTCCTTCGTGGCCGGCTTGCTCGCGTTGGTGACGGTGTCACCGACACGCGACTGGCGCACGTCCTTCACCCCGGTGATGAGGTAGCCGACCTCGCCGACGCCGAGCCCGTTGCCGGGCACCGGCTCGGGGCTGATGACACCGATCTCGAGCAGCTCGTGGGTCGCCCGGGTCGACATCATCACGATCTTCTCGCGAGGGCTGAGGTTGCCGTCGACGACGCGGACGTAGGTGACGACGCCGCGGTAGGTGTCGTAGACGGAGTCGAAGATCATCGCGCGAGCAGGGGCGTGCGGGTCACCCGTCGGGGCGGGGAGCTTCTCGACGATCGTGTCGAGGAGCGGCTCGACGCCCTCCCCTGTCTTGCCCGACACCCGCAGGCAGTCCTCGGGCTCACCGCCGATCAGCTTGGCGAGCTCCTCGGCGTACTTCTCCGGCTGGGCGGCCGGCAGGTCGATCTTGTTGAGGACCGGGATGATGGTGAGGTCGTTCTCCATCGCCAGGTAGAGGTTGGCCAGCGTCTGGGCCTCGATGCCCTGCGCCGCGTCGACGAGGAGCACCGCGCCCTCGCACGCAGCGAGCGAGCGCGACACCTCGTAGGTGAAGTCGACGTGGCCGGGAGTGTCGATCATGTTGAGCGCGTAGGTGGTCGACGTGCCGGCAGCGTCCTCGACGGCCCACGGCATACGAACGGCCTGGCTCTTGATGGTGATGCCGCGCTCGCGCTCGATGTCCATGCGGTCGAGGTACTGCGCGCGCATAGCGCGGGCGTCGACGACCCCGGTCTTCTGCAGCATGCGGTCGGCCAGCGTCGACTTGCCGTGGTCGATGTGCGCGATGATGCAGAAGTTGCGGATCAGGTCCGGCGGCGTTGCGTTGGGTGCCAACGCGGAGCGGGCCATGGGCGACACGTGGGACGAACCTCGCAGGAGTCGGGTGACGGGATGGTACGGGGTGCGTGCGGGCGCCAGGGCGCCGCCGCAACCTCCACAGTCTCCCATGCTTTGGCCGTATGCCGTCACGGGCTCGCGACCCGCGCGTGCCCTCCGCGTCCCTCCGCCTGCCCTCCGCCTGTATCGAGGGCGGGCAGTGACGCACAATGGCGCCCATGCGCGCCCAACCCATGCAGGTCCTGCCCGTGGCCCCCGGGTCGCACCTGCCGCTGCGCCGCCACGTGCGGCACCCCCGGGAGATCCTGACGCTGGTCGTCGCCGTGATCGCCTCGCTGCTGCTGCTCGGGGCCGCGCTCTCGGAGGTGTCGAGCGCGATCGACGAGCAGCGCGTCCCCGACGTCTACGCGCTGGCGCTCGTCCTCGCTCCGGTCCTCATCTGGTTCGCGCGCGGCCAGCTGTGGGCGCAGCAGCGTCTCACCGGGATCAAGCTGGCGCCGGATCAGTTCCCCGAGGCGTACGCCATGCTCGTCGACGCGGCCGGGCGCTCTGGCCTCACCTACGTCCCCGACGCGTACGTCGTGCTGGGCAACGGAGTTCTCAACGCGGCCGCCTCGGGGCACGGCTTCCGGCGGTTCGTCTTCATCAACAGCGACCTGCTCGAAGTCGGCGGCGCCGCGCGTGAGCCGGACGCCCTGCGCTTCGTCATCGCGCACGAGGTCGGGCACATCGCCGCGGGCCACGTCAGCTACTGGCGCATCCTGGGCACCTTCGCCTCGCAGTGGATCCCGCTCGTGGGCTCCACCCTGAGCCGCGCGCAGGAGTTCACCGCCGACAACTACGGCCACGCCCTCGCGCCGCAGGGAGCCCGGTCGGCCATGGCGACCCTCGCCGGCGGCAAGTACCTGGGCCGCTCCGTCGACGTCGACGCGATGGCCGACCGGGCAGTCACCGAGCCGGGCTTCTTCGTCTGGCTCGTCAACGCCGCCGCCAGCCACCCGGTGCTGCTCTGGCGCATGCACGCCCTGCGCGACCGGCGCCGGGCCGGGCGCCTGCTCTGGCGCCCACGGGAGCCGTGGCTGTGGGGGTCGCCGCCGGCCCCCGACGCCTACTCCCTGCCCGCGATGGTGGGCTTCAGGCCGACTCCCCTGCCGGGGCAGACGTCGGCGGAGTCCCTGTCCCCGTTCCCGCCCACCGAGGCCCTGTCGGGCACACCGGCGGTTCCGGGACGCGACGAGGCCGTCCTCGGCCAGCCGCTCCCCTACCCCGATGCGACGCCCCCGGCGACTCAGCCGGCAGATGACGACCGGTGGAGGCCCGGCTCCGCGCCGTGACGGTCAGACGGTCGTTCGCACCGGCGCCGCCGCGTCCGTGCGCTGCCCGCGCTCACTGACGGTCGCGGACGAGCGCCGCTCCAGCACTGCCGAGAGAACCGCGACACCGACGCCGAGCACGGCCAGGCCGGCGCCGACGAGACTCGGTGCGCCGTAGCCCCAGCCGGCGGCGAGCACGACCGAGCCGAGCCAGGCGCCGAGCGCGTTCGCGGTGTTGAGCGTCGAGTGGTTGAGCGCGGCCGCCAGTGACTGCCCCTCGTGGGCGACATCCATGAGCCGCGTCTGCAGCAGCGGCACGACGATCGACGGGACGACGCCCAGCAGGAAGACCATGAGGACGGCCAGCCACAGCGTGTGGGCGGCCCACCCGAAGACCCCCAGCAGCACAGCGATGAGGGCGAGCGCGCCGATGATCCCCTTGAGGACGCCGACGCGGTTGGCGACACGGCCGCTCAGCACCATGCCGGTCACCATGCCGATGCCGTATGCCGCGAGCACCCAGGGGATGTAGCGCTCGTCGAGCCCTGCGAGCGTGGTCATGGTGGGCGTGATGAAGGAGTACATCGCGAACATGCCGCCGAAGCCGACGACCCCGATGAGCAGCGCGAGCCACACCTGGGGCCGGCGCAGCGCCTGCATCTCGGCGCGCATCGACTCCTCACCGGTCGGCGGCTGGTGCGGCAGGAAGACGGCGATGGCGCCCACGGTCAGGGCCGCGATGATGCCGACGATGACGTAGGGCAGGTGCCAGGAGAACCGCTGGCCCAGGAGCGTCGCAAGCGGCACGCCGACGACGTTGGCGACGCCGAGACCGCCGAGGATGGCCGCGACGGCCGACGTGCGCCGCCGGTGCGAGACCAGGGAGGCGGCGACGACCGAGCCGATGCCGAAGAAGGCGCCGTGCGGCAGCCCGGCCAGGAACCTCGCGGCCATGACGGTCGGATAGCTGTCGGCGGCGACGATGCCGATGTGGGCGACGGCGAAGAAGGCCATCAGGCCCATGAGCAGCCCCTTGCGCGGGGCCTTGGCGGCGGCGACCGCGATGAGCGGTGCGCCGACCACGACGCCGAGGGCGTACGCGGAGACGTAGTGCCCGGACGTCGCGATGTCGACGCCGGTGCCCGCGGCGATCTGCGGCAGCAGCCCCATGGTGACGAACTCGGTCGTGCCGATGGCGAAGCCACCCACGGCCAGCGCGAGGATGGCAAGGGTGGCTCGGCGTGCAGCGGGGCTCACGGGGGGTCTCCGGCTTCGGTCGGTCGGTCGGCGTTCACGGCGGTGGGGCCGAGGGGGCATGGTGCGGATCGCCGTCGACCCGTCGGTGCACCACACCGTAACGGCGGCGCGGCTACGGTGATTCCCATGTCCAGCACCCTCGAGCGCCTTGTCGGCCGCCTGCGCGGCGTCGTGCGCGCCGCCGCACCGTCCACCCGCACGCGGCCGTCAGCGGCACGACCGGCAGGTGGAGGGGGTCGACGCGCCTACCCGGGCGACGCGGACCGCCTGCCGGACACGGCATACGCCCCCCGGCCGGACGGGGCCCCGGACCCGGGCGAGATCGTCTGGACGTGGGTGCCCTACGAGGAGGACCACCGCCAGGGCAAGGACCGCCCCGTGCTCATCATCGGACGCGAGCCCGACTGGCTGGTGGGCCTGCCCCTGACGAGCAAGGACCACGACCTGGACGAGAGCCGGGAGCGCCGCTCGGGGCGGGAGTGGGTCGACATAGGTTCGGGCGCCTGGGACCCGCGTGGGCGGCCGAGCGAGGTCCGCGTCAACCGCCTCGTGCGCGTCGACCCCGAGGGCGTACGCCGTGAGGGCGCGGTGCTGCCCCGGGAGCGCTACGAGCAGGTCGTGGCCGCCACTCGCGCGCTGCACCCCTGACCGGCTCCTCCGGGATCCGGGGTCGTCCGGACATGAGACGGGCCCGTCACCACCAGGTGACGGGCCCGTTCAGGTCAGGCAGGGGTCGACGTCAGAGCGACGCGACCTTCTTGGCCATGGCCGACTTCTTGTTGGCGGCCTGGTTCTCGTGGATGACACCCTTGGAGACAGCCTTGTCGAGCTTCTTCGAGGCCGTCTTGAGGGCGTCGACCGCAGCGTCCTTGTCGCCGGAGGCGGTCGTCTCGCGGACCTTGCGGATCCAGGTGCGGAGCTCGCTCTTGACGGCCTTGTTGCGCTCGGTGCGCTTCTGGTTCGTCTTGATGCGCTTGAGCTGCGACTTGATGTTTGCCACGTTGATGGTTTCTTTCGTTCGGTCGGATGGTTGCCGTTAGAGGGCGGCAAAGCTGCTCGGGACCGGGCGTGGGGACACCCTGCGTGAGCGGCTCTGGGTCGTGCCTGCATGCGCGCACGACCTGAGCGCGCACGCAAGGGTCAAAGTTACCAGCGGCCTACCTGCTCGACCAAACCGGTCGTATGCCGGGTGGCCGGTCTCCCAGGGCGGGTGCGGGCGGGCGTGGGCTGCGCTCAGCGGGCGGCTCGGGCCCGGGCGATGGTGAGGATGGCCCGCTCGACGGCATAGACGGGGTCGCGGCCGCCGCCCTTGACCTCGAAGTCCGCTGCGGCCACGGCCTGCACGGCGATGGCGAGACCGTCGGGGCTCCAGTGACCGACGGCGCGACGGGCCTTGTCGACCTGCCAGGGCGCCATGCCGAGACTCTTGGCCAGTTGGGTCGAGCTGCCGCGACCCGCCGCCCCCACCTTGATGAGCTGGCGCAGCTGTGAGGCGAGGACGGCGACGATCGGGACCGGATCGACGCCGGTGGCGATGGCGTGCCGCAGCAGGCGCAAGGCCTCCCCCGACTGGCCGGCGACCGTCGCGTCGGCGACCCGGAAGCCCGTGGCCTCGACCTTGCCGCCGTGGTAGGTGTCGACGACGGCGTCGTCGACGGTGCCCTCCGTGTCGGAGACGAGCTGCGAGCACGCTGCAGCCAGCTCGCGGACGTCCTTGCCGACGGCCTCGACGAGCGCGCGCACGCCCTCGCTCGTGATCTTGCGCCGGGCGGCGGCGAACTCCTTCAGGACGAAGTCGGTCTTGTCGCGGTCGGTCTTGATGGCCGGGCACTCGATGACCCGAGCGCCGGCCTTCTTCATCGTGTCGAGGACCTTCTTGCCCTTCATCCCTCCCCCGTGGGCGACGACGAGGCCGACGTCGGGGTCGGGCGTCGCGAGGAGTGAGAGGAGGTCAAGCTGCAGCTCGTCCGGCGACTCGTGCAGGTCACGCACGACGATCGTCTTGGCGCCGCCGAAGAGCGACGGGCTGGCGTGCATCTGCAGCGCGCCGGACTCGTAGGTCGCGGGGTCGATCCGGATGACCTCGACGTCGGCGTCGGCCGCCCCGGCGAGCACTCCGGCGACAGCCCGCTCGACGAGCACGTCCTCGGGACCGGTCACGAGGACGAAGGGCAGGGCGGCCGGGGCGGTCATGGCGCCCACTGTGCCATGCGGTCCCGACACCCCGGAACGCCCCGCCAGCGCAATGCCGCCACCCCGCAACACACCGAGCAGGTGCCAACACACCGCGGTCCGATCCCGGGATGTTGGGACCTGCTCGGTGTGTTGTCGAGCTGGGCGGGGGCCTCAGTCGAAGAGCGCACCCGAGGCGATGGTCAGGCCCAGCTGCTCGACGCGGGCCGCGATGGTCTCCTCGGGCAGCTCGAAGTGGTCGACGAGCTCCTCGAGCTGCATGCCGGACTCGGCGGCGTCGCGCAGCTCCTCGTCCTGCTCGTCGGTCCACGCGTGCCCGGAGGTGACCGCGCTCCGCGACGACACGGGGACGGGTGGGGCCACCGCGACCGGTCGCGGGTGCTCCGTGCCGTCGGCCTCCACCTTGGCCCCGGTCAGCGAGCGGAGCGCCGGCTCCTCGACGGCCACGGGCGGCGGAGCCATGGTGTCGAGGCGGGCCAGCGCCGCCAGCACCATCTTCTTGTCGGTCGTGGGGTAGAAGGGCGGCAGCGAGCGCTGGAGGAAGCCGGCATACCGCGCCGTCATCATCCGGGAGTCGAGGAAGGCCACGACCCCCCGGTCGTCAGCCCGTCGAACGAGTCGCCCTGCGCCCTGGGCCAGCCGGAGCGCAGCGTGGGTGGCCGACACGGCCATGAAACCGTTGCCACCCATCCGGGCGATGGCCTGCGAGCGCGCCGAGGCCAGCGGGTCGTCGGGGCGCGGGAACGGGATGCGGTCGATGATCACGAGCTGGCACGAGGAGCCGGGGACGTCGACCCCCTGCCACAGGGTGAGCGTGCCGAAGAGGCACGTGCGGGGGTCGCGGGCGAACTGGCGCACGAGCGTCGTGATCTGGTCCTCGCCCTGGCAGAGCACCGGGATGTCGTCGCCGAACCGCGCGCGCATCACCTCCGCGGCCGTCTGCGCCGCGCGCGTCGAGGAGAAGAGACCCAACGTGCGCCCTCCGGCGGCGCGGATGAGCTCCTCGATCTCGTCGAGGGTGTCGTCGCCGGCACCGTCACGCCCCGGAGGTGGCAGGTGGGCGGCGACATAGGCGATGGCCTGCTTGGGGTAGTCGAAGGGGCTGCCGACGTCGAGGCCCTGCCACTTCGGCGCCCCGTCGCCGCGCAGGCCGATGGTGCCCGCCACGGAGTCGAACGTCCCGCCGAGCTCCAGCGTGGCCGAGGTCAGCACGACCGTGCGCTCCTCGAAGACCTTGTCGCGCACGAGCATCGCCACGCTCATGGGCGCGACCCGCAGGACCGGGCCGCGGCGCGGATCGCGGTTCAGCCACACGACGTCGAGCTCGCGCTCCTCGAGGATGCGCTCGGCGTTCTCCTGGATCTCGTCGACCGCGGCGCGAGCCACCTGGCGGGCACCGTCGGCCTCCTGCCCCGGTGGCGGCTTGAGGTCGCTCTGCACCGTGCGGGCGGTGTCGCGCACCCGCGCCAGCGCGAGACCCACGGAGTCCGGGATGCCGAGCATCCGCCCCTCCTCGAGGGGCTCGAGGGCCAGCGCGAGCATCTCCCCCGCCTCGTCGAGAGCCGCGGTGTTCTCGGACATCCGGCCGGCCTTCTTGGCCGCGGTCATCACCATGGTGCCGGTCAGCTCGTCGGTGATCGTCGCGGTGACCCGGTCGACGAGCTCGTGGGCCTCGTCGACGACGAGGACGTCGTGCTCGGGGAGCATCTGCCGGCCCTCGAACGAGTCGATCGCCATGAACGAGTGGTTGGTGACGATGACGTCGACGTCCTTGGCAGCCTCGCGCGCACGCTCGACGAAGCACTCCGCGACGAGGGGGCACTTGCTACCCATGCACTCGTGGGCGGAGACCGAGACCTGTCGCCACGCCCGCTCCGACACCCCGGGAACGAGCTCGTCCCGGTCGCCGGAGTCGGTCGTCGAGGCCCACTCGCGCAGCCGCACCACCTCCTGGCCGAGACGACCCACCGAGGCGTCGACCTGGCCCACCGACAGGAGCCCGTCCTCGTCGTCGGGGAAGCCGCCCTCGAGCTTGTTGAGGCAGACGTAGTTGCGGCGGCCCTTGACGAGCGCGTACGTCGGGCGGCGGCCGAGGACCGGCGCGAGCGCGTCCGCGACGCGCGGCATGTCGCGGTCGACGATCTGCGCCTGCAGCGCCAGGGTCGCCGTGGCCACGACGGCCGGCTTGCCGGCCTCGAAGGCGTGGGCCACGGCAGGGACGAGGTAGGCGAGCGACTTGCCTGTGCCGGTGCCTGCCTGGACGAGCAGGTGCTCGCCCTCCTCGATCGCGTGCGCCACGGCCTTGGCCATCTGCGCCTGACCGGGGCGCTCCACACCGCCGACCCCCGACACCGCGGCGTGGAGGAGGTCGTCGAGCGCGGGTGGTTGAGGCATTGGATCAGGGTATGCCGCCGCGCGAGGCGTGCGCCCCGGTGGCCCCCCGACCTGTGGACCGTCGCGCTCGCGTCCGCGTCGAACGGTGCCGCGCGGCACCGGACTCACCATTGCGTCCATTCGGCTGTGCCGCCTCGGGCACGGGGGTTGTATCGGGGTATGAGCGCACTCCTGCCCACCGACCTCGACATCGCGAACGCGGCGACCCTGCGTCCGCTCGCCGAGGTCGCCGCCGACCTCGGCGTCTCCCCCGAGCACCTCGAACCCTGGGGACGCGACGTCGCCAAGATCGACCTCGCCGTCCTCGACGAGCCGCCACACGGGCCGCTCGCGAAGTACGTCGTCGTCACGGCCGTCACCCCGACGCCGCTCGGAGAGGGCAAGACGACGACCTCGGTCGGCCTGGCGCAGGCTCTGCAGCACCTCGGCCAGCGCGCCGTGGTGGCCCTGCGCCAGCCGTCGATGGGCCCGACGTTCGGCATCAAGGGTGGCGCGGCCGGCGGCGGCTACAGCCACGTCGTGCCGATGGAGCGGCTCAACCTGCACCTCACCGGCGACTTCCACGCCGTCACCTCCGCGCACAACCTGCTCGCCGCGATGATCGACAACCACCTGCACCACGGCAACGCGCTGGGTATCGACGTCCGGAACATCACGTGGAGGCGGGTGCTCGACGTCAACGACCGCGCCCTGCGCAACGTCGTGGTGGGGCTGGGCGCCCGCCAGGACGGCGTGGTCCGCGAGACCGGCTTCGACATCACCGCCGCCAGCGAGGTCATGGTGCTGCTCACCCTCGCGACCTCGCTGCGCGACCTGCGCGAGCGGCTCGGGCGGATCGTCATCGGCTACACGACGGAGGGCAAGGGAGTCACGGCCGAGGACCTGCACGCTGCCGGCGCCATGGCGGCGCTCCTGACCGACGCCCTCAAGCCCAACCTGCTCCAGACACTCGAGGGCGGCCCCGCGATCATCCACTGCGGCCCCTTCGGCAACATCGCGACCGGGACCTCCTCGGTCACGGCCGACCTCATCGCCATGCGCGGCAGCGACTACGCCATCACCGAAGCCGGCTTCGGGGCCGACATGGGCGCCGAGCGCTTCTTCGACGTCAAGTGCCGCGTCAGTGGCCTCAAGCCCGACGTGGCAGTCATCGTGGCCACGGTGAGAGCCCTGAAGAGCCATTCAGGCCATTACGAGGTCAAAGCGGGCAGGCCCCTGCCGGCGAGCCTGCTGGAGGAGAACCCCGCTGACGTGGAGGCAGGCCTCGCCAACCTGCGCAAGCACGTCGAGATCGTCCGCCGGTTCGGGGTGCAGCCCGTCGTGGCGATCAACGCCTTCCCCGGGGACCACGACTCGGAGCACGCCGTGATCCGGCGCTTCTGCAACAGCCTCGGGGTGCGCTCGGCGGTGACGCGCCACGTCGCGGAGGGCGGCGCCGGCGCCCTCGAGCTCGCCCAGGTCGTCGTCGAGGCTGCCCACGGGTCGAGGAGCTTCGACTTCCTCTACCCCCTCGACCTGCCGCTCGAGCAGAAGATCGAGGCGATCGCCACGCAGGTCTACGGCGCCGACGGCATCGACGTGAGCCCGGCGGCGGCTCGCGCACTCAAGGACTACGAGCGGCTCGGCTACGGCGGCCTGCCCGTGGTCATCGCCAAGACGCACCTGTCGATCTCGTCGGACCCCACTCTTCGGGGCGCGCCCCGCGGTTGGCGGATGCCGGTGCGGGAGGTGCGTGCCGCCGTGGGCGCCGGCTACGTCTACGCGATCTGCGGCGACATGCGCACGATGCCGGGGCTGTCCAGCTCGCCGAACGCCGAGCACATCGACATCGCCCAGGACGGCTCGGTGACGGGCCTGTCGTAGGTCGGGAGTGCAGCCAGGTTGCCGCTGGGTCCCTGCCGCGGCCCTCGCTCACCGAAGCGGCAGGCCGTCGACCCGGCGCGCCATGGCGACGTCGTCGCGGTAGTCACCGGCGCCGAGACGCAGGCCGTCCGGCACCCGGCCGACCTCCGTCCAGCCAGCCCGGCGGTAGAAGCGGCCCAGCCCCAGCCCGCCGCGGTAGTCAAGTCTGAGCAGCTCCACCCACGGCAGCTCGCGCCGGGCGATCCCGACCATGCCACCGAGCAGGATGCGTCCCGTGTGCCGGCCCTGCGCCGCGGGGTCGACCATGAGGCGTTTCAGCCCTGCGACGTGCTCGTAGGGGAACCCGCGGGAGTGCTCCCAGAACCCGAGACCGCCCAGCCGCCCGTGAGGGTCCCTCACGACGCACAGGAGAGACCGTCCGTCGCGGGCCTCGTCGAGGTGGCGCTCGAGCGCCTTGGCCACGTCGTCCGCCGGCGCCTCGGGCAGGAAGCCGACCGCCCCACCCGCGCGGTTGACGCGGACCCAGAGGTCCACGAGGTCGTCCCGCAGGCTGCCGTCCACCGCGCCCGGCGGTACGAGCACGACGCGCGGCGCCTCGAAGTAGGCCATGGGCGTGCCATCCGGCTCGCCCCGCATGCGGCGCATGCCGACGTGGACGAGCCCCGCGGCCGTCGCCGTGCGCAGGGACGCCGCGTTGACCATGTCGACCATCGCGGTCACCAGCACCTCGGGGCGGTGCTCCACGGCCCACGCGACGACGGCACGGGCGATCTCACGACCGAGGCCGGCACCCAGCCGGTCGTGGGCCAACCGGTAGTAGAGGTTGAAGAAGGCGTCGTCGGAGTCCTTGCGGCGCAAGCCCGCCCAGCCGATCACCTCGCCCCGAGCACGATCGACGACCGCTGCATACCCCAGCCCTTCACGCTCCCAGTCGGCCAGGTCGTCCGCGAGCCGCTCGCCGCACTGCCCGGGGGTCGGCATGCTCGAGGGGGCATGCGCGTACGTGCGCGGATCGGTGTGCAGGCGAACGTAGTCGTCGAGGTCGTCGGCGCGCGGACGGCGCAGCAGGAGGCGGTCCGTCGTGATCCAGGCGGCGGGGTCGTCGGGGGCTGCGAAGGGCGCGGTCACGGCGCCTGACGCTCGGGCGCGCGGGTCTCGCAGACGGCGAGGGGGGCGCCGTCGCAGCAGGGCTCGATGTAGCGGCACGCCGGGCAGCGGTTGTGCGCCTGCTCGGCATACATCTGCGTGCCGCAGTAGGGGCAGGGGATCTCCAGGGCCATGACGTCATCCTTCCCGACGCCTCCGACAGGCCAGGACCGACATGCCGAAGGGGCCCGCGGCGGGGACCCTTCGACGACGTCGGCTCGGGTCAGCTCGCGACGACGACGTAGGCCGCCAGCTCGGGCTCCATGCTGGCCGTGACCTTGGCACGCACCCGGGTGCCCTCCGCGACGTGCTCGCTCCCGAGGATCTCGGCCTCGTCGTGCAGCCGGGAGATGAGGTCGCCGCGGTCGTAGGGCACGAGCACGTCGAGCTCGATGTCGGGCTTGGGCAGCTCACGGTCGATCAGGGCCCGCAGCTCGTCCAGCCCGGCCCCCGTGCGGGCCGACACCGTGACGCAGTGCCGCTCGTGCCGGCGCAGCCGGTCGAGCACCTCAGGATCGGCGATGTCCGCCTTGTTGACGACGATGATCTCCTTGATCTGGTCGCCGCCAACTTCCGCCAGCACGCCGCGGACCGCGGAGATCTGGCCCTCGGGGTCCGGGTGAGAGCCGTCGACGACGTGCAGCAGCAGGTCGGAGTCGGCCACCTCCTCCAGCGTCGAGCGGAACGCCTCGACGAGCTGGTGCGGCAGGCTGCGCACGAAGCCGACGGTGTCGGCCAGCGTGTAGACGCGTCCGTCCTCCGTCTCGGTGCGGCGCACGGTCGGGTCGAGGGTCGCGAAGAGCTGGTTCTCGACGAGCACGCCGGCGCCGGTCAGGCGGTTGAGCAGCGAGCTCTTGCCGGCGTTGGTGTAGCCCGCGATCGCGACGGAGGGCACCCCGCCGACGCGGCGGGACTGCCGCCGTGTGTCGCGGCTGGTCTTCATGCCCTTGATGTCACGACGCAGCTTGGCGATCCGCGTGTTGATGCGACGGCGGTCGAGCTCGATCTTCGTCTCACCGGGTCCACGCGAACCGATGCCCTCACCACCGGCGACGCGGCCACCGGCCTGGCGGGACATCGACTCACCCCAGCCACGCAGGCGTGGCAGGAGGTACTGCAGCTGGGCCAGCTCGACCTGGGCGCGGCCCTCCCTGCTCTTGGCGTGCTGGGCGAAGATGTCGAGGATCAGTGCGGTGCGATCGATGACCTTGACCTTGACGACGTCCTCAAGCGCGCGGCGCTGGCTGGGGGCCAGCTCGCCGTCGCAGATGACCGTGTCGGCGCCTTCCGCGACCACGATGTCGCGCAGCTCGATGGCCTTGCCCTTCCCGAGCCAGGTGGCGGGGTCGGGCCGCTGCCGGCGCTGGATGACGCCCTCGAGGACGGTCGAACCGGCCGTCTCGGCCAGCGCCGCCAGCTCACGCATGGAGTTCTCGGCGTCCTCGGGTGAGCCCTCGGTCCAGACGCCGGCCAGCACGACGCGCTCGAGGCGCAGCTGGCGGTACTCGACCTCGGTGATGTCCTCGAGCTCGGTCGAGAGGCCCGAGACACGGCGCAGGGCAGCGCGCTCCTCACGCTCGAGCTGGTCCCCGTCGTAGAGCGGGTATGCCGTCTCGTCCGCCTCGGGGTCGTGCGTCGCCAGGGCGTCGGCGCGGGTGGCGAAGAGGTGTCGCTCGCGCTCGTCGGCGCGGGCTGAGTCGCTGGTGTGGTTCACGTGGTTACTCGTCATGTTCTCCCTAGGGTTGCAGTGGTCCAACGCCACGAGCCACTCGTTTGTGCCCGCTGTTGCTTACCCACCCCGCGAGGCGGACACCGCCGGGTCGTGGGGTGGTGGCCGATATCGTTGCGCCGGTGAGCGAGCCGACCGACCACTACTTCACCGCCGAGCCGGCCTCGGCGGACGAGCAGCGCTCGATCGAGGTCACCCTCGACGGCCGACGGCTGCACCTGACGACGGCTCGCGGCGTCTACTCCCCCGACCGCCTCGACCCGGGCACCGCCGTGCTGCTCGCGGGCGCTCCGGACCCGAGCCCCACGGGCGACCTGCTCGACATCGGCTGCGGCTGGGGACCGATCTCGCTCACCCTGGCACTGCGCTCCCCCGGTGCACGCGTCTGGGGCGTCGATGTCAACCGCAGGGCGCTCCAGCTCGCCCGGCTGAACGCCGACGCCGCGGGGGTCCGGAACGTGACGTTGTGCGAGCCGGACGACGTGCCGGCCGAGCTGCGCTTCACGACGATCTGGTCCAACCCGCCCATCCACGTCGGCAAGGCGGCCCTGCACGCCCTCCTGGAGCGGTGGCTCCCGCGGCTCGCCGACGACGGGGTGGCTCACCTGGTCGTGCAGAAGCACCTCGGCTCGGACTCCCTGCAGAAGTGGCTCAACGAGCAGGACCGGAGCCTTCGGTGCACCCGCCTGTCGTCCGCCAAGGCTTTCCGCATCCTCGAGATCCGCCGCGCCTGAAACCGTCGAAAGGCCACAGACCGTGACCGCTGGCCGGTGGGTGGAGGAGGTCGCGGCACCGACGTGGCTGCCGGCATCACCTCGAACGCGCGCCGGCCCGGGTCACAGGGGGAAGTCGCCGTCGGCGACGAGCACCGCAGGGCCCGCCAGCTCCACGCGCTGCCCCGGCAGCGGGGTGACGGTCAGGCGCCCGCCGGGGACGTCGACGGTCCACGGGCTGAGGTCCTCGACGCCCGACCAGAACCGCGTGGCGAGCGCGGCCGCCGCGGCGCCGGTGCCGCACGACCGGGTCTCACCAACACCGCGCTCGTGGACGCGCATCGCGATGTGACCAGGCCCGACCGCGCGGACGAATTCGACGTTCGACCCGTCGGCAGGCTCCGGGTGCAGCTCGGGCGCCTCACCGAGGTCGAGGTTCTCGAGCGTGATGCCCTCGGGGAGCATGACGACGGCATGCGGGTTGCCGAGGTCGAGCGTCAGGGCCGGCACCGGCTTGCCGTGCCGCGGACGCACCATGACGTCGAAGCCGTCCCGGCGCGCGCCCTCCTCGTCACCGAGGCGCCACGGACCGAGGTCGACGGCATACCCCTCCTCGACGACGCGGACCGTCTTGACGCCGGCCCGGGTCGCGATGGCGAACGACGAGCCGAAGACGAGTCCCTCCCGACGGAGGTACTCGGCGAAGACCCGAGTGCCGTTGCCGCACATCTCGGCGAGCGAGCCGTCGGCGTTGCGGTAGTCCATGAACCACTCCGCCTCGCGTGACTGGGCGCGCACGCTCTCGTCAGTCGCGAGCCCCGCTCGCACCACCCGGATGACGCCGTCGGCGCCGAGGCCGGCGTGCCGATCGGCGATGCGCTGGACCTGAGCCGGCGTGAGCTCGAGCGTGCCCTCGAGGTCGGGGACGAGCACGAAGTCGTTCTCCGTGCCGTGGCCCTTGGTGAAGCGCGTCATGTCAGCCATTCTCCGGTACGCCCCTTCGCGCCCGCGCATCCGCCTCGCGAACCGCCGAGAGGGCCTGGTCGAGCAGGTCCGGGGCGTCGGCGTCGAGCCAGTTGATGCGCGGGTCCGGGCGGAACCACGACTCCTGGCGGCGGGCGTAGCGGCGCGTGGCCTGCGCGGTGTCGGTGCGGGCCGCAGCCTCGTCGAGCTCGCCGCCGATGACGGCGATGGCCTGGCTGTAGCCGATGGCCCGGCTCGCTGTGACACCGCCGCGCAGTCCTTGGGCCAGAAGCGTCTCGGTCTCAGCCCGGAGGCCCTCCTGCCACATCCGTTCGACTCGTCGGTCGATGTGGCGAACCAGAACCTCGCGCTCGAGCCGCAGGCCGAGCATGACTGCGGGAGAGACGAACTCGCGGGTGGGCATCGACGCGCTGAAGGGACGGCCGGTGAGCTCTATGACTTCGAGCGCCCGGATGACGCGCCTGAGGTTGCCGGGGAGGATCACGGCGCCGGCCTGCGGGTCGAGGCCGCGCAGCCTTGCGTGCAGGGCGTCGGCGCCGACCCGGTCTGACTCCGACTCCAGGCGAGCGCGCACCGCGGCGTCGGTCGGAGGGATGTCGAGCCGGTCGAGGGCGGCACGCACGTAGAGGCCCGAACCCCCGACCAGGAGCGGGCGGTGGCCCCGGGCCCGGATGGCCGCGATGTCGGCGCGGGCGGCAAGCTGGTAGCCCGCGACGCTGGCCTCCTGCGTCACGTGCAGCACGTCCAGCTGGTGGTGCGGGATGCCGCGGCGCTGCTCGACGCCCAGCTTCGCGGTCCCGATGTCCATGCCGCGGTAGAGCTGCATGGCGTCGGCGTTGACGATCTCGCCCCCGAGCCGATCGGCGAGCTCGAGACCGAGGTCCGACTTGCCGGTTGCCGTCGGACCCACCACGGCCACGATGGGCTCAACCGGATCCGTCGGCGTGTGCGGCTCAAGCGTCACGGTTCTCGAGCACTCAGCCGATCAGCTCATCGGCGTGCTCGTCCCTGACGCTCTCGTCATGGCCGAAGGGGTCGCGGTCGACGCCGGGGTGCCAGGAGTTGCCGGGCTTGCCCCACCCGTTGCGCTTGACGGCCTTGCGGGCCTTCTTCGACTGACGGTCGTCGAGCCGGTCGACGTAGAGGGTGCCGTTGAGGTGGTCGTACTCGTGCTGCATGCAGCGGGCGAACCAGCCGGTCGCGTCGAACTCCACACGGTTGCCGTCGAGGTCGAAGCCGATGACGTGTGCCTTCTCAGCGCGCTTGAGCGGGAACGCCTCGCCGGGGACCGACAGGCAGCCCTCCGTCTCCTCGTCGGGGTTCGGGCGCTCCTGAGGGATCTTCGAGGTGGTGACCGTGGGGTTGATGACGTGGCCTTCCTCGGGCACACCGTCGTCGTTGGGCATCTTCCAGACGAAGACGCGCAGTCCCACGCCCACCTGGGGAGCGGCGAGCCCGACGCCGTTGGCCGCGACGTTCGTCTCGTGCATGTCCTCGACGAGGGTGCGGAGCTCGTCGTCGAACCCGGTCACGAGGGCGGCTGCACGGTGCAGCACGGGCTCACCGGTGATGACGATGGGTCGCACGCTCATGCGCCAAGTCAAGCATGGACGCTCGCGCCCGCCCGAATCGGCTCAGACGACCGAGCAGCCCGGCGCGACCGGGGCGGCGAGCGGCCGCCCGATGGACGGCATACCGAGGCTGACGGCCGGCTTGCCGGTGCCCTGCGGCGCGTCCTGGAGCGCTGCCCAGGCCTCACCGCCACGGGTGCGCCGGACGGCATACAAGCCGCCCTGCACCCCGGAGTCGGCCACGAGGTGGTGCGGCGCGCCGTAGGTCACCTGCACGGTGACGGCGTCACCCGGGCGCGGCACCTCGGCGCCCTCCGGCACGGCGAAGTGCACGAGCCGGTTGTCGCGAGCCCGGCCCGACAGCCGCTTGGTCTCGAGGTCCTTGCGGCCCTCGGACGGGGCAACCAGCACCTCGACCTCGCGTCCCTCGAGGGCCCGGTTCCCCGCCCAGCTGACCTCTTCCTGCAGGGCGATGAGCCGCTCGAAGCGCTCTTGCACGACCTCCTTGGGAACCTGCCGCTCCATCGTGGCGGCGGGAGTGCCGGGACGGATGGAGTACTGGAAGGTGAACGCGCTCGAGAAGCGGGACTCGCGCACGACGTCGAGCGTGCCCTGGAAGTCCTCCTCGGTCTCGCCCGGGAAGCCGACGATGATGTCCGTCGTGATCGCGGCGTCCGGGATGTGCCGGCGGACGTTCTCGATGATGCCGAGGAACTTCGTGCTCCGGTACGAGCGACGCATCTGCTTGAGCACCTTGTCCGAGCCCGACTGGAGCGGCATGTGGAGGCTCGGCATGACGTTGGGCGTCTCGGCCATGGCCACGATGACGTCTTCGGTGAAGGCTGCCGGATGGGGGCTGGTGAAGCGGACCCGCTCGAGCCCCTCGATCTGACCACACGCGCGGAGCAGCTTGCCGAAGGCGAGTCGGTCGCCGAACTCCACTCCGTAGGTGTTGACGTTCTGGCCCAGCAGGGTGACCTCGACGACGCCCTGGGCGACGAGGGCCTCGATCTCGGCGAGGATCTCGCCCGGACGACGGTCCTGCTCCTTGCCGCGCAGGCTGGGCACGATGCAGAACGTGCAGGTGTTGTTGCAGCCGACCGAGATGGAGACCCACGCGCTGTAGGCGGAGTCGCGGCGGGTCGGCAGTGTCGAGGGGAAGACCTCGAGGCTCTCGAGGATCTCGACCTTGGCGCGCTTGTTGTGGGCAGCGCGGTCGAGCAGGGCCGGCAGCGAGCCGATGTTGTGGGTGCCGAAGACGACGTCGACCCACGGCGCCCGCTGCACGATGGTGTCGCGGTCCTTCTGCGCCATGCAGCCGCCGACCGCGATCTGCATGTCGGGGTTCCGCTGCTTGGCCGGTCGCAGCTGGCCGAGGTTGCCGTAGAGCTTGTTGTCGGCGTTCTCACGCACCGCGCACGTGTTGAACACGACGACGTCCGCGACGTCGGGGCGCTCCGGTGCCGGGAGGCTCGTGAGGTCGACGTAGCCGGCCGTCTCGAGAAGCCCCGCGAGGCGCTCGCTGTCGTGGACGTTCATCTGGCACCCGTGCGTTCGCACGTCGTAGGTCCGAAGCGCGGCGGCCGATCGGGCGGCGGGCTGTGGTGCGGAAGTCTGCGTTGTCATGGCACCGACAAGGGTACGTCGTCCTGCACTGGCATCCGGACCGGCGCGGGGCCCGCCGCGCGGCCGGGGAATAGTGGCGCTACCCATCCTGTTGATCCTCTTGCTTGACAGTTCAACTACATGACGCCATCATGGTTGTTGAAGATTCAACCACTACTTCCGAAGGAAACATCATGGGCCTGTTCAACCGCAGCAAGGACGAGACCGTCACCGAGACCCCGTCGGTCGCCGTCGAGAACATCTCCGGCGACTACACCCTGGACCCCAGCCACACGCGCATCGGCTTCTCCGCCCGCCACGCCATGGTGACCAAGGTCCGCGGCAGCTTCGAGCAGTTCGAGGGAACGGCGCACGTCGACACCGTCACCCCGGCCAACTCCTCCGTCACCGTGACCATCGACGCGGCCAGCGTCACCACCGGCAACGAGCAGCGCGACGGTCACCTCAAGACCCCCGACTTCTTCGACATCGCCAACTACCCGCAGATCACCTTCGTCTCGACCAGCGCCGAGCGCGACGGGACCGAGTGGGCCGTGACCGGCGACCTCACGATCAACGGCGTCACCAAGTCCGTCACCATCCCGTTCGAGGAGACCGGCTCCGCCAAGGACCCGTACGGCAACACCCGCGTCGGCTTCGAGGGTGACGTCACCATCGACCGCACCGAGTGGAACCTCTCCTTCAACGCGGCCCTCGAGACCGGTGGCGTCCTCGTCAGCGAGAAGGTCAAGCTCGAGTTCGACGTCTCGGCCATCGCCAACGTCCCGGCCGAGGTCTGAGCACTCCTCAGCCGGGCTGAGCGCGCACGCTCGGCTGTGAGCGGTTGAGTAACGAAGCACCACCCACGAGGGGGTGAGGGCCACCTGGTCCTCACCCCCTTCGTCGTGTCCGCACCGCACGACCCAGGGCGTCCGACGGGTCAGTCGCGTCGGTGCTCCGGCAGCCCGTCGATGGCGTCGCGGATGACAGGCCACGCCAGCTCGCCCGAGTAGCCCTTCCGTGCAAGCATCCCGGCCAGGCGGCGCGCCTGGACGTCGGGAGCCAGGCCGCGCATGGTGCGCAGCTTCTTGGCGACGAGCTGCTCGGCCCGCACGCGCTCGTCATCCGCGTCGACCTGGCTGAGGGCATCGTCGGCGAGCTCCTGATCGATCCCCTGCTGGCGCAGCTCGTGGGCGAGGGCCCGCCGGGCCAGGCCCTTGCCGGACTGCCGGGAGCGCACCAGCATCTGCGCATAGGCCTCGTCGTCGACGAGGCCGACCTCCGCCATGCGGTCGAGGACCTTGGCCGCAACCGCGTCCTCGCAGCCTCGCTGACGCAGCTTCTTCTCGAGCTGCGTCCGGCTGCGCGGAGCCATGCTCAGCTGTCGGAGCACGATCGCGCGCGCCACCGACTCCGCGTCGGCCTCCGGGACGGCGGTCTCGGCGTCGTCTTGCGGAGGCGCCCAGTCGGGCCGCTCCCCTGCATCATCGGCGCCCCACGGGGTGCCGCCCCCTGCGCGCGAACGGCTCCGCCTTGCAGCCGGTCGGGCGGCCGATGGAGCACGGTCGCTGGGCACCGTCACCTCGCGGCGGGCGCCGGTGGCGACCGCACCGGGCGGACCGTCGGCCCGCCCGGCGGCGACGTCCTCGGCGTGAGCCAAGGCTGCCGTCGCGCGGGCCATCCGGTCCTGCAGGGACTCCGGTTCTCGGGAGTCCATGATCAGAAGTCGACGGGCACGTCCGAGATCTCGGCGGGCTTGTCGACGCGCGGTCCGACGCCGAGCTTCTCCTTGACCTTCTTCTCGATCTCGTCGGCGAGGTCGGGGTTGTCCTTGAGGAAGTTGCGGGCGTTCTCCTTGCCCTGGCCCAGCTGGTCGCCCTCGTAGGTGTACCAGGCACCGGCCTTGCGCACGAAGCCGTGCTCGACCCCCATGTCGATGAGGCCACCCTCACGCGAGATGCCATGGCCGTAGAGGATGTCGAACTCCGCCTGCTTGAACGGCGGCGACACCTTGTTCTTGACGACCTTCACGCGGGTGCGGTTGCCGACGGGGTCGGTGCCGTCCTTGAGCGTCTCGATGCGGCGGACGTCCAGACGTACCGAGGCGTAGAACTTCAACGCCTTGCCACCGGTCGTCGTCTCGGGCGAGCCGAACATGACGCCGATCTTCTCGCGGAGCTGGTTGATGAAGATCGCCGTGGTGCCGGTGTTGTTGAGGGCGCCGGTCAGCTTGCGCAGCGCCTGGCTCATGAGTCGTGCCTGGAGGCCGACGTGGCTGTCACCCATCTCGCCCTCGATCTCGGCACGGGGCACGAGAGCCGCGACCGAGTCGATGACGATGATGTCGATGGCACCCGAGCGGATCAGCATGTCGGCGATCTCGAGCGCCTGCTCGCCGGTGTCGGGCTGCGACACGAGCAGGGCGTCGGTGTCGACGCCGAGCTTCTTGGCGTACTCCGGGTCGAGCGCGTGCTCCGCGTCGATGAACGCCGCGATCCCGCCCGCCTTCTGCGCGTTGGCGACCGCGTGGAGCGCGACCGTCGTCTTGCCGGAGGACTCCGGACCGTAGATCTCGACGACGCGCCCGCGGGGCAGGCCACCGATACCGAGCGCGACGTCGAGGGCGATCGACCCGGTGGGGATCACCTCGATGGGCGGGCGGACGTCGTCGCCGAGGCGCATCACCGCGCCCTTGCCGTAGCTCTTCTCGATCTGGCCCATCACCGAGGAGAGTGCCTTGTCCTTGTCCTTTGCCTGCACCGATGCCATGTCGGTCACCTATCTGCCGTCTGCGCTGCGGTCGTCTACCTTCGACCCGGGCGGCGGCTCGTTCTGGGAAATCCGCTGTCGGGTCAGACGCTAGGTGCCGGCGCCGACATCGGGGTGAACCACGAGACGGCCTGTGGATGATGCGGGGTGGTGGCGCAGGACCTGTGGAGAACAGTACCGAACACGTGTTCGAAGTCCCAACGACACGCCGACCGCTGCCACGAAGGCTCGGCGGTCAGCCTCCGCGCCGACCAGCCTGCCCGGCCTGACCGCCCTGCGCGCCTCGCGCGACCCGCGTGTCCCGACCGAGCCGCCGCTCGGGCGGCACGTCCATGTCGGTGCACAGCGCCTCCCAGACTGCCCGCGGTGGCTCGCCGTCGGCGAGGGCCTGCACCACGGTGCGGTTGCCCAGCGCGCCGATCACGTGGTCGCGGGCGAGTGACCCGGCATACGCCGCGCCGAACTCGTCGTCCATCAAGGTCCAGAAATGGCTCATCCGCACCACAGCAGTCTGTCACCACCGAGCCTGCCACCGTGCCCCCCGCGGTGACCTCACGACATTTCCGCAACCCCACGCGAGCCTCCCGGGTGGCCGGTATCGTCCACACCGCCGGCGCGATGGCGCGCCGGCACGGACTTGTCAGGGGAGCAACGATGACCGAGCACGCCGGGCCCGACGGCCCCTACTCCTACCCGTCCTCCGCGGCTGCGCCGCAGACCGTCCCCGGCGAGGTCGCCCTCTCCGACGACCCCGAGGCCTCCGGGCCCCAGGGGTCGGGCGGCGGCCGCCGGACGGGGCTGCTCGTCGGCGCAGTGGCCCTGGCCCTGGCCCTCGGCGGAGCGGGGGCCTTCGCCTTCCAGGCGCTCAGTGGCGGAGGCTCCCAGCCCGCCGACGTCCTGCCCGGCGACGCGTACGCCTACCTCCGCCTCGACATCGACCCGTCGGCGGGCCAGAAGGTTGCCGCCGTTCGGTTCCTCGGCAAGCTGCCGCAGGTCAAGGACACGGTCGGCAGCGACGACCCGCGCCGCAAGCTGTGGGAGGTCGCCTCGAAGGACTCGAGCAACTCCTGTGTCGCCGCATTCAGCTATGACAGGGACGTAGCCCCCTGGCTCGGTGACCGAGTCGGCGTCGCCGTTCGGCCCGGCGGCACGCAGAAGGACCCGAACGTCGCCGTCGCCGTCCAGGTGAAGGACGAGGCGGCGGCGAAGGCCACCCTGACCCGGCTCCTCGCGTGCGACAAGGGCAGCTCCGCCACCGACCTGCGGATGCGAGACGGCTACGCGATCATCACGCCGCGCGGGGTCGGGGACGCAACCCTCGCTGCCGTGGACCAGGGCTCGCTGGCGCACAATCCCACCTTCGCCCAGGACCTGGCCGCGCTCGGCGAGCAGGGAGTCCTGTCGGGGTGGTTCGACATGGGCACCGGCATGAAGGAGGTCCAGAGGCTCGGCGGCAGTGCCGGCATGGGCTCGATGCCGGCCCTGCCAGGCACCAAGGGCCGGTTCGCCATGGCCCTGCGGTTCGAGGCGGACTACGTCGAGCTGGCCGGTGTCACCCGCGGGGCCGATGGCACCAAGGCGTCCAAGGGCGACGGCAGCGAGCTGGCCTCGCTCCCGGCGAACACGATGGCCGCCGTCACCGTCTCGGGGGCCGACCAGATGCTCGACGCCGGCTGGCCCGCCATCCAGAAGCAGCTGCAGGCATTCGGGGGTGTCGGAATGGGGACGTCGGACTTCGTCGGCGAGGTCGAGAAGGAGGTGGGGATCAAGCTGCCCGACGACCTCAAGGTCCTGCTGGGGCGGTCCTTCACCCTCGCCATGCCCGGCCAGGACCTCAAGTCCGACGTGCCGACCATCGGTGCGAAGGTCGTCTCGAGCGATGCCAAGCGCGCCGACGCGCTCGTCGGTCGCATCCTGGCGAAGGCGGGAGCCGGCAGCGACGTCCTCACGCACAAGGTCGAGGGCGACAGGCTCTTCGTCGCGACCACGCCCGGCTACGCCGACGACCTCCAGTCGGGCGGCAAGCTCGGGGACACCGACGCCTTCAAGCTCGCCGTGGGCGACGTGAGCAGCTCCAACGCAGCGCTGTTCGTCGACCTCGACAAGGTCGACGCGCAGCTCGCCGGCACGGTCCACGGCGAGGCGAAGACGTTCCTCGAGTCGCTCCGCGCGGTCGGCATGAACGCGTCCGTCACCGGCAACGGCGAAGGAACGTTCACGCTCCGGGTCGTCGGCGACTGAGCTCGTGCTGCACGAGGATGGGCCCCGCTCCGGCGGAGCCCCTCCTCGTCACCGGGGCCGGTCAGGCGTCTGCTGCGAAACCCGTGATCCCGAAGCCGCCTGCCGTTGGCACACGGATCTGGTTGCCCGAGTAAGAGATTCCGCCGTCGACCGGCGAGTTCACCGACCACCAGGCGGCGTCGAGGTCGCTCACCTCCGTCGTCGGCTCGGCCGCCACGAGCGCTGCCGCTGCGCCGACGCCGATGTGGCTCTCCATCATGGAGCCGACGATGGTGCGCAGTCCGGCCTCGTGGGCGCGTCGCAGCATGTCGAGGCCGACCGTCAGGGAGCCGGACTTGGCCAGCTTGACATTGACCAGGTCGGCTGCCCCGAGCCGGATGATGCGTTCGAGCTCGAAGGGTCCGTAGCAGGACTCGTCGGCCATGACGGGCAGGCCCACCCGCTCACGCACCCACGCCAGCCCCTCGACGTCCTCGGCCACAACCGGCTGCTCGACGAACTCGACCCCGAGGTCGGCGGCCTCGAGCGCCCGGATGACCTGCACGGCCTCCTCCCGGCTCCAGCCCTGGTTGGCGTCGAGGCGGATGGCGACGTCGGGCCCGACCGCGTCACGCACGGCGGCCACCCGCTGCACGTCGGTGCTCGCGTCGGTGCCGACCTTCATCTTGAGCGTGCGGAAGCCCTCGCTGACCCGTTGCCGGGCAGTGTCGGCGAGCGCGCCGGCGGCGCCCGCCGACAGCGTGACGTCGGTGGTGAGCACGGGTGGTATGCCGTCCGGCCGGCCGGCGAGCACGGCCGCGACCGAGGTGCCCTCCACCTGGGCGAGCACGTCGTGCAGGGCGGCATCGAGCGCAGCCTTGGCGCCGAAGTTGCGGGCGACGGTGCGCTGCACGAGGGCAGCGGCGGCGGCCAGGTCGTCGCGGTCGTCCAGGCGGCGTCCGAGCAGGACGGGGGCCAGCATCGTCTCGATGCAGGCCGTCGCGCCGGCGAGCGACTCCCCCGTCACCTGCCACACCTGCGGGGCCTCGCCCCAGCCGGTGCGGCCGTCGCTGTCGGTCACCGTCACCACGACGGTGTCGGTGGTCTCGGTGCGGCGCAGCGCCGTGACGAAAGGCGTGTGCAGGGCCACGGAGGAGATCGTCGTCGCGACCCGGTTGATCGTCGTCACGCGGCTGGCCCTCCGTCTGCGTGTCCGACGTGCCACAGGTCCCGCGCGATGCCGGCGACGAAGGCGGCCGCCTCGGCCTCGTCGAGGTCGACGCTGGTGCAGACGGCCAGGACGAAGGGCGGCTCCTCCTCGGGGCGAACGAGTGCGACGTCGTGCGAGACCCCGGGGATCCACCCGGACTTGCTGGCGGTCGGCGTGCCCGGTGGCAGCCCGGCCGGGACCTGGTCGAGGTGCACCTGACGGGCCAGCAGCGCCTCGACGGGCGCGAGCACCGGGTCGCCGCCGAGGGCGGGCTCGCGCCGGCCGACCGCCGCCATGACCTTCCCGAGGTCGCCGGCCGTCACGGTGTTGGTGATCCCGGCCTCCCGCGCGGCGGCGTCCTCGATGCCGCGACCCACCACGGTGGCCGGCGAGGCGCCGACGAGACGCAGGACCTCGGCGACCTCGTCCAGCCCGACGACGTCGATGAGCAGGTTGGTGGCGATGTTGCTCGAGTGCGTGATCGCCTGCTCGGCGAGCTCGGCGACGGTGCGCGTGGAGCCCACGGCAGCCCACGTCTGCGGGTCCTGGTCTTCGGACTCGTCGAGCGCGAAGGCAGAGCCGTCGTGAACGGAGGCGAAGGTGCCGCTGACGCGGACCGGGGCCGCCAGGTCGAGCTCGCCCCGGGCGGCACGACGGAAGCCCGCGATGACCAGGGGCAGCTTCATCGTCGACGCGGCGTAGTGCGGCGCGAGGGCGTCGCGCTCGTACCTCACCCTGCCGGCGAGGTCGCCCAGCCACACGGATACCACGGCCCCGCGGTGGACCTCCCCCACGCGGTCGAGACGTGCATCCAGGTCGGAGTAGGGCGAGGGCACCCCAGAACGGTAGACGATCAGGCAGCGGAGGCGGACACCACGTCGCCCGACGGGACGGGCAGTGGGACGGCCTCGGCCAGTCCCTCGCTCTCGGCCATCCTGCTGGACACGTCGATCAACACCTGCGAGAGCGGGAGCGACAGGGCCCCGCAGATGGAGGCGAGCAGTTCGGACGACGCTTCCTTCTCGCCGCGCTCGACCTCGCTGAGGTAGCCGAGGGACACCGCGGCCGTCGCAGAGACCTCGCGCAGGGTGCGACCCTGGGCGCGCCGGCGCTCCCGCAGGACGTCACCGAGCTCGCGTCGCAACAGGGTCGTCATGCCGTCCTCCTTCAGGTCGCTGGTGTGGTGCCGGGGTGTCTTGCGGGGCCGCCTCGGGGCGGCTCGACAGCCCTACCGTACCCCGAGGCTATGACGGCGGGGCGGGACTTCGGCCAGTGGCGCCCGTCTGCTCGAGCGCGAGCCGCAGTACCGCGTCGACGGTGCCGGAGCGGATCTGCGCCCTGCTCCCCTTCAACTCCAGGCGGCGGGTCGCTGTTCCCTCGGGTCCGGCTACGGCGACGTGGACCGTGCCGGCGGACTTGCCCTCGGACGGCCCCGGCCCCGCCACCCCGGTCGTGGAAAGGCCCCACGTGGCACCGAACCGTCGGCGTACGCCCTCGGCCATGGCGACCGCCACCGCGGGATCGACGGTCCCGACCCGGGCGACGAGCTCGGCGGGGACGTCGAGCAGCAGCGTCTTGACCTCGGCGGCGTACGCCACGACTCCCCCGAGCAGGACGGCGGAGGCTCCTGGCGTGTCGGCCACGGTGGCCGCGACGAGGCCGGCGGTCAGGGACTCGGCGCAGGCGAGGGTCTGGCCGGACCCGGTCAACGCGCTCACGAGCAGCGACCCCGGGGTGACGGCGGCCTCACCCACGTCAGTCCCGCTTCGCGGTCCGCTCGGGGGGCACCGCGCCACCAGGCGGCCCGGTCAACGGGTCGGGCCCGGGCTGCGCTCCGCCGCTCGTCAGGCGGGCCTGCCGCGTGCCACGCGCGGCCCGCGCGGCCCGTCGGGCCAGGGTGCGATCGCTCGTCTGCCGCAGGCGCGCCGCCTTGAAGACGTAGTCGACGCCGCTGACGACCGTCATGACGAGCGCCGCACCGAGGACGACATAGGCGACGAGCAGCCAGGCTCCACCCAAGGGGAGCACCCAGAGGGGAAAGGTCAGCGCGCCCAGTGACAGCGTCTGGAGCATCGTCTTGAGCTTGCCGCCGCGCCCGGCCGGCATGACCCCGTGGCGGATCACGACGAACCGCATGACGGTGATGCCGATCTCGCGCACGAGGATGACGACGGTCACCCACCACCACACGACACCGAGCAACGACAGGCCGATGAAGGCCGTCCCCGTGAGCGCCTTGTCGGCGATGGGGTCGGCCACCTTGCCGAAGTTCGTGATCTCGCCGCGGCGCCTCGCGATCTTGCCGTCGACCCCGTCGGTGACCGCAGCGAGCGCGAAGACGACCCACGCCCAGAAGCGCCACCAGGGCTGGTGGCCGTCGTCCATGAAGAGCAGCACGGCGTAGACCGGGACGAGCAGGAAGCGGAGCACCGTCAGGGCGTTCGGCAGGTTCCAGTCGGTGGGTCGGGGCGCCGGCCCCTCCCCCCGGTGGAAGGTCTGTGGGGTCATCGCGGCTCCGCGACGAGGTCGATCCCCTCGGTGCCGACGACGACGGCCGGCACGAGGTCGCCGATCTGGGGCGCCGGGGCTCCTTCGGGGACGTGCACGATGGTGACGCCGTCGACGTCGGGGCCCTGGAAGTCGGCCCGACCGATGACCGAACCGTTCTCGTCGTCGATCTCCTCGACGAGGACGACGACCTGCTCGCCGATGCGCTCCTCGGCGCGCTGGGCGTTCAGCTCCTCGACGAGCCGGGTGAAGCGGTCGAGGCGCTCGGCCACGACCTCGGGGGCCAGGTGGCCGGCATACGACTCCGCCTCGGTGCCGTCCTCGTCGGAGTAGCCGAAGACGCCGACGACGTCGAGGCGAGCCTCGGTGAGGAAGGCCTCGAGCTCGGCGAGGTCGGCCTCGGTCTCGCCGGGGAAGCCGACGATGACGTTGCAGCGGATGCCGGCCTCCGGGGCGTCGGCGCGCACGCGGGCCAGCAGGTCCAGGAAGGCCTCGCGCGAGCCGAAGCGGCGCATCGAGCGCAGCAGCGGCTCGGAGGCGTGCTGGAAGGAGATGTCGTAGTAGGGCACGACGCCGGGGATGTCGGCCATGGCGCGCAGCAGCCCGGGACGGATCTCGGCCGGCTGGAGGTAGGAGACGCGGACCCGCTCGATGCCCTCGATCGCCGTCAGCTCGGGCAGCAGCTTCTCGAGCAGGGCGAGGTCGCCGAGGTCCTTGCCGTAGCTCGTGGAGTTCTCGGAGACGAGGAAGAGCTCCTTGACGCCCTGCTCGGCGAGCCAGCGGCCCTCGGCGACGACGTCGGCGGGACGGCGGGAGACGAACGCCCCCCGGAACATCGGGATCGCGCAGAACGAGCAGCGCCGGTCGCAGCCGGAGGCGATCTTGAGCGGCGCCCAGGGGCGGCCGTCGAGGCGGGCGCGGATGACCCGCGGGCCCGAGGCGGGGGTCGGCACGTCGTCGTCGGCCAGGGCCGGGGCGTCGCCGTGGCCGGGGAGCGCGACGGACGCAGACCCCTGCTGGCGCTTGGCCGGCGTGAGCGGGAGCAGGGTGCGGCGGTCACCCGGCGTGTGGCTCTCGACGTGCCCGCCCGCGAGGATCGTCTGCAGGTGGGTGCTCATGTCGCGGTAGGAGTCGAAGCCGAGCACGGCGTCGGCCTCGGGCAGCTGGTCGGCGAGCTCCTTGCCGTAGCGCTCGGCGAGGCAACCCACGGCGACGACCTTCTGGGTGCGGCCTCCCTCGCCCTTGAGGTCGGAGGCCTCGAGCAGGGCGTCGATGGAGTCCTTCTTGGCCTGCTCGACGAAGCCGCAGGTGTTGACGACGGCGACGTCGGCCTCGGCGGCGTCGTCGACGAGACGCCAGCCCTCCGCGAGCAGCCGTCCGGCCAGCTCCTCGGAGTCGACCTCGTTGCGCGTGCACCCGAGGGTGACGAGTGCGACGCTCCTGTGGGCGCTCGGGTGGGGAGGGGTCATGCGTCCACTCTAGATGCCGGGGTGTTCAATGGCCGACATGCTCGGAACCGCCCCTCCCGGCCACGACGACGCCCTCGCGAGGGCCCGTGAGCTGCTCCGGGCGCACCCCCTCGTCGACGGCCACAACGACCTGCCCTGGGCGGCAAGGGAGCTGACCGGCTACGACTTCCAGGCTCTCGACATCGCCGGGACCCTCACGACGACCCAGACCGACCTGCCCCGTCTCGCGGCGGGCGGCGTGGGGGCGCAGTTCTGGTCGGTCTTCGTGCCGAGCACCCTCCAGGGAGACTCGGCTGTCATCGCGACGCTCGAGCAGGTCGACGGCGTGCACCGCATGATCGGGACGTATGCCGACCGGCTGGCTCTCGCCCGCACCGCGGACGAGGTGGACGCGGCCACCGCGTCGGGTCGGGTCGCCTCGCTGCTGGGAGCCGAGGGCGGCCACTCCATCGGCTGCTCGCTCGGGACCCTGCGGCTGCTCCACGTGCTCGGCGTGCGCTACCTGACGCTGACGCACAACGACAACACGCCGTGGGCCGACTCCGCGACGGACGTCCCTGTCGTCGGCGGCCTGAGCGAGTTCGGCCGCGAGGTCGTGCGCGAGATGAACCGGCTTGGGATGATGGTCGACCTGAGCCACGTCGCGCCGACGACGATGCGCGCCGCGCTCGAGACGACCGACGCGCCGGTCATCTTCAGCCACTCGTCGGCGCTCGCCCTGTGCGACACGCCCCGCAACGTGCCCGACGAGGTGCTGGCGGCGCTGCCAGCCAACGGCGGCGTGTGCATGGTGACCTTCGTGCCCGAGTTCGTCTCGCCCGCGACGGCCGCCTGGCGCGTCGAGGCAGCGGCCGCAGCCGCGCAGCTGGGCGTCGAGGCCCGCGACTGGGAGGCGTTCGGCCGGTTCACCGCCATCTGGCAGCGCGAGCACCCCAAGCCCGACGCGACGATCGCGCAGGTCGTCGCACACCTCGAGCACGTCCGCGAGGTCGCCGGCGTCGAGCACATCGGCCTCGGCGGCGACTACGACGGCACCGACACCTTCCCGGTCGGCCTCGAGGACGTCAGCGGCTACCCCCGGCTCGTCGCCGCCCTGCTCGAGCGCTCGTGGTCCGAGGCCGACGTCGCCCGGCTGGTCCGTGGCAACACCCTGCGCGTCATGCACGACGTCGAGGCCGTGGCCCGCGACCTGCAGGCCACCCGGGCCCCGAGCCTGCGGACCTTCGCCGAGCTCGACGGCGCCGTCTGAGCGCCGCCCGGGCACACGGCATACGCCCTCCGGGCGTTCGCGCCTACTGGCGGAAGCGGGCGATGGTCAGCCCGACGAGGCGAGCGACGACGAGCGCGACGTAGAGCATGCCCGCGATCTGCTGCAGCAGCACGAACGCGCGGGCGTGCGGCTCGACGGCGATGATGTCCGACAGGCCCGTCGAGGTCATCGTCGTGATCGACAGGTAGAGCAGCTCGAACCACGTGCGCGTGCCGGGGGCAGCCTCGCCGTAGATCGTGAACGAGTGGGGCCACAGCAGCTGCACGGCGACGTAGAGGTAGGCGAAGCCCCACGCGACGACCGTGAACGTCGCGCCGGTCGCGTACAGCTCGTCGCGGGTCACCCAGTTGTCGGCGAACATGTACCGGAGCAGCCCGTAGCCGGTGTAGAAGTAGAAGAGCGCGTGCAGCAGGGCGCTCCAGAACGCGATGACGTCGTTGGCGGGCCACACCGCCTCCGCGATCGTCAGCAGCACGACGGGCCCGCCGAGCACGATCGCGACCCAGGTGAGGGCCGGCGTGGCACGCACCGCACGGACGGCCAGGAAGAGCACGAGGAGGCCGATGAGTCCGAAGATCGCCCGGCCCGTCTCGCGGACGTCGCCCGCGCGGGTCTCGACGAACGGATAGGCCACCAGCGCCGCGAGCTGCGCGAAGAGCAGCAGCGCGCACGGCAGCTCGGCGATCTTGCGACGCAGCCGGTGGATTCCCGACGGGGGCCCCGGTCGACGAGGCGATGACGGCCAGAGCTCGAGGGACGCACTCACGACTGGGACTCTAGTGGCGCCCCGTCAAGAACGCGCAGCAGCATCGGCGAGGTGCTGTGCGCCACCCCGCACCCCCGCAGCGTCGAAAGACCACGAACCGAGAGGGTGGCGCTTCGCGCGGCACCCCGGTTCGTGGCCTCTCGAGGTTGGAGAGAGCCGGGGTCAGTAGCGTTCGCGGCCGCCGCGGTCGGTGAGGTTCCAGGCGTCCTCGGACTCCTCGTCGTCCTCCTCGACCGTGGGCGTCATGTCTCCGGGCGTCCACCGGGCCGTCGGCACCGCCGTCGTCTCGTCGTCGCCGCGTCGCTGCTCGCCACGCTCGGCCACGAGCGACGCCGTGCGCTGCGGCGCGACGTCGCCCTGCTCGTCGACGTAGCCGGCCGAGACCTCCGGCGGCTCGATGTCGACGGGTGGGGCGGCATACGGCTGCGCAGGTTCGACGAGGTCGACGAGGTCGGCGGGCTCGTTGGGGTGCGGCACGTCGTCGCCGCGCAGCAGCGCGAGGGTCTGCTCGAGGTCGTCGGGGCGCACGAGCACGTCACGCGCCTTGGAGCCCTCGCTCGGGCCCACGACACCGCGTGACTCGAGCAGGTCCATGAGCCGGCCGGCCTTGGCGAAGCCGACGCGCAGCTTGCGCTGCAGCATCGAGGTCGAGCCGAACTGCGTCGTCACGACGAGCTCGGTGGCCTGCAGCAGCACGTCGAGGTCGTCGCCGATGTCGTCGTCGATCTGCTTCTTCGGTGCAGCGACGGTCACGTCCTCGACGTAGTTGGGCTTGAGCTGGGTCGTGACGAACTTGACGACCTCGTGGATCTCGGACTCGTTGACCCACGCGCCCTGCACACGCATCGGCTTGCTCGCGCCCATCGGCAGGAAGAGCGCGTCACCCTGGCCGATGAGCTTCTCGGCGCCGGGCTGGTCGAGCACGACGCGGCTGTCGGCGAGCGAGCTCGTCGCGAACGCCATGCGCGAGGGCACGTTGGCCTTGATCAGGCCCGTGACGACGTCGACCGACGGGCGCTGCGTCGCGAGGACGAGGTGGATGCCGGCGGCGCGGGCGAGCTGCGTGATGCGCACCACCGACTCCTCGACGTCGCGCGGGGCGACCATCATGAGGTCGGCGAGCTCGTCGACGACGACGAGCAGGTAGGGGTAGGTCGTGATCTGGCGCTCCGAGCCCGGCAGCGGCTTCACCTTGCCGGCACGGACCGCCTTGTTGAAGTCGTCGACGTGCTTGAAGCCGAACGCCGCGAGGTCGTCGTAGCGCTGGTCCATCTCCTTGACGACCCAGGCGAGTGCCTCGGCGGCCTTCTTGGGGTTGGTGATGATCGGCGTGATGAGGTGCGGGATGCCTTCGTATGCCGTGAGCTCCACGCGCTTCGGGTCCACGAGGATGAGGCGCACCTCCTCAGGCGTCGAGCGCATGAGGATCGAGGTGATCATCGAGTTGACGAAGCTCGACTTGCCGGAGCCGGTGGCGCCCGCGACGAGCAGGTGGGGCATCTTCGCGAGGTTGGCGATGACGTAGGCGCCCTCGACGTCCTTGCCGACACCCATGACCATCGGGTGCTCGTTGCTCCGCGCGGTGTGGCTGCGCAGCACGTCACCGAGCGCGACGTTCTCGCGGTCGAGGTTGGGGATCTCGATGCCGATCGCGGACTTGCCCGGGATGGGACTCAGGATGCGCACGTCGGCCGAGGCCACGGCATACGCGATGTTCTTGGAGAGGGCGGTGACCCGCTCGACCTTGGTGCCCGAGCCGAGCTCCACCTCGTAGCGCGTGACCGTCGGACCGCGGGTGAAGCCGGTGACGGCGGCGTCGATGTCGAACTGGTCGAAGACGTTCGTCAGCGACTCGACGACGCGGTCGTTGGTCTCGCTGCGCGTCTTGTGCGGCGCACCCGGGGTCAGCATGGAGTGGTCGGGCAGGCGGTAGGTGATGTCCCCACCGAGGCTCAGCTGCTCCACGCGGGCCGGGAGCTCGGACATCGGCGGCGGGATGAGCTCGGCCTTGGGCCCCACCCTGCTGGTGTCGGGCGCCCCGAGCGTCTTGGGGTCGGTGGCGTCGATGACCTTCTCGCCGCCCTTCTCGCCGCCGGGGCGGGGAGCCAGCAGGCCGGGAGGCGTCGGGCGCTTCTCGCCGGGACGCGGCCTCGTGGAGCCCTCGTCCTCGAGGGCCTTCTGGGCGGCTTGGCGGAAGGCCTCGTCTCCGTCGCGGTCGGCCAGGTCGACCGGCTTGCGGCGGGCCCGCTTCACCGCGGCGGCCGGTGCGTCGTCGGTCTCGTCGGAGTCGTCGAACTCGTCGTCGTCGTGGTCGTGGTGGATGACGAGGGCGCGCAGCTGGTGCATCCGGGTCGGGATCATGCTGACCGGCGTGGCCGTGATCACGAGCAGGCCGAAGAGGCCCAGGAGGATGAGCAGGACGAGCGCGCCGTAGGTCGAGACGGCAGCCGCCAGCGGGCTGGAGGCGAGGAAGCCGATGATTCCGCCGGCGGCGCGCATGCCGTCGGCCCCGTCCGGAGGGTTCGGGATGCCGTCGGCCAAGTGCGAGAGCCCGCACGCGGCGAAGGTCAGGGCGATGGTGCCGACGACGATGCGGTTGGTGGCGGCCTCGTCCTGCGGCGCGCGCAGCATGCGCAGGCCCACGGCGAGCAACACCAGCGGCACGGCGTACGCGACGCGCCCGAAGGTGCCGGCGAAGACGGCGTGGACGATCTGTCCGAAGGTGCCGGAGACGCCCCACCACTCACGGGCCGCCACGACGACCGCGAGAGCGATCAGCGTGAAGCCGATGCCGTCCCTGCGGTGCTCGGGCTCGAGGTCGGCCGCGCTGTGGCCGACCCGGCGCACCGCTCCCCCAGCCAGGTGCGACACGCCCATCCAGGTGTTGCGGACCGCGCCCAGCGGGAAGGGCAGTCCCCCGCCCTTGGCCTTCGACGGCGTCTTGGGCGCCGGCTTCCGGGTGGCCGGCTTGCGCTGCGCGGGCCGCGTCGACCGGGCTGCCGGCGGGCGCGACGACGCGCCGCTCGAGCCGCCCTTGGCGCGCGTGGCCGCGGCGGTGCTCGATCGCTGGCTGCTGGAGGGTCGTGACGCCATGCTGGCACCGTACGCCAACGCCCCGCTGAACTCACGCGTCACACGCGCACCAGGACGGATCGCGCAGGCCGGTCGACGAGGCAGCGGCGCGGCGCCTCCCGCGGCCGTCTCAGATCGCGACACCCGAGTACCGAGAGGTGGACAGGGAACGACGCGCCGCTCTATCGTCCTTCGCAGGTCATGAGTGCCAGTGACAAGCCCCGGCTCGCTGGCCAGCAACCCTCCTCCGCGGTGGGGTGCTCCGGGTGACGACCAGGCCACCCTCGGTCCGTTCGTGAGATCGAGGTCGGCAAGCGCGGACCCGCACCGGGTGGGTCCCATGACCCCAGGAGCACTCCCATGTCGGTCCTCTCCTCGACCCGTCCCTCAGTCAATCCCGTCCACCCCTCTCACGGTGCCGCCTCCGGTTGTGGCGGCTCTCCGGCTCCGGCCGTGCGCACCCGCGCCCTGCACGTCGTGCCCGAGGCACGCGCGCTGCCCACCGTCGTCGGTGCGGGACTGCGCGTGCCGACGCTCCGCGGCGACACGGCATACGCCAACCTCGACCACGCGGCCTCGACGCCGGCACTCGAGACGGTGAAGGCTGCGGTGGACCGGGCGCTGGAGACCTACTCCTCGGTGCACCGCGGCGCCGGCTTCGCCTCGCGCCTGACCAGTGCGTGGTACGAGCAGGCCCGGGCCGAGGTTGCGGCGTTCGTCGGGGCCCGCGAGGGCGACTCGGTGATCTTCACCCGCACGACGACCGACTCGTGGGCGCTGCTGAGCAAGGCGCTGCCGAGCCGCACGACGGTCTTCGTCTTCGGCTCCGAGCACCACTCGACGCTGCTGCCGTGGGGGGGCTTCCGCACGGTCCGGTTGCCCGTCCCGCAGACCGTGGAGGACGCGCACGCACTGCTCGAGGAAGCCCTCGCCGACCACCCCTCGCGCCACCGCCTCGTCGTCGTCGCGGCCGCCTCCAACGTGACGGGAGAGGTGTGGCCGGTCGAGCGCTTCGCCGCGCTGGCGCACGCCCACGGCGCCCGCGTCGCCGTCGACGCCGCGCAGCTCTCGGCGCACCGCCGCATCGACCTCGCCGCGTGGGACGCCGACTACGTCGCCTTCTCGGGGCACAAGACGTACGCCCCCTACGGCGCCGGCGTGCTCGCCGGTCGCTCCGACTGGCTCGACGCCGGGAACCCCTACCTGCTCGGCGGCGGGGCCACCCGCTCGGTCACCGAGGACGGCACGACTTGGGCCACCGGACCCGCGCGCCACGAGGGGGGCAGCCCCAACGTGATCGGCGCGATCGCCCTCGCCGCGGCCTGCGCCACCATCAGCCGCCACCGGGAGGCCATCGAGGAGCACGAGGCGCGCCTGCTCGAGCGCCTGCGATCCGGCCTCGAGGACGTCGCCAGTGTCGAGGTGCTGTCGATCTTCGGTGACGACAGCGACCGCGTCGGGGTGGTCGCCTTCACCGTCGAGGGCTGGGACTCCGCGCTCGTGTCGCAGGTGCTCTCCGTCGAGCACGGCATCGGCGTGCGCGACGGCAAGTTCTGCGCCCACCTGCTCGTGGACGAGCTGCTCGAGGACCCGTGGGGCGAGCGGCCCACCACAGCCGTGCGCGCCAGCATCGGGCTCGGCAGCACCCTCCAGGGCGTCGAGCGCCTCGTCACCGCTGTCGCCGGGCTCGTGGAGCACGGCACCGAGGCGACGTGGACCCTGACCGAGGCCGGGTGGGCCGTCGAGGGTGCGGACCCGCGCGACGTGGAGGTCGAGCGTCCCTGGTGACGGCCCGGCGCGGGCGCGGGTGCGCCCACCGCCCTCAGCGCCCTCAGCGCCTCAAGGCGCTCAGCGCACCGGCAGGGCGTAGCTCGCCCAGACGGCGGCGTGGTCCGCACGGTTGTACGCGACTTGGCCTGCTGCCACGACCGTCAGCCCTCGGCTGAGCACGTGGTCCAGCTGCACGTAGGCCGGCAACGCGCGGCCTGAGAAGGGCCAGGTGCGCACCCACCCCTGCCCGTCGGCGCGCTGCGCGTCGTCGAGGCCCTCGGCGACGGCACGGAAGCCCGGGTGCCCGAAGCCCGCGTTGAAGTCCCCCGCCATCACGACCGGCCCCCTGCTGCCGAGTCGCTGCTTCCAGGTCTGCAGGGCACGCAGCCCGGCCCGCCACTGCTCGGTGTCACCGGGCAGCGGCGCCGTCGGGTGGGCGACCTTGAGGCGGACGGCGCCCTTGGGCGTGGTGACGTCCAGCTCGGGCTGCACGCTCTGCGTGCCCTCGACCCCCGGATCGGTGCCGCGGCTGCGCACCGACAGCGGGAAGCGAGTGAGGACCATGGTCCCGGTGTTGGTGCCGGCCCGCGCGACCCCCTGGCGCTTCGTGAAGTAGTCGCCGGCGCCGTCCGCGTCGAGCCGGCGCAGGAACGCCGGCGTCGCCTCGATGACGACGAGCACGTCGACGGCGTGGTAGCGCACGGCATCCATGAGCTGGCCGGAGTTGGCGTCGCCGAGCGACACGTTGGCCGACATCACGGTCAGGTCGATGTCCGCCTTCGGCGCGGTCGTCGCCCGGAACGCCGGCGCCGCGATGGCCGCCCCCACGACGAGCGCGACGACGACGGGCACCAGCACCCACCAGCGACGCAGCAGGAGGGTGACGACGGCGAGCAGCCCCAGCCCCACGACGACGAGGGGGCCCGCCGTCTGGAGCACGACGACGACGTATGCCGTCGAGTCGTACCAGCGCAGCGCACCGACCGCGACGAGCACGAGGAGCACGACGCCGATGGCGACGTCGAGCCAGCGACGGCTGGGACGGCTGGGACGGCTCGAGCCAGGCACGGTCATACCGTCGTCTGCGTCCGTCGCGTGCTGCTCGTCGGCGCCGTGGTCGCCCGCGCCCCTTCCGTCGTTGTGGTAGCCGCCGTCAGGCGCGTCGACGTCCTCGTCGTCGCCGGCGGCAGCTCCGCCGTCGACCTCCTGCGCCCTCACCTCAGGCCTGCAGCACGACCGGGATGATCATCGGTCGGCGCCGGATCTTGCCGCCGACCCACGAGCCCACCGCGCGGCGGATGACCTGCTGCAGCTGCTGGTCGTCGCGGACGCCGTTGGCCACGGCCTCCTCGATCGCCCGCTCGACCTTGGGGATGACCTGCTGGAAGACGGCCTCGTCCTCCACGAAGCCACGGGCCGTGATCTCCGGGCCGCTCGCGATCTTGCCGGTCGCGGCGTCCAGCACGACGATGCAGGTGATGAAGCCCTCGTCGCGCAGGATCCGGCGGTCCTTGAGCAGGGCCTCGTCGGCCCCGCCCACGCTGCTGCCGTCGACGTAGACGTAGCCGCAGTCCACGACGCCGACGACGGAGGCCCGGCCGTCGACGAGGTCGACGACCACGCCGTCCTCGGCGAGCACCACGTTGTCCTCGCGCACCCCGGAGGAGATGGCGAGCTGGGCGTTGGCGTACATGTGGCGCCACTCGCCGTGCACGGGCAGCACGTTGCGCGGCTTGACGATGTTGTAGCAGTAGAGCAGCTCGCCGGCGCTGGCGTGGCCGGAGACGTGCACCTTGGCGTTGCCCTTGTGCACGACGTTGGCGCCGAGGCGCATCAGCCCGTTGATGATGCGGTAGACGGCGTTCTCGTTGCCCGGGATCAGGCTGCTGGCGAGCAGCACCGTGTCGCCGGGGCCGACGTCGATGCGGTGCTCGCGGTTGGCCATGCGCGACAGGGCCGCCATCGGCTCACCCTGCGAGCCGGTGCAGACGAGCACGACCTCGTCGTCGCGCAGGCTGTCGAGCTTCTTGATGTCGACGAGGATGCCGTCGGGCACCCTGAGGTAGCCGAGCTCGGCGGCGATGCCCATGTTGCGCACCATCGACCGGCCGACCATGGCGACCTTGCGGCCGGCCTTCTCGGCGGCGTCGAGGACCTGCTGGACGCGGTGCACGTGGCTGCTGAAGCAGGCGACGATGACCCGGCGCTGGGCGTGCCGGAACACCTTGTCGATGGCGGGAGCGATCTCGAGCTCCGGCGTGGTGAAGCCGGGCACGTCGGCGTTGGTCGAGTCGGTGAGGAAGAGGTCGACGCCTTCCTCGCCGAGGCGGGCGAAGGCACGCAGGTCCGTGAGCCGGCCGTCGAGCGGCAGCTGGTCCATCTTGAAGTCGCCGGTGTGCAGCAGGGTGCCGGCCTCGGTGCGCACGAAGACGGCGAGCGCGTCGGGGATGGAGTGGTTGACGGCGACGAACTCGAGGTCGAAGACCCCGAGCCGCTCACGCTGCCCCTCGCGCACGGCCATCGAGTAGGGCCGGATGCGGTGCTCCTTGAGCTTGGCCTCGACGAGGGCGAGGGTCAGCGTGGAGCCGATGATCGGGATGTCGCCCTTGAGCTTGAGCAGGTAGGGCACGGCTCCGATGTGGTCCTCGTGGCCGTGCGTCAGCACGATCGCCTCGATGTCGTCGAGGCGGTCGCGGATGTAGGTGAAGTCCGGGAGGATGAGGTCGACGCCCGGGTGGTGGTCCTCGGGGAAGAGCACGCCGCAGTCGATGACGAGCAGCTTGCCCTTGGTCTCGAGCACGGCCATGTTGCGTCCGACCTCGCCGAGCCCGCCGAGCGCGACGACCCGCAGGCCGTTGTCGGGGAGGGCGGGGGGCGTGGTCAGCTC
>NZ_JBYTCI010000015.1:0-115377 GCF_058790095.1 Terrabacter sp. FW104-15G4B | reverse complement strand
GCTTGGGGGTGGTGCTCTCGTCAGTGCTCACGAGGAAAGCCTAGCCGGGGCGAGGTTCCGGCCGCGTTTCGGGACGGTGAACCACGAGGTGCCGAGGGCGGGACTCGAACCCGCACGACCTTGCGGTCAGAGCATTTTGAGTGCCCCGTGTCTGCCATTCCACCACCCCGGCCGGAGTGCCGCGCCAGCATACCCGGGTGACCGCATGCGCGGACCCGGTGCCGGCATCGGGCCGTCAGCCCGTGACCTCCTCCGGCCGGTATGCCGGAGCGGCGCGGTTGACGGCGTCGCCGACGCGGTGCACGCGCAGGGCGTTCGTCGAGCCTGGGATGCCGGGAGGGGAACCGGCCACGATGACGACGCGGTCGCCCTCGGCCACCCGGCCCTCGGGGATGAGCTTGAGGTCGACCTGCATGGCGAACTGGTCGGTGTGGTGCATGCGGGGCACGAGGTAGGTCTCGATGCCCCAGACGAGCGCGAGACGCGAGCGGACGCGTGGCTCGGACGTGAAGGCCAGCATGGGCAGCCGCGGGCGGATGCGGGCCATCCGCGTGGCCGAACCACCGGTCTCGGTGAAGACGATGAGGAACTTCGAGCCCACGACCTCGCCGATCTCGACGGCGGCCTTGGTCACCGCTCCCCCGACGGTCTTGGGGTTGGTCTTCATCCGGGCGATCTTGTCGTAGCCGTGCTCCTCGGTGGACTCGATGATCCGCGCCATCGTGCGCACCGAGTCGATCGGCCAGGCACCGACGGACGTCTCGCCGGAGAGCATCAGCGCGTCCGCGCCGTCCAGCACGGCGTTGGCGGCGTCGGAGGCCTCGGCGCGGGTCGGCCGGGGGTTCTCGATCATCGACTCGAGCACCTGCGTGGCGACGATCACCGGCTTGGCCTCGCGGCGGGCGAGCTCGATGGCGCGCTTCTGCACGAGCGGCACGTCCTCCAGCGGCATCTCGACGCCGAGGTCGCCACGCGCGACCATGATCCCGTCGAAGGCCGCCACGATGCCCTCGAGGTTGTCGACGGCCTGCGGCTTCTCGATCTTCGCGATGACCGGCACTCGGTCGCCGAACTCGTCCATGATCGCGTGCACGTCGACGATGTCGTCGGCAGAGCGCACGAACGACAGCGCGATCATGTCGACTCCGAGGCGCATCGCGAAGCGGAGGTCCTCGCGGTCCTTGTCGGACAGCGCCGGCACGCTGACGGCCACGCCGGGAAGGTTGATGCCCTTGTTGTTGCTGACCTGCCCGCCCACCACGGTCTCGGTCAGCACGTCGGTGTCGGTGACCTCGACCGCGCGAAGCATCACCTTGCCGTCGTCGATGAGCAGGACGTCGCCGGGAGTCACGTCCCCGGGCAGGCCGGCATACGTCGTGCCCACGATGGTGTCGTCGCCGTCGACCTCACGGGTGGTGATGGTGAAGCGCTGACCCTGGCTCAGCGTCACCGGGCCCCCGGAGAAGCGGCCCGTGCGGATCTTGGGGCCCTGGAGGTCCACGAGGATGCCGACGGCGCGGCCCGAGGCGTCGCTCGCCGCGCGGACGTCGCGGTAGACCTGCTCGTGCACGGAGTGGTCACCGTGGGAGAGGTTGAGCCGGGCGACGTCCATGCCGGCGTCGACAAGGGCGCGCAGCTGGGTGGGAGATGAGGTCTTGGGTCCGATCGTGCAGACGATCTTGGCGCGACGCATGTTTCAACCTTATGGGTGCTGTGACGTGGGTCACCGCGTGGGGTGCCGGTGAAGGTCAGACGGTCAGCGGGCGGTCGGTCGGCGCCACGGGTCGCGGGAGCGAGCTGGAACCCGTCAGCCAGGCGTCGACGCCGGCTGCAGCCGCGCGGCCCTCGGCGATGGCCCAGACGATGAGCGACTGGCCGCGACCGGCGTCGCCGGCCACGAAGACGCCGGGAACGGAGCTCATGAAGTTCTGGTCGCGCCGGACGTTGCTCCGCTCGTCGAGGTCGACGCCGAGCTGCTCGACGACCCCCGGTCCCTGCGGCCCGAGGAAGCCCATCGCGAAGAGCACGAGCTGAGCCGGTATCTCTCGCTCGGTGCCCGGCTTGGCGCTCGGCCGGCCGTCCACGAACTCCACCTGGGTGAGGCGCAGCGCGGCGACGTTGCCGTCATCGTCGCCGAGGAACTCCGTGCTGCTGACGGCGTAGACCCGCTCGCCGCCCTCCTCGTGCGCGCTCGCGACGCGGTAGAGCATCGGGTAGGTCGGCCAGGGCTGGTTGGCAGGGCGCTCCTCACCGGGCTGCGGCATGATCTCGAGGCTCGTGACCGAGGCCGCACCCTGACGGTGCGCGGTGCCGATGCAGTCGGCTCCGGTGTCGCCGCCACCGATGACGATGACGTGCTTGCCGGTGGCGAGGATCTGGCCCTCGACCTGCTCGCCGAGCGCCGCACGGTTCCCCTGCGGGAGGTACTCCATCGCCTGGTGGATGCCGCCGAGCCGGCGGCCCGGGACGTCGAGGTCGCGCGGGACCGTCGCGCCGAGCGCGAGCACGACGGCGTCGTAGCGGTCGCGGAGCTGGCGGCCGGTGATGTCGACGCCGACGTTCATGCCGTTGCGGAAACGGGTGCCCTCCGCCGCCATCTGGTCGAGCCGGCGGTCCAGGACCGACTTCTCCATCTTGAACTCGGGGATGCCGTAGCGCAGCAGGCCACCGGGCTTGTCGGCGCGCTCGAAGACGGCGACGGTGTGGCCGGCGCGGGTCAGCTGCTGGGCGGCCGCAAGTCCTGCGGGGCCCGAGCCGACGACGGCGACGGTCTTGCCGGAGAGGCGCTCGGGAGGCAGCGGCTTGACGAGGCCCTCGTCGAACGCCCGCTCGATCGTGGTGACCTCGACCTGCTTGATCGTCACGGCCGGCTGGTTGATGCCGAGCACGCACGCGGTCTCGCACGGCGCCGGACAGAGGCGCCCGGTGAACTCCGGGAAGTTGTTCGTCGCGTGCAGCCGCTCGATGGCATCCGACCAGTCGCCGCGCCACGCCAGGTTGTTCCACTCGGGGATGAGGTTGCCCAGGGGGCATCCCGAGTGGCAGAACGGGATGCCGCAGTCCATGCAGCGACCGGCCTGGCGCTGGAGCTGCCCGAGCTCCTGCTCCTCGTAGACCTCCTTCCAGTCCCGGATGCGCACCGGGACCGGACGGCGGGCCGGGAGCTCGCGCTCGCGGGTGGTGAGAAAGCCTTGGGGGTCAGCCACGGGAAGCCTCCATGATCCGGTTCCACACGTCAGGTCCGTCGAGGTCGAGGCCCTGCTGCTGTGCCTGGGCACGGACGTCGAGGACTCGTTGGTAGTCACGCGGCAGTACGAGCGTGAACCGTTCGCGTGCCGTGGCCCAGTCGTCGAGCAGTGATCGCGCCACCGGGGACTCCGTCCACCTCGAGTGGTACTCGAGCAGCTCGCGAAGGGGCTCGTCGTCGCCCTCGCGCAGCGGCAGCAAATCGACCATCTCGGGGTTGACGAGGGCGGCGTCGAGGTCGAGGACGAATGCGAGGCCGCCGGACATACCGGCCGCGAAGTTGCGCCCGGTCCCGCCGAGCACGACCGCGGTGCCGCCCGTCATGTACTCGCAGCCGTGGTCGCCCACGCCCTCGACGACGGCGTGGGCACCCGAGTTGCGCACGCAGAAGCGCTCCCCGACGATGCCGCGCAGGAACAGCTGCCCGGCGGTGGCGCCGTAGCCGATGACGTTGCCGGCAATGACGTTCTCCTCTGCCACGAGCGCAGTCCCCCGGTGCGGACGCACCACGACGCGGCCGCCCGAGAGGCCCTTGCCGACGTAGTCGTTCGCGTCGCCGAACAGCTGCATGGTCACGCCGGCGGGCAGGAACGCGCCGAAGGACTGCCCGCCGGAGCCCGTCATGGTCAGCTCGATGGTGTTGTCGGCGAGGCCGTGCGGGTGCGCCTTGGTCACGTGGTGGCCGAGCATCGTGCCGACCGTGCGGTTGACGTTGCGCACCGCGATCTGGGTGCGCAACGGCTCGCCGGTCTCGATGGCCGACAGGGCACGGCTCAGCAGCTCGTTGTCGAGCGCCTTGTCAAGCCCGTGGTCCTGCGTGGCCGACTGGTGCAGCGTGCCACCCGTGGGGTTGTCGGCGACGGCGAGGATGGGGCTGAGGTCGAGGCCGGAGGCCTTCCAGTGCGCGATGGCCTTCTCGAGGTCGAGGCTGCCGACCTGGCCGACGGCCTCCTCGACGGAGCGGAAGCCGAGCGAGGCGAGGTGCTCGCGCACCTCCTCGGCGATGTACTCGAAGAAGGTCTCGACGAACTCCGGCTTGCCCGAGAAGCGCGAGCGCAGCTCGGGGTTCTGGGTCGCGATGCCGACGGGACAGGTGTCGAGGTGGCAGACACGCATCATGACGCACCCGGAGACCACGAGGGGCGCCGTGGCGAAGCCGAACTCCTCGGCGCCGAGCAGCGCTGCCACGACGACGTCGCGGCCGGTCTTGAGCTGACCATCGACCTGGACCACGATGCGGTCGCGCAGCCCGTTCAGCACGAGGGTCTGCTGCGCCTCGGCGAGGCCGAGCTCCCACGGCGCGCCCGCGTGCTTGAGCGAGGTGAGCGGCGAGGCGCCCGTACCGCCGTCGTGCCCGGAGATGAGCACGACGTCGGCGTGCGCCTTGGAGACGCCGGCGGCGACGGTGCCCACCCCGATCTCGGAGACGAGCTTGACGTGGATGCGGGCCGCCGGGTTCGCGTTCTTGAGGTCGTGGATCAGCTGGGCCAGGTCCTCGATCGAGTAGATGTCATGGTGCGGCGGCGGCGAGATCAGGCCGACACCGGGCGTGGAGTGCCGGGTCTTGGCGACCCAGGGGTAGACCTTGTGACCGGGCAGCTGCCCGCCCTCGCCGGGCTTGGCACCCTGCGCCATCTTGATCTGGATGTCGTCGGAGTGCGTGAGGTAGAGGCTCGTCACCCCGAATCGGCCGGAGGCGACCTGCTTGACGGCGGAACGGCGTTCGGGGTCGAGCAGGCGGTCGACGTCCTCACCGCCCTCACCGGTGTTGGAGCGGCCGCCGAGGCGGTTCATCGCGATCGCGAGGGTCTCGTGCGCCTCCTGGGAGATCGAGCCGTAGCTCATCGCCCCGGTGTTGAAGCGCTTGACGATCTCGCTGACCGGCTCGACCTCCTCGATCGGCACGGGCAGCCGCCCCGTCACGCCGGTCGGCTTGAAGCCCATCAGCCCGCGCAGCGTCATCAGGCGCGAGGTCTGGTCGTCGACCCGTCCGGTGTACTGCTTGAAGATGTCGTAGCGGCGCTGGCGGGTCGAGTGCTGGAGGCGGAAGACCGTCTCCGGGTCGAAGAGGTGCGGCTCGCCCTCGCGGCGCCACTGGTACTCGCCACCCACCTCGAGGGTGCGGTGCGGCTGGTGGACGCCGTCCGGCGGGTAGGCCCTGGCGTGCCGCTCGGCGGTCTCGCGGGCGATCACGTCGAGCCCGACGCCACCGAGCTGCGACACGGTGCCGGTGAAGTAGCGGTCGACGAGCTGCTGGGACAGGCCGATGGCCTCGAAGACCTGCGCGCCACGGTAGGACGCCACGGTCGAGATGCCCATCTTGGACATCACCTTGAGCACGCCCTTGCCCAGCGCCTTGATCAGGTTGGCGACGGCCTTCTCCGGCGTCACACCCTCGATCTCGCCGGCCCGCACGAGGTCCTCGACGGTCTCCATGGCGAGGTAGGGGTTGACCGCCGCGGCACCGAAGCCGATGAGCAGGGCCACGTGGTGCACCTCGCGCACGTCGCCTGCCTCGACGAGCAGGCCAACCTGGGTGCGGGTCTTCTCGCGGATGAGGTGGTGGTGCACGGCCGCCGTCAACAGCAGCGACGGGATGGGAGCGAGGTCGCGGCCCGAGTCACGGTCGGAGAGCACGACGAAGCGGGCGCCGCGGGAGATGGCCTGCGACACCTCGGCGAAGATCTCCTCCAGGCGGTCGCGCATGGCGGCCGCTCCCCCGGTGACGTCGTAGAGGCCGCGCACCACGTGCGTCGCGTAGCCGGGCAGGTCGCCGTCGGCGTTGATGTGCACGATCTTGGCGAGCTCGTCGTTGTCGATGACCGGGAAGTCGAGCACGAGCTGACGCGCGTGCGACGGCGACGCCGACAGGGCGTTGCCCTCGGGGCCCATGTACGTGCCCAGGGACGTGACGAGCTCCTCACGGATCGCGTCGAGCGGCGGGTTGGTCACCTGTGCGAACAGCTGCGTGAAGTAGTCGAAGAGCAACCGCGGGCGCGACGACAGGACGGCGATCGGCGTGTCGGTCCCCATCGAGCCGAGGGCCTCTCCCCCGGACTTCGCCATCGGGGTCAGCAGGATGCGCAGCTCCTCGGCTGTGTAGCCGAACGTCTGCTGGCGCCGGGCCACCGACGCGGCGGTGTGGACGATGTGCTCGCGCTCCGGGAGGTCCTCGAGGCGGATCAGGCCTGCGTGCAGCCACTCGGCAAACGGCTTGGCGGCAGCGAGCTGGCTCTTGATCTCCTCGTCGCTGACGATGCGCCCGTGCTCGGTGTCGACGAGGAACATCTTCCCGGGCTGCAGCCGCCCGCGCTGCACGATGGTGCCCGGGTCGAGCTCGAGCACGCCCGACTCGGACGCGAGGACGACGAGGCCGTCGCTCGTCACGGTGTAGCGGCCCGGCCGGAGCCCGTTGCGGTCGAGGACCGCGCCCACCAGCGTGCCGTCGGTGAAGCAGACGTCCGCCGGGCCGTCCCAGGGCTCCATGAACGTCGAGTGGAACTCGTAGAACGCCTTGCGCGCACGGTCCATGGTCGCGTGGTTCTCCCACGCCTCGGGGATCATCATGAGCACGGCGTGCGGGAGCGAGCGGCCGCCGAGGTGGAGCAGCTCGAGCACCTCGTCGAAGCTCGCCGAGTCGGACGCCCCCGGGGTGCAGATCGGGAATAGCCGCTCGAGGTCGCCGGGGATGATGTCGGAGGTCAGGAGGCTCTCGCGGGCGTGCATCCAGTTGCGGTTGCCCTTGACGGTGTTGATCTCGCCGTTGTGGGCGATGAGCCGGTAAGGGTGCGCCAGCGGCCACGACGGGAACGTGTTGGTCGAGAAGCGCGAGTGCACCAGCGCCAGCTCGGTCGTGAACGACGGGTCGGACAGGTCAGGGAAGAAGTGCTCGAGCTGGCCGGGCGTCAGCATTCCCTTGTAGACGATCGTCCGCGAGCTCAGGGACGGGAAGTAGACGTCGACCTCGTGCTCGGCGCGCTTGCGCAGGCAGAACGCGAGCCGGTCGAGGCCCAGCGCCACCTGGCGACCGATCGAGCTGCTGACGAAGAGCTGCTCGAAGAACGGCATGCAGTCGCGGGCGGCCCGGCCCACGAGCCCCGCCTCGACGGGCACCTCGCGCCAGCCGAGGACCTTGAGGTTCTCCGCGACGGCGATCTCCTCGATCCTCGCCTTGGCCTCTGCCCGCTCCTGCGGGTCGCGGGGCAGAAAGGCGATGCCGGCGGCATACGCCCCGCTGTTGGGCAGGATGAACGGGACCGCGGCCCGGAGGAACTCGTCCGGTATCTGCGTCAGGATCCCCGCCCCGTCCCCGACGAGCGGGTCGGCGCCGGTGGCGCCGCGGTGGTCGAGGTTGAGCAGCGCCGTGAGGGCGTGGTCGACGATGTCGTGCCCCGCCGTCCCCCGCATCGTCGCGATGAGCGCCACCCCGCAGGCATCGTGCTCGTGCTCGCGGCGGTAGAGCCCGGAGTTCTCCGGGTGTGCACTGAAAAGGGCACGGGTGGGGGTGTGCGGCGGCATCTTCACCGTCCTTCTGCTGGGTCCCGCGCGGCCACGCGACTGGGCCACGCGACATGACTGAGGGCATGTGGACGGCACTGGCCACAGGCGATGCGACGACGATATCGGAGCGACCGCTTGTCCTACCTGTTGATACGGCGGATTCCGGATCGTGAGACGGCGTGCTCAGGAGCAGACCCGCGACGTGAGCGACCGCGCGTCACGACTGGGCCGGACGGTCCACCTTCGCGGCACCGCTCGCGGCGTCATTCGGCCCGTCGCCGGTGGCCGGGGCCGAAGGATCTTCGGTGCCGGCACCGATCTCCGGGCCGGGCGCCGTCGGGGCGCTCGGCTGTTCCATCTGCCCGAACCGGCGCCAGAGGTAGACGCCGAGGAGGAACACGAGGATCGAGACCCAGGTGTTGACCCGCTGGCCGAGGATGAGGTTGGCCGAGTCGCTGCGCATGTTCTCGATGACGATGCGTCCGACGGGGTAGCCCATGACGTAGGCCGCGAAGGTCTGCCCGGCCTTGAGGTGGCGGCGGCGCCCGAGCCAGATCAGGAAGGCTGCGAGCAGCAGGCACCACAGTGCCTCGTAGAGGAAGGTCGGGTGGAAGTAGCCCCTGACGACAGGGTTGCCCTGCGCGTCGACGACCGCGCGGCCGACCGAGGTGTCCCACTCGTAGATGCGCAGCTTCCACGGGAGGTCAGTGGGCGCGCCGTAGATCTCGTTGTTGAACCAGTTGCCGAAGCGCCCCATCGCCTGGGCGATCGCCAGGCCGGGCGCCGCTGCGTCGACGAAGTCACGGAAGGCGACGCCGTTCTTGCGGCAGCCGATCCAGGCACCGACTGCGCCGAGGGCGACGGCTCCCCAGATGCCGAGGCCACCCTCGTAGATGGCGAAGGCCTTCCACGGGTCGCCGTTCTCGCCGAAGTAGGGCTGTGGCGTCGTGATGAGGTGGTAGAGGCGTCCGCCGACGATGCCGAAGGGCACGGCCCACGCGGAGATGTCGATGGCGATGCTCTTGCGGTGGCCGCGCGCCTCGAGGCGCTTCTGCGTCAGCCACACCGCGACGACGATGCCGGCGAGGATGCACAGGGCATACCCGCGGACCGGCAGGGGTCCGAGGTGCCAGACCCCCACGCTGGGCGAGGGGATCTCGGCCGGCAGGGCCGCACGGACGGCGGCAGGAAGCCCCGCGAGCCCTGTCATGACCGGCTCCGCCGAACACCGTCGGCGAGCTGGCGGGCCAGGGCTCCGAGCGCCTCGAGCCCCTGCTCCTCGGAGGAGGCCTCGGTGAGGCACCGCACGAGCGCGGACCCGACGATCACACCGTCTGCGTACTGGCCCACCTGCGCTGCCTGGTCACCCGTCGAGACGCCGAGCCCCACGCAGACGGGAAGGTCGGTGTGCTCGCGGGTGCGGGAGACGAGAGCGTCGGCGGCGTCGCCGACGCTCGTCCGCGCGCCCGTGACACCCATGACGGCGGTCGCGTAGACGAAGCCCCGGCAGGCAGCGGTCACCGATGCGAGTCGCTCCGGGGTGGAGCTGGGGGCGACGAGGAAGACCTTGTCGAGGTCGTGGGCGTCAGCGGCCGCGATCCAGTCGCCGGCCTCGTCGGGGATGAGGTCGGGCGTGATGAGTCCCGCTCCCCCGGCAGCCTGCAGGTCGGCGGCGAAGCGCTCCACTCCGTAGCGGAGCACGGGGTTCCAGTAGGTCATGACGAGCGCCCCGGCGCCGGCTCCGCTGACCTCGCGCGCCGCTGTGAAGATGTCGCTGAGATGCACGCCTGCGGCGAGGGCCCGCACGGCGGCGTCCTGGATGACCGGGCCGTCCATGACGGGGTCGCTGTAGGGCACGCCGATCTCGACGATGTCGACGCCGGACTCGACGAGCACCTTCATCGCCGAGATCGAGCCCTTGACCGTCGGGAAGCCGACGGGGAGGTAGCCGATCAGGGCCGCGCGGTTGTCGGCACGGCACTTCTCGATGACGACACCGACGCTCATTGCTGGACTCCCATGCCCTTGGCGCCGTCGTCCTCCGGCAGGCGCGGCGAGCCGTCGTCGTCGATCAGTCCGAACCACTCGGCAGCGGTGTGGACGTCCTTGTCGCCGCGGCCCGAGAGGTTGACGAGGAGCACGGCGTCCGGGCCGAGCTCACGGCCGACCTTCATGGCGCCGGCCAAGGCGTGGGCGCTCTCGATGGCCGGCAGGATGCCCTCGGTGCGCGAGAGGAGGGAGAAGGCCTCCATCGCCTCGACGTCGGTGATGGGGCGATACTCCGCACGGCCCGACTCGAGCAGGTGCGCGTGCTCAGGACCCACGCTGGGGTAGTCGAGGCCCGCCGAGACGCTGTGCGACTCGACCGTCTGGCCGTCGACGTCCTGCATCACGTAGGTGTAGGCGCCGTGCAGCACTCCCGGGATGCCGGCGGAGAAGCGCGCCGCGTGCTTGCCGGTGGCCACACCCTCGCCACCGGCCTCCAAGCCGATGAGCCGGACGGACTGGTCGTCGATGAAGCGGTGGAAGATCCCCATGGCGTTGGAGCCACCGCCGACGCAGGCCAGCACGGCGTCAGGCAGGCGCCCGACGAGGTCGAGCACCTGCTGGCGCGCCTCGACGCCGATGACCCGGTGGAAGTCACGAACCATCTCGGGGAACGGGTGCGGCCCCGTGACCGTACCGAGCACGTAGTGGGTGGTCGAGACGTTGGCGACCCAGTCGCGGAAGGCCTCGTTGACGGCGTCCTTGAGGGTCCTGCTGCCGTGGTCGACGGCGACGACCTGGGCCCCGAGCAGGCGCATGCGCGCGACGTTGAGCGCCTGGCGCTCGGTGTCCTTCCGGCCCATGTAGATGACGCAGTCGAGACCGAGCAGCGCGGCCGCGGTGGCCGTGGCGACGCCGTGCTGACCGGCGCCCGTCTCCGCGATGACGCGCGTCTTGCCCATCCGCTTGGTCAGCAACGCCTGGCCCAGCACGTTGTTGATCTTGTGGGAGCCGGTGTGGTTGAGGTCCTCGCGCTTGAGGATGACGCGCGCTCCCCCGCAGTGCTCGGCGAATCGCGGCACCTCGGTGATGATGCTGGGCCGGCCTGTGTAGGTGCGCTGGAGGCGCTCGAGCTCGCCGACGAACTCGGGGTCGACGACGGCCTTGCGCCAGACCTCCTCGAGCTGCTCGAGCGCGGGGATGAGGGCTTCGGGCACGTAGCGCCCACCGAAACCGCCGAAGCGGCCGTATGCCGGCACGTTGGATGTCGTGGTCATGCTCACTCTCCTGCCGCTCCGGGCCGGGCGGTGGCCCGAACGGCGGTGGCGGCGTCGATGAAGCCTCGGATGGCGGCCTCCGGGGCGCCGCCCCGGACGAGCGCCTCGCCGACGAGCACCGCACCGGCGCCCGCTCGGACGTAGGCGGCTACGTCGGAGGGGCCTGCCACGCCGGACTCCGCGACGCCGACGACGCCCTCCGGCACCCGCGGCAGCAGGTCGGTCACGGTGCGGGGGTCGACCTCGAGGGTCTTGAGGTTGCGGGCGTTGACGCCTACGAGGACGGGGTCGATGGCCAGGGCCTGGTCGAGCTCCGCCGCGTCGTGCACCTCGACGAGCGCGGTCATGCCGAGCTCGCGGGCCTGGTCGTGCAGGTCCCGCAGAAGCACGTCGTCGAGCGCCGCGACGATGAGCAGGATGAGGTCGGCGCCGTGCACCCGGGCCTCGGTCACCTGGTAGGCGTCGACCATGAAGTCCTTGCGCAGCAAGGGAGTCGGCACTGCAGCCCGGACCTCGTCGAGGTCGGCGAGGCTGCCCGAGAACCGGCGCTCCTCGGTGAGCACGCTGATGGCGCTGGCCCCGCCGGCGGCATACGACCGCGCCAACTGTCCGGGCTCGGGGATGCCGGCGAGGGCGCCCTTGCTGGGGCTGGCGCGCTTCACCTCTGCGATGACGGCCACGCCCGCGGCAGACCGGATGCCGGGCATCGGGTCGAGCGCCGGAGCCACGCCGTCCAGCAGCGCCTCCAGCTCGGCCGGCGGCAGCGTGGCACGGCGACGCCCGAGATCCTCGCGGACGCCGCTGAGGATCCCGTCGAGAACCGTGGGCACCGCGCTCAGCTCTTGCCGAGCGTCTGGGCGCCTGCCTCGTCGGGCGCGTCGATGGCCGAACCCATCTGCGCATGGTGCCCGCCGCCGCCGTAGCCGGCCATCGACAGGACCTTGCCCGCGACGACCCCGGCGATGATCACGACGGCGCCGATGATTCCGAGGACGAGGCTGGGGATGACGACCGCCACTGCGGCAATGGCCGTGCCGAGCAGGATGACCCCGACTCCGGTCCAGGCGGCGGTGCTGTGACCGTGGTCCTCGTGCTGCTCTTCCATGGCGTCCTCTCTCGTCCGGTCGGCTCCACGCCCGTGCGGCCCGACGCCCTCCATTCTGTCAGGTCTCGTCGGGGCCGTCGCGCAGGGTGGGGTCACCGCCGTCGGACAGCTCGTCCCACGTCGTGCGGACCTGGCCGCGTGGTCCGCTGGCCGGTCGGTCACCGCGTTCGTAGCGGCCCGAGAGCCCGGCCCAGGACCGGCTCGAGACCGCCGTCAGGCCGGCACCCAGCACGAGCAGCACAGCCGCCGCGACGGCCAGCCACACCCAGACGGTGCTCGAGCCGGTGGCGGCGGGGGCCGTCGTGCGGGCCAGCTCGCGAGCCACCGCACCGGCCACGGTCTCGACGGGGCGCAGGGCGACGAGCGCCGTCATCACCAGGGTTCCGAGCGAGGCGAGCACGAGGACGGCCGCGGCCACGGCGCGGATGACGCGGCCTCCCGTCATGAGGCCGAGCAGCGCGACCACGCACACGGCGGTGAGGCCCACGACGCCCGGTGCGGCCGCCGCACCGCCGACCTGCGTCACGGCCTGGCTCAGCACGTCCTTGGACTCGCCCGTCGCCCACGGCAGCGTCGTGAGGCCCAGGAGCACGGCCGCCGGAACGAGCACCACGAGCGCCGCCCGCTTCTTGTCCAGCGCGCGACCCGGTTCGGTGGCGGGCTGTGCGTCCGAGGTCACGCCCGGTGCTCCCCGAGCGGTCGCAGGCCGGCCGCAGCGGCCACGGCCCGTAGCGCGGCGGCCGCCTTGTTGACCGTCTCCTCGTACTCGAGGTGCGGCACCGAGTCCGCGACGATGCCGGCGCCGGCCTGGACGTGGGCGTGACCGTCCTTGATGAGGGCCGTGCGGATCGCGATGGCCATGTCGAGGTCTCCGGCGAAGTCGAGGTAGCCGACGACCCCGCCGTAGAGACCCCGGCGCAGTCCCTCGTAGGCGTCGATGAGCGCCATCGCGCGAGGCTTCGGCGCGCCGCTGAGGGTGCCCGCGGGGAAGGTCGCGACGAGCGCGTCGTAGGCGGTGCGGTCGTCGCGCAGGTCGCCGACGACCGTCGACTCGATGTGCATGATGTGGCTGTAGCGTCGGATCGACATGAAGTCGACGGTGTCGACCGTGCCCGCCCGGCAGATGCGCTGGAGGTCGTTGCGGGCGAGGTCGACGAGCATGAGGTGCTCGGCCCGCTCCTTGGCGTCGCCGAGCAGCTCCTCGGCCAGGTGGGCGTCGCGGTCGGGGCTCTTGCCGCGAGGCCGCGATCCCGCGATCGGGTGGGTGATCGCCTGCTGGCCGGTCACCTTGATGAGCGCCTCGGGGCTGGACCCCACGATGTCGTATGCCGTGCCGTCCGGGTGCGGCAGGCGCAGCAGGTACATGTAGGGGCTGGGGTTGCTGACCCGCAGGGCGCGGTAGACGTCCAGGGCGTCGGCCGGGCAGGGCACGGTGAAGCGCTGGGAGACGACGATCTGGAAGGCCTCGCCGGCGCGGATCGCCTCCTTCGCCTCCTCGACCATCCCCTCGAACTGCGGCTGCGTGTGGCTGCTCGTCGGGTGACACTCGGCGGGCTCGATGGTCGCCACGGTGCTCGGGGCCGGTGCGGCGAGCTCATCGGTCATCCGGTCGAGCCGGCTCACGGCGTCGGCCCAGGCGTCCTCGATCCGCTCGTCGGTCGCGTCGTGGTTGACGGCGTTGGCGACAAGCAGCAGCGAGCCGTCGCTGTGGTCGAAGACGGCGAGGTCGGTGGCGAGCATCATCGCCACCTCGGGCAGGTCGAGGTCGTCGCGACCGCCGTCGGGCACGTTCTCCCAGCGTCGGACGGCGTCGTAAGTGATCGCGCCGACGAGTCCTCCGGTCAGGGGCGGCAGGCCCGGCGTGCGCGGTGTCGCGAGGGCCGCGACCGTGTCGCGGACTGCTGCGGTCGGGTCGCCGTCGGCGGGGAGCCCGACGGGGGGCTCGCCGATCCAGTGGGCGTTGCCGTCCTTCTCGGTGAGAGTCGCGGCGCTGCGGGCTCCGACGATCGAGTAGCGGGACCAGACGCCCCCGTGCTCGGCGGACTCGAGCAGGAAGGTGCCCGGCGCGTCCTTGGCCAGCTTGCGGTAGACACCGACCGGGGTCTCGGCGTCGGCGAGCACGCGGCGAACGACGGGGATGACCCGGCGGTGCTCGAGGGCCAGCTCGGTGAAGACCTCGAGGCTCGGCCAGGTACGGCCCCACGCGAGGTCGGCCTGTGGCGTGGGCGCGGCGGCGAGGGAGGTCGTCGAGTCGGGCACCGAGCCATTCTGGCCCACCCGGTCGTATGCCGTGTTCCCACCTCCCCCGGTCAAGCGCTGGGGGTGCCGACGGTTGCGGGGAGGACGCGCGCGTCGAAGCACGTGCGGTCACCCGTGTGGCAGGCCGCGCCGACCTGGTCGACGCTGACCAGCAGGGCGTCGCCGTCGCAGTCGAGGCGCACGCCCTTGACCCACTGGGAGTGGCCGCTGGTGTCGCCCTTGCGCCAGTACTCCTGGCGGCTGCGCGACCAGAAGGTGACCCGCCCCTCGCCCAGCGTCCGGCGCAGGGCCTCGTCGTCCATCCAGCCCACCATCAGCACCTCGCCGGTGTCGTGCTGCTGCACCACGGCGGCCACGAGCCCGTGCTCGTCGCGCTTGAGCAGACGGGCGATCTGCGGGTCGAGGCTCGTGGGGTCGGGCGTCGGGTCGAGGGCGTCGGTCACCCGGACATTCTGCCGTCCTCCGATGCAGCTGCCGCCCGCGGGTCAGACGGCCTGCTGCTGGGCGACCCAGGACTCGTGCAGCCTGGAGTAGACGCCACCCTGGCGGACGAGCTCGGCGTGGGGACCGCGCTCGACGATGCGTCCGGCGTCGACGACGATGACCTCGTCGGCGGCCTGGGCGGTCGAGAGGCGGTGCGCGATGGCGATCGAGGTGCGGCCGCGGGTCAGGGAGTCGAGGGCACGCTGCAGGCGCACCTCGGTGCTCGGGTCGACCGCGGAGGTCGCCTCGTCGAGGACGAGCAGGTCGGGGTCGGCGAGGTAGGCCCGGGCCAGGGCGACCAGCTGGCGCTCGCCGGCCGACAGCGACTCGCCGCGCTGCCCTACGTCGGTGGCCAGGCCGAGCGGCAAGGTGGACACCCAGGCGTCGAGTCCGAGCTCGGTGAGGGTGAGCCGGACGTCCTCCTCGCTGGCCTCGGGCCGCCCGAAGCGCACGTTGTCGAGCAGCGTGCCGTCGAAGAGGAACCCCTCCTGCGGGACGAGCACGACGCGGGAGCGCAGCGACGAGAACCGGATGGTGCGCAGATCGACCCCGTCGAGGAGGACCTGTCCGCTGCTGGAGTCCATCAGGCGCGTGAGCAGCTTGGCGAGGGTCGACTTGCCCGAGCCGGTCTCGCCGACGATCGCGACCCGGCTGCGCGGCGCGATGGTCAGGTCGATGTCGTGGAGCACGGGCTCGCCCCCGGGGTAGGCGAACCCGACCTCGTTGAACTGCACGGTGATCGGCCCGCGCGGCAGCGTGACGCCCGCCTCGCCGGGGTCGGAGACGTCGGCCGGGGTGTCGATGATGCCGATGACGCGGCGCCAGCCGGCGACGGCGTTCTGCATCTCGTTGAGGATCTCGGTGGCTTGCTGCACCGGCTGGGTGAAGAGGTTGACGAGGAAGAGGAAGGCGAGCAGCTCGCCGAGGGTGAGGTTCCCGTTGACAGCGAGCACCGTGCCGACGACCAGGACGACCGCCGTGGTGAGGCCGGACACGAGCTGACCGGAGGTGAACGCGACCACCGAGCGTGCCTGCGCGCCGATGGCTGCCTTCCGGTGCGCCTCGACGGCGGCGTCGATGCGAACGGCGGTGCGGTCCTCGACGCCGTAGGCGCGGATCGCCTGGGCACCCACGACGGCCTCGGAGATGGCCCCGAGCATGTCGCCGACCCGCTCGCGCACCCGCGTGTAGGCGCGGCCGACGATGCCCTGGAACCTGCGGATGATGAGGAACAGGGGCACGAAGCAGAGCCACACGACCAGGCCCAGCAGCGGGCTGTAGACGACCATGAGCACGGTCGCGAGGGTGATCTGTGCGATGTTGATCATCAGCATCAGACCGCCGAACTGCACGAACATCGAGATGGTGTCGACGTCCGAGGTCACGCGGGAGACGAGCGAGCCACGCCGCTCGTTGTTCTGGGTGAGCATCGCCAGGTCGTGGATGTGGCGGAACGCCTTGAGGCGCAAGGTCGCCAGGCCGTTCTCGGACGAGCGGAAGAGCCGGATGTTGACGAAGTACGCGGAGACGGCCGTCACGACCACGCCGACGAGCGCGATGCCGATGTAGACGGCCACGACACCCATGTCCGGGCCACCGGCGGCCAGGATGCCCTCGTCGGTGATGCGCTGGACGACGAAGGGCACCAGGACGCGCCCGAGGGTCGAGAGGACGGCGAGCATGACCGTGACCCCGATGCCCTTGCGCAGCTCGGGCGAGAGCTCGACGCCGCGGCGCAGGGTCTGCCAGGTCGTGAGGCTCGTGCCGGTCGCCACGCCATGGTGCTCGACGACCTGGGTGCGCAGGCTCATCGGGAGACCTCCTCTGGCGCGCCGGCGCCACGTCCGTGGTCGTCGCCGAGCTCCCCGTCGGCGGCGATCGCCTCGCGCTCGGCGGCTTCGCGGGCGTATGCCGTGACGAGCCTCTCGTAGCCGACGCACCGGCCGAGGAGCTGGTCGTGGGTGCCGTGGTCGACGACCCGGCCGCTTTCGAGGTAGACGACCTCGTCGGCGAGCAGGATCGTGGCCATGCGGTAGGCGACGACGAGCACCGTCGTGCCCGCGCTCGCGGCGCGCAGCCGAGCGAGGATGGCCTGCTCCACGCTGGGGTCGACGGCTGACGTCGCGTCGTCGAGGATGAGCAGCTGCGGCTCGCGGATCACCGCGCGCGCCAAGGCGATTCGTTGCCGCTGCCCTCCGGAGAGGCTTGCGCCACGCTCGCCCACGTGGGTGTCCAGCCCGTCGGGCAGCTTCTCGACGAAGCCGGCGCCCTGCGCGACGTCGAGGGCGCGCCAGACGCTGGCGTCGTCGTGTGGGGTGCCGAGGGTGATGTTGCCGCGGACGCTGTCGTCGAACATGAAGGTCTGCTGGGCCACGAGGGCGGCGACGTCGCTGATCCCGCCGTGGCGCACCTCGCGAAGGTCGACGTCGTCGATGAGCACGGCGCCGCCGTCCGGGTCGACGAGACGCATGACGAGGTTGGTCAGCGTGGACTTGCCGCTCCCTGTGGGGCCCACGAGCGCGACGGTGGCACCCGGAGCCAGGTCGAGGGTGACGTCGACGACCGCAGGGTTGAGGTCTGCCTCCCCGGTCTCGGTCTCGATCTCGTAGGCGTACGCGAGGCGCTCGGCCTGCAGGTGGCTGGCTGCCCCTGTCGGCAGGGACCGCTCGCCGTAGGCCATGCTGCCGCTGGCGTCGAGGACGGCCGAGACACGGTTCCAGCCGACGACGGCGCGAGGCAGCTCGGCGAGCACCCAGCCGAGGGCCCGCACCGGGAAGGCCAGGATCGAGAAGAGGTAGGCGATCTGGACCACCTCGGCGGCGGAGAGCAGCCCGCTGCGCACCCGCAGGGTGCCCACGAAGAGGACGGTGAGCGTGCCGATGGTGGGGATGGCCTCGATGGCAGGGTCGAACCGGCCGCGGGTGCGGCCGACCTCGATGTTGGCGTCGCGCAGCTCGTCGGTGACGGCGCGGAAGCGCTCGGCCTCGTGGTCCTCACGGCCGAGCGACTTGACGATCAAAGCCGCCTCGAAGCTCTCGTGCGCGACCTCCGACACGTCGGCGCGAAGCTTCTGCGCGCGGGTCACGCGTGGCGACATGGCGCGCTGGAAGGCGACGTTGGCCAGGAAGAGCATCGGGAAGACGGTGAGGCCGACGAGTGCCAGCCACGGATCGACGATGACCATCTGGATGACGCCGAAGACCAGCATCACGACGACGCCGAGGGCCATCGGCAGCGGGGCGAAGATGTTCCACGTCGCCTCGACGTCGGCGTTGGCGTTGGAGAGCAGCTGCCCGGACGGGTGCTTGTGGTGCCAGCTGAGGGGGAGCCGGAGGTACTGGCGCGTCACCTGGCGGCGGTACATCGCGCCGAGGTTGTACATCGTGACACCACCGGCGATGCGCCGGCCGATGACCCCGACGATGGTCGTCAGCACGACGGCCGCCATGACCCCGCCGATGAACCACAGCTGGGACGCCGTCACGGCACCCGCCTCGATGGCGGGGGTGACGGCGCGCTTGACGACGAAGCCGATGGCCGCTGCCGTGAGGCTCGTCATGACGCCGTAGACGACGCTGCCGAGGACCGCGACGGAGAACCATCGCGGCTGGCCCTTGATGCCTCGGCCGACGACGGCGAGACCCTGACGCAGGGTCGAGGTGGTCGGGACGGTCACGGTGTGCTGCTCCCCTGGTGACGTGCGTGGTGGCGGGCTCTCTGGACGACCCCTCAGCCTCTCACGGGTCGCCGACAGCGCCGGCACCCGTCCCTCTGACCCAGAGCCACTCGTTCTCGGCGCGGCCCTCGTTGTCAGCCCGCCGGAACCCGAGACGCGCCAGCACCCGGTGGCTCGCGACGTTGGCGGGGTCGGTGTGCGCCACGACGAGCAGCCCCGCCGCCTCGAGCGAACGCACCATCCCCGACAGCACGTCGGTCATCAGGCCACCACCCCGGGCGTCCGGGACGAGGCCGTAGCCCACCTCGACGACGCCGTCCTCGGGTGGGCCGAAGCAGCCGATCGAACCGACGGCGAGGCCGTCTGCCCGGCGGACGATGTGGCGCGGTGACCACGTCGTCGGGCCGGAGGTCAGCATCCCGATCGCGTCGAGGTCATCCGCGCGCGGGTAGCCCTCGGCCCAGCCCGCCGGGCGCTCCCCTGCCCGCATCGCCGCGGCCTCCTCGGAGGTCACGGGCACGAGCCACGCCTGCCGGGTCTCGACCGGGCCGCCGTCGATCGGCCGGGCGGGCGCGTCGGTGCGGATCCACTGACGCAGCACGCCGTCCCGCTCGTCCTCGAGGACGCCGCCGCACGAGGCGATCGTGCGGGCGGACGCGGTGTTGGTGGCGTCGCACGTCACGAGGACCGGGTCGATGCCCCGGGCAGCGGCCATCCGCAGGGCCAGGGCCAGCGCCGAGCGCGCGATGCCCTGGCGCCGCTCACGTGGCGCGACGGCATACCCGATGTGCCCGCCCTCGGCCACGAGCGACGGGCTGAGGGCGTGGCGCACGGCGATGGTGCCGACGACGCGCCCGTCGCGCACGATCCACCGGTTGGACGACGGGACCCAGCCCTCGGGGAGGGCCTCGTCGGACCGCTCCATCCGGCCGAGCCAGTCGACCCACTCCTCGAAGGCCTCCGGGTCGCGCAGCACCTCACGGTCCCCGGCCCGGTAGCCCGAGCCGTGGATGGTGTCGCCGGCGAAGTCGTCGACCATCTCCCACCACGAGTCGGCCAGGTCGACGGTGGGGCGCACGAGCTCGATCATGGCCCGACCCTAGGCATCGGCCACCGCTGCGGGCCACCGCGTATCGACCGGCCCCACCCTGAGAGGATGGACGAATGACGCGCCACGCCCAGTCCGAACGCCTCCGGCTCTGCGACGAGCTCGACCGGCTCGGGCCCGACGAGCCGACCCTGTGCGAGGGCTGGAAGACCGGTGACCTCGCGGCCCACCTCGTCATCCGCGAAGGACGGCCCGACCTCGCCGTGGGGCGCGTGCTGCCGTTCCTGGCGGGGCGCCTGGACCGCGAGCGGCGCCGGATGGCGCAGGGCGACTACCGGGCGCTCGTGGAGCGGGTGCGCCGCGGCGCCCCCGCCTGGAACCCGATGTCGAGGCCGAAGGTGGACGAGCTGACCAACCTCGTCGAGTTCTTCGTGCACCTGGAGGACGTCCGGCGGGCCCAGCCCGGCTGGGAGCCGCGCGAGCTGCCTGCCGCCCTGCAAGGCAAGCTGTGGACTGCCCTCAAGCGCTCCGCGCGCCTGATGTTCCGCAGGTCGCCGACCGGAATCGTGCTCATCGCCGAGGGACAGGGGCGGTATGCCGCCAAGCTGCCCGACCACCACGGCACCGTCATCCTGCGCGGCACGCCCGCCGAGCTCGTGCTCTACGCCTACGGCCGCAAGGGCGTGGCCCGCGTGCAGCTCGAGGGCGACGCCGACGACATCGCCGCGCTGCAGGAGGCCGAGCTCGGCCTGGGCTGAGCCACTCCCGCGTCAGCGAACGGTCACACCAGCCGCGCGCAGCGCGTCCTTGACCTCGCCCACCGTCAGCTCCCGGAAGTGGAAGACGCTCGCTGCGAGGACGGCGTCCGCTCCCGCCTCCACCGCGGGCGCGAAGTGCTCGACTCGGCCAGCCCCGCCGCTCGCGATGACGGGGACGGAGACCGCTGCCCGGACCTGCCGGATCAGCTCGAGGTCGAAGCCGTCCTTGGTCCCGTCGGCGTCCATCGAGTTGAGCAGGATCTCGCCGGCCCCGAGCTCGGCGGCCCGCGCGCACCACTCGACGGCGTCGACGTCGACGGAGGTGCGCCCGCCGTGGGTGGTCATGACGAAGTCGTCGGTGGCGCGCCCGTCGTCGCCCGGACGGCGGCGCACGTCGGCCGAGAGCACGAGGACCTGCGCCCCGAAGCGGCTCGCGATCTCGGAGATCAGCTCGGGGCGGGCGATGGCGGCGGTGTTGACCCCGACCTTGTCGGCCCCCGACCGCAGCAGGCGGTCCACGTCGTCGACCGTGCGCACGCCCCCGCCGACGGTGAGCGGGATGAACACCTGCTCGGCGGTCCGGCGCACGACGTCGTAGGTGGTCTCCCGGTCGCCGCTGCTTGCCGTCACGTCGAGGAAGGTCAGCTCGTCGACGCCCTGGTCGTCGTAGACCTTGGCGAGCTCGACGGGGTCCCCGGCGTCGCGGAGGTTCTCGAAGTTGACGCCCTTGACGACGCGACCGGCGTCGACGTCCAGGCAGGCGATGACTCTCGTGGCGACGGACATGACGACAAATCTAGGCCAGCACAACCAGTGGGTAGGGTCGCGTCCATGTGGGACGAGGTGACGCGCGAGCCGCGGGAGGAGCACGTCCTCGCCGTCGTGTCCCGGACGCTCGCGGCCGAGCCTCGCTGTGGCTCAGTGGTGGTCGTCGCGATCGACGGCCCGAGCGGCGCCGGCAAGACGACCCTCGCCCGGGCCGTGCGGCTCTCGCTCGAGCCGACCGGCCCGGTCGCCGTCGTGCACATGGACCACCTCTACCCGGGGTGGGACGGTCTCGCACAAGGGCCGGGGCTGCTCACCACGCAGGTGCTGGAGCCGCTCTCCCGGGGCGAGCGGGCGGCATACCGGCTCTGGAGCTGGGTGCAGGACGTGTGGGGCGGCACCCGGGAGGTGCCGGCGTGCCGCTTCCTCGTCGTCGAAGGGTGCGCCGCGAGCGTGCTGCCGGCGGGGTCGTATGCCGCCGTGTCCGTCTTCGTCGACGCCGACGTCGCGGTGCGGATGCGTCGCGGGATCGACCGCGACGGCGAGGCGTACCGACCGCAGTGGCAGCGCTGGGCCGACCAGGAGACGGCGCTCTTCGCCGCTGATGCGACCAGGGAGCGCGCGGACCTCGTCCTCGACACATCTAGGCTCTGATCGTGCAGAACCGAGACCGCGCCCTCCGGCCCCTCCCCGCCGTGTGGGTCATGGCCATCGCACTCGTGGCCGTCGCCGCCAACCTGCGGATCGCGATCACGAGCGTGCCCCCGCTGCTGGACGCGATCTCCGCCGACCTCGGCCTCAGCCACGCGGCCGCTGGTGCGCTGACGACACTGCCGGTGCTGTGCATGGGCCTGTTCGCGCCGGTCGCCAGCCGGATCGCCCACCACACCGGCGCTGCCGGCGCCGTGCTCGCCGCGGTCCTCAGCATCCTCGCCGGCACCGCGAGCCGCTTCGCCGGTGACCACACGGTCGTGCTCTACGCCGGTACGTTCGTCTGCGGCGTCGGCATCGCGGTCGCCGGCACCCTGTTGCCCCGTCTCGTCAAGACCTTCTTCCCGCCCGAGCGCACCGGCCTGGTCACCGGCCTCTACATGCTCGCGATGATGGGTGGTGCCGCCCTCAGCTCTGCCCTGGCGGTGCCGCTGGCGGACCGGCTGGGCAGCTGGGAGGCCTCACTCGGCTCCTGGTCGGTCGTCGCCCTCGTCGGCGCCCTGGCGTGGGCGCCCTTCACCGTCCGGGCCAACCCGCACCACACGCCCGGCGAGGAGGGGCCCGGCCGGCTCCCCTGGCGCCACCCGACGGCATGGCTCGTCGCCTGCTACCTTGCGCTGCAGTCCTGGTGCTTCTACTCGGCCGTCACCTGGCTCGCCCCGACCTACGTGGAGCACGGGTGGTCACGTGGGTCGGCGGGCTACCTCGCTGCCGTCTTCAGCAGCGCCCAGATCGTGTCCGGCCTGCTCGGACCGGTGCTCAGCGACCGCACCGGCGACATGCGCCGGCTCCTGCTGCCTGCCGCAGCGCTCGGCGTCCTCGGCTCGATCGGCATCTGGCTGGCACCCCTCACCGCCCCCTGGCTCTGGGCCGTCGTCACGGGGCTGGGCCAGGGGGCCGCCTTCTCGCTCGCCCTCGTGCTCCTCGTCCGCTACGCCTTCACCCCTGAGGCGAGCGGCCGGCTCACCGGCATGGCCTTCCTCATCTCCTACGGCATCGCGTCCATCGGGCCTCTTGCCATGGGCCTGGTGCGCGACGTGACCGGAGGTCTGTCGCTCGTGTGGGCCATCCTCGCCGCGGTCGGCGTGGTGCAGGCCGTCGTGGTCCTGCGCCTGCGACCCGACCTGCGCCGCGTGGACTGAGCACTCCTCGGCCGGGCGGTCGGCTCGGCAGCAGAGCAATTCGGGCAAACGCCGTACAACGGATGTAAACGCTGTGCAGAATGCTCGCCGGACGTGCTGACTGCGAGGAGACCGACGAATGCTGCCTGCCCCACACCCATCGCGAGGTCATCGAGGCGAGGGGCTCCGAGGGCGGACCGGCCGTTCCGTCCCCGCCCTCGTCGCCCTCGCCGTCCTGGCGGGCGTCCCGGGCCTCACTGGGGCCACGACCGCGTCGGCGGCCCCCGTTGCCGCGACCACCGTCACCGCCACGAGCGCCACTGCTCCGACCGGCGTGGGCCTGTCCGTCGTCGCCGGTCCCACGCGGGGAGGGACGACCCTCGACGTGACGGGCTCCGGGGTCGGCGCCGCCACGAAGGTGTGGTTCGGCAGCACGGTCGTCACGAGGATCACCAAGGTCTCGAGCACTCGCGTGCGGGTGGTGACGCCGGCGCACCCGGCAGGTCTCACCAACGTGCGTGTCACGACCCCGGCGGGCACATCGGCGGTGTCGTCGCGCTCGACCTTCGCCTTCGACGCGGTGCCGACCGTGTCGGCACTGTCCTCGCGCAGCTCCACGACCCGCGGTGGCACGACCGTGACGGTGACCGGCACCGGCCTGCAGCGGACCAGCGTGGTCCGGTTCGGCGCCACGGCCGCCACGAACCTCAGCCGCCTGTCATCGACGCAGGTCCGCGTCACGGTCCCCGCCCACGCGCAGGGAACCGCCGACGTCAGGGTCACGACGACGGGGGGCACCTCCCCCGTCACGACGTCGGGCCGCTTCACCTACACGGCTGCGCCTGTGGCCGTTCCCCCGACGGTCACGCGCCTGTCGACGTCCGCCGGCCCCGTCCGTGGCGGCACCGTCGTGACGCTGACAGGCACGGGCTTCAGCGGCGCGTCGGCAGTGACGTTCGGTGCGACGGCCGCCCAGTTCACCGTCCTCTCGAGCACCCAGATCCGCGTGACCTCCCCGGCGCACGCGGCCGGGGTGGTCACCGTGGGCGTCCGCACGGCGGCCGGCCAGTCGGCCGCTACAGCAGCCAACTCCTTTGCTTACGAAGCTGTTCCGACACTGACCGCCATCAGCCCTTCCTCGGGCCCCACCGCCGGAGGTGCCGTCGTCACGCTGACCGGCACCGGCCTGGGCCGTGCCACGGCGGTCGCCTTCGGCGCGACCACGACGACGAGGGTCGTCCGGGTCTCGGCGACGACGCTGCGGGTCACGAGCCCGGCCCGTCCCGTGGGCACCGTCGACGTGCGCGTCACGACGCCGGGCGGCACCTCGGCCGTCACGACGCGCGGACGCTACACCTACCAGGCGCCGCCCGCCGTCACGTCCCTGTCGAGCAACGCCGGCCCGGTCGCCGGCGGTGCCGTGGTCACCCTGACCGGCACCCGCTTCACCGGCGCGACCCGCGTCGCCTTCGGTGGCACGACCGCCCGCTACACCGTGGTCTCGGCCACCACGATCCGGGCCACGACGCCGGCGCACCCCGTCGGCACCGTGGCGGTCACCGTCACCACCCCCTACGGCACGTCGCCCGCCGGCGCGGCGACGGCGTACGCGTACGACCCGGTCCCCAGCGTCACCGCGCTGGCTCCCCCGACCGGGCCGCCAGCAGGCGGAACTGTGGTCACGCTGACCGGCACAGGCCTCGCGCGGGCGACCGCCGTCCGTTTCGGCACCACCACGACGACGAACCTCGTGCGGGTGTCCGCGACCCAGCTGCGGGTCACCACTCCGGCGCACGCGCCCGGCCCGGTCGACGTCGTCGTCACCACCCCGGGCGGCACGTCGGTCCCGAGCTCCGTCGTCCGCTACGCCTACGGCTTCCCGCCGGTCGTCACCGGGCTCTCCGTCACCGCCGGTCCCCTGGTCGGTGGCACCGTCGTCACGGTCACCGGCACGCATCTCGGCGATGTCACCGAGGTGCGCTTCGGCGCCGTCGCAGCCACCGGCCTCGTCCACGTCTCCGCCACGACGCTGCGCGTCACGTCCCCGGCGCAGGCGGAGGGCACGGTCGCCGTACGCGCCACCAACCCCAACGGGAACAGCCCCGAGACTGCCGGCGGCCGCTTCACCTACGTCGGCGTGCCGGCCCTGTCCGCCCTGTCGACCCCGGCCGGCCCGCTGGCGGGCAGGGTGGTCGTGACCGTCAGCGGCACCCGCCTCGCGCTGGCGACCTCCGTCACGTTCGGCGGCGTTCCGGCGACCGACCTCGTCCGCGTCTCGGACACCACCCTGCGCGTGGCCGTCCCCGCCCACGTGGCCGGCGCCGTCGACGTACGCGTCCGCACCCCCGGCGGCATCTCGCCGCACGCCGTACCCGTCCGGTTCACCTACCTGCCGGTGCCCACCATCACGGCCGTGTCGCCGGCCCTCGCTCCCACCAGGGGGGGCGGCGTCGTCACCCTCAACGGGACGGCATACGACCTCGTGTCCTCGGTGACCTTCGGCGGGGTGCCCGCGACCGCGCTGACGCGCATCTCGGCCACGGAGCTTCTCGTCACGCTGCCCGCCCACGCCGAGGGCGACGTCGACGTGCGTGTCACCACCCCCGGCGGCACCTCCGCCGTCGTGCCGGCCGGTCGCTTCTCCTTCCAGGACGCGCCCGTCGTCGCCTCGGTCGCTCCCGCGTCGGGGCCCCTGCGCGGCGGCACGGTGGTGACGCTGCGGGGCACGTCGTTCACCGAGGTCCGCAGCGTCGTCGTCGGCGGCGTCGCCACCTCCTTCACGCGGGTCTCGGCGACCCAGCTGACCGCCGTGGTGCCCGCCCGCACCGCCACGGGCCGCGTGCCGATCGAGGTGACCACCCGCGCCGGCTCCGACGTGCGTCCGAACGGCTACACGTACGTCGCCGGGACCACCCTCTCGTCCGGGCAGTGGCTCTCCTCCGCGACGTCCCTTCGCTCGCCGGGCGGGGGCTACGTCGCCACCATGAGGGCGGACGGCAGCCTCGTCATCACGACGTCGGCCGGCGTGCCTCGGTGGTCGAGCGCCACAACTGGGGCGGGCAACCGCCTCCAGGTGCGGACCGACGGCAACGTCGTCATCCTCCGCAGGAACGGCACCCTCGCGTGGTCGAGCGGCACGAACGGCTGGACCGGCGGGGCACTGACCCTGACGGACGCCGGCCTGCTCCAGCTGCGCCAGGGCTCGACGACGGTGTGGGACCACCGCGGCCTGCGCTACGACCGGATGCTGCCCGGCCAGACCCTGCGTCCCGGCGAGTCGATCGTCTCGACCAACCTGGCGTGGAGCCTGCTCATGCGCACCGACGGCAACCTGGTCCTCAGCTCCGCCAAGGGCGTACGCCAGTGGTCGGCCTTCACGACCGGCGCGGGCAACACGGCGAGCATGCAGACCGACGGCAACTTCGTCGTGCGCAACACGCGCGGCGTCACGCAGTGGTCCACCGGGACGAGCGGCTCCGGCTCGGTCGTGCGCGTCCTCGGCACCGCCAACGTGGCGGTCTACCGCGGCACAGCGGTGACGTGGGCCATCACCGGAGGCCCCGCCCCGAAGAGCTGGGCCTGCTACTCCCGGGCGACGCAGTACTGCATCCAGCGCTTCGGCTACTACGGCCAGCGGTCCTGGAACTACCCCGTCGACGCGTGGGGCAACAACTGCACGAACTTCTCCGCCTACCGCCTCTCGCGGGACGGCGTGCGCAACCCTGGCAACCTCGGCAACGCGACGAACTGGGACACCAACGCCCGGGCCAAGGGCTTCGCCGTCGACCAGAGGCCGCGCGTCGGGGACATCGCGCAATGGAACTCCAACCACGTGGCGTACGTGGACTGGGTCAGCGCTGACGGCAACTCCGTCGCGATCTCCGAGAGCGGCTACGGGGGCACCGTGCTGGGCAAGACGTACACGTCGATGAGCGGCCGTCGGGTCCTGACGCGCGGCAGCTACTCGTGGCCGTCGAACTTCATCCACTTCCGCTGACCGGGGCCTTGCGGTGCGGTGGGGCCGGTGCCACCCTGCGTGGGTGGCACCGGACCGGACGATCTTCGACGCCGCGGGCGGTATGCCGGCGCTGACGCGCCTCGCGCACGCCTGGCACGGGCGCTGTCTCGCCGACCCGGTCGTCTCCCACGCCTTCTCGCACGGCTACCACCCGGACCACTCGGCGCACCTGGCCGCCTACTGGGCCGAGGCGCTCGGAGGTCCGGCCGACTACACCGACTCCGTCGCCAGCGAGACGGACGTCGTGCGCCTGCACTCGGGCAACGGGGAGCACCGCGAGATGGACGAGCGGGCGGTGGACTGCTTCGCCAGGGCCCTCGACGACGTGGGCCTCTCGCGCGACCCGGCCGTCCGCGACGCGCTCCTCACCTACTTCACGTGGACCACGGGATACCTGGGTACCTACCACCACTCCGCCGACGACGTGCCCGACGGCCTCACCGTGCCGCAGTGGTCGTGGGAGGGGCTGGTGGGGGGCGCGGATGCCCGCCGCACCGCCGCCGGGCCTCAGCCCCAGTAGTCGTCCATGGCCTCGGCCGCGTCGTCGGACACCGAGGACGTACGCCGTTCGGTGACCGAGAGCCGACCGCGGTAGAAGAGCATCGGCCGCCCGGACTCGACGTCCTCGAGGTCCAGCACGCGGCCGACGACGACGTCGTGGTCACCGGCGACGTGCACCTGCTCGACCGAGCAGTGCACCCGGACGAGGACACCGGGCAGGCTGGGACCTCCGTGAACGGACGGCGCCCACTCGAGGCCCTCGAAGCGCGCACCTGCCGTCGAGCCGAATCGCCCGATGAGGTCGCGCTGGCCGTGACCGAGCACGTTGACGGTGAAACGGCCCTGGTCGCGCATCCGCGGCCAGGACCGGCCCCGGTGGTCGGCGCAGAAGAGCACGAGCGGCGGGTGCAGCGAGACCGACGCGAAGGACTGGCACGCGAAGCCCACGGGGACGCCGTCGGGCGCCCAGCCGGTCACGATCGTCACGCCCGTGGCGAAGTGGCCCAGCGCATGGCGCATCCGCTCCGGCGTCGGCTCGCCCGTCACGCCGGGTCCTGCGGGTGGTTCGGCTCGCGCGCCTCCCCGAGAGCCTGCACGAGCGCAGCCAGCCGGGAGGCCTCCCGGTCGGCGACGGGACCGTCGGCCTTCTGGATCGCCATGACGGCGACGGTGTCGCCGTCCTCGAGGTCGAGCGTCACCCACGGCTCTCCACCCCCGAACTGGATGCCGACGACCTCCGCCCACTCGAGAGTGCGCGTCAGCACGAGGTTGCGCACCACGAGGCCGGCACGGCTGGGGACTGCGACGATGGAGGCATAGCGCCAGGCGACGAACGCGACGGCCACACCGAGGCCGAAGAACATCAACCGGTCACCGATCCCCCACCCGCCGCCGACCTGGGCCGGCATGGCGACGGCGATGGCACCGAAGACGAGCAGGGACACCCACACGACGCCGAGCGCCACGGCGCGCCCGCGCCGGGACCGGAAGGGCGCCATCGCCTCGGGGCCCGGGGTCGAGTGCGGGTCCGGGGTCGAGTGCGGGTCCGGGTTCACAGTCGGCAGGCCGCGATGTCGGTGACGAGGATCGCCCGGGCACCGAGGTCGTAGAGCTCGTCCATGAGCCGGTTGCGACCGACCCGCGGCACCATGGCCCGGACCGCCACCCACGCCTCGTCCTGCATCGGGGAAACGGTCGGCGACTCGAGGCCGGGCGTCAGCTCGCACGCCTTGTCGACGAGATCCCTGGGGCAGTCGTAGTCGAGCATGACGTAGGTGCGTGCCGTGATGACGCCGGCGATGCGGCGTTGCAGCACCTCGATGGCCTGGTCCTCGCCGGGGCGGTCGCCGCGGATGAGGACCGCCTCGGAGCGCAGGATGGGCTCCCCGAAGACCTCGAGGCCCTGCTGGCGCAGCGTCGTCCCGGTCTCCACGACGTCCGCGATGCAGTCGGCGACCCCCAGCGTGATGGCCGTCTCGACGGCACCGTCAAGGCGCACGACCTCGGCCGACAGCCCGCGGGCGGCGAGGTCCGCTCGGACGAGACCGGCATACGAGGTCGCGACCCGCTTGCCCCCGATGTCCTCGACGGTGGCCACGTGACCGGGCTTGCCGGCATACCGGAAGGTGGAGGTGCCGAAGCCGAGGGACATCACCTCGACCGCGCTCGAGCCGGAGTCGAGCAGCAGGTCACGGCCGGTCACGCCGGCGTCCACGGTGCCGGAGCCGACGTAGACGGCGATGTCGCGGGGACGCAGGTAGAAGAACTCGACGTCGTTCTCCGCGTCGGCGACGACGAGCTCCTTGGAGTCGCGGCGGGTGCGGTAGCCGGCCTCGCGCAGCAGCTCGACAGTCGCGTCCGAGAGAGAGCCCTTGTTGGGCATGGCAATTCGCAGCATGGGGCGCGGGTCCTCAGAGGTGGGTGTAGACGTCGTCGAGCGAGATGCCCTTGGCGAGCATGAGGACCTGCAGATGGTAGAGCAGCTGGCTGATCTCCTCGGCCGCCTCGTCGTTCGACTGGTACTCGGCGGCCATCCACACCTCGGCTGCCTCCTCGACGATCTTCTTGCCGATCGCGTGGACCCCGGCGTCGAGCTGCGCGACGGTGCCCGACCCCGCGGGTCGCGTCTGCGCCTTCTCGGCCAGCTCCGCATACAGCTGCTCAAAGCTCTTCACGGTGCCCCAGCCTACGGGCCGCACGTCGTCCGTCCGGACGGCGCTCACGTGCTGGTGGGCTCACGCAGCGCGACGACCGTGGCGACGGCGGCGGACGCGGCCTCGTGGCCCTTGTCCTCCGCCGATCCCGGAAGTCCGGCGCGGTCCAGGGCCTGTGCCTCGTCGTCGCAGGTGAGGACCCCGAAGCCGATGGGGGTGGTGGCGCGGATGGAGACGTCGGTGATGCCGACGGTCGCCGCCTGGCAGACGTACTCGAAGTGCGGGGTGCCGCCGCGGATGACGACGCCGAGCGCGACGAGCGCGTCGTAGCGGCCGGCGAGCGAGGCGCACGCCACGGGTAGCTCGAACGTGCCGGGCACGCGGACGACGTCGACCGACGTCACCCCTGCGTCGGCGAGTCCCCGGCGGGCTCCGTCGAGGAGTCCGTCCATGACCTGCTGGTGCCAGCTCGCGGCCACCACCGCGACGCGCAGCCCCGTGCCGTCGGTGGTGATCTCGGGTGCGCCGTCCTTCATGCCGTCTCCTTGCCGTGCCGGTCGGTCGTGACCGGGATGTCGTGGCCCATGCGCTCGCGCTTGGTGACGAGGTAGCGCTCGTTGTCCTCGCCCATCGGTCCGTGCAGGCGCTCGACCGCGACGACGTCGAGCCCGAGCGCACGCAGGGCCGCCACCTTCTGCGGGTTGTTGGTCAGCAGCACCACGTCCGTCACGCCGAGGTCGTGCAGGATGGCCGCGCCGGCGGCGTACTCCCTGGCGTCGACCGGCAGCCCCAGGGCCGTCTGGGCGTCGACGGTGTCGACCCCACGGTCCTGCTCGGCGTACGCGCGCAGCTTGTCGACGAGCCCGACACCGCGGCCCTCGTGGCCGCCGAGGTAGACGACGACGCCGCCCTCGCGGCCCACGCGCGCCAGCGATGCCTGCAGCTGGGGCCCGCAGTCGCAGCGCAGCGAGCCGAACGCGTCGCCGGTCAGGCACTCCGAGTGCAGGCGCGTGAGCACCGGACCGGAGCGGCTGTGGCCCTGCAGCCCACGAGGGCTGACGAGGGCGACGTGCTCGTCACCGGTGAGGGTGTCGCGGTAGCCGTGTGCGGTGAAGGTGCCGTGGACGGTCGGGATGCGGGTCGTCGCCAGGCGTTCCACCCGGTCGAGCCGCTGTCGGTGGTCGATCAGCTGCTTGATGGTGAGGACGGGCAGGTCGAACTCGCGGCCGAGGTCGACGACGGCGTCGAAGCGCATCATCGTGCCGTCGTCGTGGACGAGCTCGCCGATGACGCCGACGGGTGACAGGCCCGCGAGCCGCGTCAGGTCGACGGCCGCCTCGGTGTGGCCGGGACGCGTGAGCACGCCGCCGTGCCGCGCCCGTAAGGGCAGGATGTGCCCGGGGCGGATGAGGTCGGCGGGGGTGGAGTCGGCGTCGGCGAGGACCTGGACCGTGCGCAAGCGGTCGGCAGCGCTGATGCCGGTGCTGACTCCCGTGGCGGCGTCGACCGACACCGTGTAGGCGGTGCGCAGGGGGTCCCGGTTCTCGGCGACCATGAGCGGCAGCTTCAGGCGGTCGGCGACCTCGTCGGGCACGGGCGCGCAGAGGTAGCCGGACGAGTGGCGGATCGTCCACGCCATCCACTCCTCGGTGGCGGTCTGCGCGGCGAGCACGAGGTCTCCCTCGTTCTCCCGGTCCTCGTCGTCGAGGACGAGGACCGGTCGGCCGGCGCGGAGGGCCTCGAGGGCCGACTCCACGGTCGAGAGGGTCATGACGCGGCCTCCTGCCGGTGGGTGAGCAGTCGCTCGACGTACTTCGCGATGACGTCGACCTCCAGGTTGACGACGTCACCGACTCCCTTGCGGCCCAATGTCGTCAGCTCGAGAGTGGTGGGGATCAGGGAGACGCCGAAGGCGTCCTCGGCCACGTGCGCGACGGTGAGCGAGACCCCGTCGACCGTGATGGACCCCTTCTCGACGACGTATGCCGCAAGGCTGGCCGGGAGCGTGAAGTCCACCGTCTCCCAACGCTCCCCGGGCGTGCGCGCCGCGATGGTGGCGATGCCGTCGACGTGTCCCTGGACGACGTGGCCACCGAACCGCCCGTCGGCCGGCATCGCACGCTCGAGGTTGACACGGTCGCCCGGTGCGAGCGCGCCGAGGCTGCTGCGGTCCAGGGTCTCGGCCATGACGTCGACGGTGAAACTGGTTGCGTCGTGGTCCGTCACGGTCAGGCAGACACCGTTGACGGCGATGGAGGCGCCGTGGGTCGCGTCGCTGACGACGAGCGGGCCGTCGATACGCAGCACGGCCGACTCGGCGCCGAGCTCGATCGCGGAGACGGTGCCGAGCTCCTCGACGATTCCGGTGAACATGACTGTCTCCTCAGGGTTCTGCGAGCTCTCGCGGATCATGGGTTGGGGCAAGCTCAGTCGGGACGGCGTGGATGCGCACGTCTCCCCCGACGACCACTGCGTCGACGAGCTCGAGGCGCAGGGCGCCGGTGATCGACTCGATGCCGAGGTCGTCGACGGCGAGGCGGCCCGCGCCGAGGATCATCGGTGCCACGTAGGCATAGACGTCGTCGACGAGGCCGGCGCGCAGGAAGGCCGCGGCCAGCGTCGGCCCGCCCTCGAGCCAGACGTCGCGCAGACCCTGCTGCCAGAGCAGGTCCAGGGCTTCGAGCGGGTCCTGCGTCGGCAGGTGCATCACCTCGCCGGGGGTCTGGTGGATGCGAGCCCCCGCAGGGATCGCGCGCCGCCCCATGACCGCGCGCACCGGCTGGTCCGGCGCCGGGGAGCCGTCGGGCCCCCGCACCGTCAGCCGGGGATCGTCGGAGAGAAGGGTGCCGGTGCCGACGACGACGGCGTCACGCGTTCCGCGCAGGCGATGCACGTCGGCCCGCGCGAGCTCGCCGGTGATCCACTGGCTGCTGCCGTCCGCGGCGGCGCTGCGGCCGTCGAGGCTGGTCGCGGCCTTCCAGGTCACGAGCGGGCGGCCGAGGACGACGCTGCGGGCCCATCGCTCGTTCAGCGCCGCGGCCTCGTCCGCGAGGACACCGCCGGTGACCTGGATGCCGGCTGCATGCAGCCGCTCGGCGCCGCCCGCAGCGTCCGGGTTGGGGTCCGACTGGGCGAAGACGACCCGTGCGACGCCCGCCGCCAGCAGCGCGTCGGTGCACGGCGGTGTGCGCCCGGAGTGGGAGCACGGTTCGAGCGTCACATAGGCGGTCGCTCCGCGGGCCGCGACCCCCGCCGCATGCAGCGCCTGGACCTCGGCGTGCGGCGTCCCGGCGCCGCGGTGGTGCCCCTCGCCGACGAGGGTGCCGTCGGGTGCCACGAGCACGCAGCCGACGCGCGGGTTGGGGTCGGGCCACGGGCCGGAGGCGGCGAGCTGCAGCGCCCGTCGCATCCAGCTCGGTGCAGCCGAGTCGCCCATGGCTCAGCTGGTCCGCCCGGCGAGCTCCGGCTCGACGTCGGGAGCTTCGACCCTGGACACCTTGACCCACTGCGTGAAGCCGTAGAGGACGAAGAGCCCGTAGAAGGTGTAGAGCACCGCCGTCGGCACGTAGTCGGTCGCGAAGGCGAAGGGCACACCGACGAGGTCGACACCGATCCAGGCGAGCCAGAACTCGTTCCAGCCACGCGCCATGGCGTACGTCGCGACGATCGATCCGACGAAGATCCACGCGTCGCACCAGTAGAACCACCATTCGGGCGTGAAGAACGGGTTCGGCGACAGGTTCCACAGCCACACGAAGGCCTGGTGCACGAGCACCGTGCCGACGAGCCAGAAGACGACGACGGCGATGCGCTCGTGGGTCGTGGCCCAGCGCGGGGTGATCGCGACGCCGCTGCCGTCAGCGGCGTGGTTGAGCCGGCGAGAGCGCGACCAGCGCCACCAGCCGTAGATGCTCGTGATGATGAAGAAGACCTGACGACCGGCCTGCCCGAAGAGCGGGATGCGCTCGTCGGCGCCGAAGACCGCGCCGAGGTAGACGAAGAAGAGCATGACGTTGGCCAGGATGCCGACGGGCCAGGCCCAGACCCACCGGCGCATGCCGAGGTAGGCCGAGGCGAGCCCGATGAGGACTCCGATGAGCTCCAGCCAGTGCAGCTGGTACTGCCCGAAGGGGATGGTGGCGTCGATGGCCTGCTGGAAGACGTTCTTCGTCTCGTCGGCCAGAGCTAGTGCCTGCATGTGGTGTTCGTCCTTGGTGGTTCGTCGTGACACGGACGAACTCCGGGGTACCTCCACACGCCCCCGGGTCCCGGACCGAAGGACGATGCCGACGGCCCAGACCACACGTGGCCTGTTTCGTGCTGCCTCCCATCCGGACTTTCACCGTCGGTCCTGGAGTTTCACCAGGTCAACCGGCCGCTGGATGCGGTCGGGTCGCGGACTGTAACCGCCGGCTCGGAATTACACCGACCCCGGAGCACGTAGGGCCAGTATGCACCCGCCACCCCGGACGACGCACACTCCCGACCGCGTGACGGCGAACACCGCATACGCCCGCTGTTGGCGTGCGCTGGGGCGTCGGGACGATCAGTGACGGTGCCCCACGGCCAGGGCGCGCAGGTGGTCGACGGCTGCGGCGGCGTCGTCGGCGCCGTAGACCGCGGATCCGGCGACGAAGACGTCAGCGCCCGCCTCGGCGCACTGCTCGATCGTGTCGGTGCTGACTCCGCCGTCGACCTGAACCCAGATCTCGCCGCCGTGGCGGCGCACGGCCTCACGGACCTGGCGCACCTTGGGCATCTGGTCGGCCATGAACGACTGGCCCCCGAAACCCGGCTCGACGGTCATGACCAGCACCATGTCGAGATCGGGCAGCAGGTCCTCGTAGGGGGCGAAGGGCGTGCCGGGCTTGATCGCCATCGACGCGCGGGCGCCCGCCGCGCGCAGCGTCCGCGCCAGGGTGCGCGGCTCGCGGGCCGCTTCGACGTGGAAGGTCACCGACTGGCAGCCGGCCTCGGCGTAGCCGGGGGCCCACCGATCAGGGTCCTCGATCATCAGGTGGGCGTCGATCGGGATCGGGCTCACGGCGAGCAGGGCCTCGACGACGGGCAGGCCGAGCGTCAGGTTGGGCACGAAATGGCCGTCCATGACGTCGACGTGTGCCCAGTCGGCGTTCGCGACACGGCCGAGTTCCGTCTCCAGGTTCGCGAAGTCGGCGGACAGGATGCTCGGTGAGATCTGCACGCGCACAGCCTAGGGGCCGGTGGGTTCCGGGCAGGTGTTCGCCTGGGCCATGGCGGACGATCAGAACGGCGGCGGCTCGGCTCGGCTGACCGCCTGAACTCCTCAGGGCTCCGAGCCCCGTCCAGCCGGACGGCACCCGGGCAGCCGAAGGACGACATGCTCGAGGCCGCGGTGTACGGCACGCCGGCGGCCCTCAGACAGTTGGTCCCTTTCGCTCTATCAGACACCAGTTCGCGTCACCTGGAAGGAGTTGTCCACATCGAGACGTGCGACTGGGAATCGGCCGTGAACGGCGCCCTGGTCCAGTCGGCCCACCGGTGCTGCAGCGTCATCCCGGCCAGACGGGCCATGAGGTCGAGCTCGGAGGGCCAGACGTAGCGGTGCGCCGAGGTCGAGCAGGTCGCGACCGCCCGGCCTGAGTCGTCGAGCACACCGTCGGTCCTGACGAAGTGGTGCGACACGCAGCGCTGCGACACGACGTCGACCGTATCGAGGCCGACGTGCCGCGACCCGACGTGGAAGGGGACGGCGGTCTGGCCGGGCGGCATCCGACGTAGCTGCGGCACGAACACCTCGACGACGAATGCCCCTCCCGGCGCGAGTTGCGCGGCGACGGTTCGGAAGCACTCGACCTGCTCGTCCTGGGTCAGCAGGTTGGTGATCGTGTTGTAGACGAGATAGGCCAGGCGGTAGCCCTCGCCGACGCGTGTGGTCGCCATGTCGCCGATGGTCACGGGCAGCCGCTCGCCACCGGGCTTGCGGCGCAACTCGGCGACCATGGCCTCCGAGAAGTCGATGCCGTGCACCTCCACGCCGCGCGCCGCCAGGGGCAGGCCGACCCGACCGGTGCCGACGGCCAGCTCGAGCGCCGGGCCGTCACCCGCGAGCTCGTGCAGCAGGTCGACGGTCGGGCCGAGCACCTCCGGTTCGAACATGTGGGCCGAGCCTGCGTCGTAGGTGGGCGCGACCCGCTCGTCGAAGGGGTTCGGCTCGAGGTCATCCATCTCGTATGCCGTCACGGCCCCACCCTGCCCATCGGCCGCTCGGCGCGCGAGGGGTTTTCTGGCAGCTAGCGCTTGCGCAGGAGGGCGAAGAACATCGCATCGGTGCCGTGGATGTGCGGCCAGAGCTGGACGTACGGCCCTTCTCCGAGCGCCGTCAGCTCGCGTCCCGACGCGTCGAGGAAGTACGGACGGGCGTCGACGAGCTCGACGTCGTCCCGGCCCTTGAGGACGTCGGCGACGACGAACCGGGTCTCGTTGAGGTGTGGGCTGCACGTCGCGTAGCCGATGAGGCCGCCCGCCGCGGTGGCGTCCACTCCGGACGTCAGCAGCTCGCGCTGGAGCTCCGAGAGACCCGCGACGTCCGACGGGACCCGCCGCCAGCGCGCCTCCGGGCGACGACGGAGCGCCCCGAGACCGGTGCACGGGGCGTCGATGAGGACACGGCTGAAGCCGCCGGGGTCGAGCTCGCCGAGGTCGCGGCCGTCACCGTGACGCACCTTGAGGCTGGTGTCCAGCTCGCGGGCCTCCGCCCGGGCGGCGGCAAGCGTCTGCCACACGAGATCGGCACGGTGCTCGCTGATCTCGTTGGCCACGAAGGGGATTCGCCGCTGGATGGCAAGGGCGGCGAGCAGCCCAGCCTTGCCACCCGGCCCGGCGCAGAGGTCGAGCCAGCGCTCGCGCTGCGCCGCGTCACCCTCGACGTCGGCAGCCGCCAGCGCGAGGACGAGCAGCTGCGACCCTTCGTCCTGAACGGCGGCGCGACCCTCGCGCACCGCTGCGACGGCGCCGGGGTCGCCCTCGGGCCACGTCGCGCCGACGGGGCTGAGGCCGGAGCGCTCCGCGCCGGAGTCCTCGAGCTCGTCGAGCGAGGCCAGGCCCGGACGGGCCGCGAGCGACACCTTGGCTGCAGCGTTGTCGCTCTCGAGCAGAGTGGTCAGCGACTCCTCGACCTCGGCGGGGCTGACCGTGCCGTGCCCGATGAGGCCGGCGCGCAGCGCCTTGGCAATCCACAGCGGGTGCGAGGTGCGAAGCGCCAGCCGCTCGACGGGGTCGGTGACACCTTCGGTGACCAGCTCGACCCACGCGTCGGGCTCGCGCTCGCTGATGCGCCGCATGACGGCGTTGACGAAGCCGGCCGCGCCGGCGCCGTTGACCTGACGAGCGAGGGCAACCGTCTCATCGACGGCGGCGTGGTTCGGCACGCGCATCCCGAGCAGCTGGTGGGCCCCGAGCCGCAGGGTGTCCAGCACGTTCGCGTCGATCTTGTCGACGGAACGTCCCGCGGCGGAGGCGATGATGGCGTCGTAGAGCCCCGCCAGACGGGTCGCGCCGTAGACGAGCTCCGTGGCGAAGCCGGCGTCACGACCGCTGATCCCCTTGTCGCGCAAGAGCTTCGGCAGCGCGAGGTTGCCATAGGCGCCGTCGGCGATCTCTCGCATCGCGGTGTAGGCAGCGAGCCGCGGCGCGTCGGTGCGTCGCGCACGTTCGGACGGTCGCTGCTCGGAGCGGTGCCGGGCGGAGCGCTCGCGTGCCGGCGGCCGTTGCCTGTCCCCGCGCCGCCCGTCACCCTGCGCGCCGCCACCCCGTGGTTCGTCACTCATCGCCGACCCGCTCCCCTGCCTCGATCCGTAGGCCCCGTGCCCAGTCGGCGGCCGCCATCGGCTTCTTCCCGTGGGCCTGCACGGTGCCGAGACGCAAGGGCTGGGTGCCGGTGCCGACGAAGACGGCCTTCTTCGTGACGTGGAGATCACCGGCACGCAGTGTGGCACCCTCCGGGACGTCGTCGACCGGCACGAGGCTGACGGGCGACACCTTGAGCCGCTCGCCACGGAATGTCGTCCACGCGCCCGGCGCCGGCGTGCAGCCGCGCACGAGCCGGTCGACGGCCACGGCCGGTCGGGTCCAGACGATGCGGGCGCCGTCCACCTCGATCTTCGGTGCGAGCGAGACACCGTCGGACGGCTGCGGCACGGCGACGAGGTCGCCGGACTCGAGACCGTCGAGCGTGGCGACGAGCAGGCCGGCGCCAGCCGTCGACAACCGGCCCAGCAGGTCTCCGGCAGTGTCGCTGGGTCGGATCGCCTCGGTCATGACGCCGAGGACGGGACCGGTGTCGAGCCCGCGTTCGATGACGAAGGTCGAGGCCCCCGTGAGCTCGTCACCGGCCATGATCGCGTGCTGCACCGGGGCGGCGCCGCGCCAGGCGGGCAGGAGGGAGAAGTGAAGGTTGATCCAGCCAAGGCGCGGGATGGCCAGCGCGTCGGCCGGGATGAGGTTGCCGTAGGCGACGACGGGGCAGGCGTCCGGGGCCAGGTCGCGCAGGGCCTCGAGGAAGTCGGGGTCCTTGACGCGGTTCGGCGTCAACACGGGCACGCCCAGCTCCTCTGCCCTGCGGCGGACCGGCGACGCCTCGAGCCGCCGGCCCCGTCCGGAGGGCGCATCCGGTCGCGTCACCACTCCCACGAGCTCGTGGCTCGAGGCCGCGACGGCCTCCAGGCTCGGCACCGCAGCCTCGGGGGTGCCGGCGAAGACGAGCCTCATGTCACATCGCCCGGCCGAAGGTGGAGTGCGGGCTGATCCGCACCTCGGGCGGGTTGTCGGCGAACCACTCGGCCTCGCGGATGGCTCGCATCGCCTCGCGGCGCGCCTCGGGGTCCAGGCGGTCGACGAAGAGGATGCCGTCGAGGTGGTCGGTCTCGTGCTGGACGCACCGCGCCAGCAGCTGCGTGCCCTCGAGGACGACCGGCTCACCCCACATGTTCTGTCCCTTGGCGACGACCGACAGGGCACGCCTGGTGTCGAAGGCCAGGCCGGGGATCGAGAGGCAGCCCTCGGGGCCGTCCTGCTCGTCGTCGGAGAGGTCGAGCAGCGGGTTGACGAGGTGACCGAGCACGCCGTCGACCCAGTAGGTGAAGACGCGCAGGCCCACGCCGATCTGCGGCGCGGCGAGGCCCGCGCCCGGCGCGTCGAGCATGGTGTCCTCGAGGTCCTTGACGAGGACACGCAGCTGCTTGTCGAAGTCGGTCACCTCTGCGGCAGAGGTGCGCAGGACCGGGTCACCGAAGAGTCGGATGTCCTTGATCGACACGGGTCTCCAGGGGTCGGGAATGCGTGGGCCGCCGCCAGTCTAGGACCGTGCCGGCTCGCCGGTCTCCGCCCCGGCCCTCGCCGGGTCCTCGTCGCTGCGCCCGAGCTCACGCACCGACCTCGACAGCAACGCCGACAACGAGATGACCACGTAGACGCCGGCGCTGACGACCATCAGGGTCTCGGTGTCGACGGTAGTCGCGAGCCAGCCGTAGAGGAAGGTGCCGATCGGGATCGCGACGAACGAGCCGAGCGCGTCGTAGCTCGACACCCTCGAGAGCACCGACACGGGCACGTGCTCGTGCAGTGCGGTTGTCCACCCGACGCCGAAGACCTCGACCGCCGCACCGGCGAGGAGGAAGCCGACGGCGACCGGCACGAGCGCCGGGGCGACCCCGAGGAGCACCATCGGCACGGCGAGCACGCAGATGGCGAGCATCCCGGCGCGCAACGGTCTCCGGAGCCGCAGACGTAGCATGACGAGCGTCATGAGCACCGTGCCGACGGCCTCGGCGCTGAGCACGAGGCCCCAGCCCGCCTCGCCGATCGAGGTGCTGGACTTCGCGACAAGGGGACCGAGCACCCCGATGACGCCCGAGTGGATGGCGTTCGTGAGCCCGAAGGCGAGCACGACGACCCACAGCCACTCCCGTCCCGTGAACTCACTCCAGCCCTCGCGCAGCTCGCGCGCCATCGAGTGGCGCGGCGCGCTCACCTCTTCCGAGCGTCTCGGCAGACCGACGCGCGTCAGGCAGACGATGGCGACGGCATACGTCATCGCGTCGGCGGCGAGCGCCCACCCCGGACCGACGCCGACGACGAGCAGGCCCGCGACCGCCGGTCCGACGACGGCCAGGCCGCTGCGGCTGAAGGACAGCAGCGCATTGGCCTGCTGGAGCCGCGACCGGTCGACGACGAGCGGGACGACGCCCATCATCGCGGGCATCGTGAAGGCCGACACGGCGCCGTTGACCCCTTCGATGACGGTCAGCTGGGTCAGCGTGGCGTCACCGCTGATGATGAGGTATGCCGCGAGCGCCTGGGTGACGCAGGTGAGCACGTGCGACACCTGGAGCACGACGATGCGCGAGAAGCGGTCGGCGACCACACCTCCGACGAGGAGGAAGAGGACCATCGTCAAGGTGCGCACCCCGAGCACCTGGGCGAGGGCTCCGGCGGACTGGTCGATGTGCAGCACGGCGAAGGCGAGCGCAACGGGGACCATGACGGATCCGGCCGTCGAAACCGTGCGGGCAGTGAAGTACCACGCGAACCGTCGGTCGGACAGCGCCCCCATGGACTGCTGGACCTTCATGAGGACTCCCGCCCGTCCCTGAGGCGGAAGGCGGCCACCGAGAGCGCGGCGCGGACGGCGCCCTCGGTGCGCGGTGGCCGCGCCGAGGCGTGCAGCAGCGTGCTCGCCTCGTCGACGAGCGCCGTGACCCTCTCCCACACCTCGGGCTCGACCCAGAGGTCAGCGTCGGTGAACCGGCTCGGGGTGCCCGGCTCCCGCTCGAGGAAGCGTCTCGGGATCATGTCGGCGAGCACCCGCACGTAGGCGAGCCGGTCCTCCTCCCCGGTCGCCTGGGGACGCACGACGGGCGCGTCCCACGGATGGCGGTACTTCTTGGCCTTGCCGCCGCGGACCGTCTCCTCCCCCGCGACCTCGAGCAGGTTGGCCGCGAGGAGCAGGCGCAGGTGGTAGCTGGCGTTGGCCTGCGTGACGCCCAGCTCGCGAGCGACCTCGGCGGCGCTCAGCTCGGCTCCGGTGAGCAGCGAGAGCATCTGCAGCCGGAGCGGGTGGGCCGTGGCGCGCAGCTCACCGATGCGCTCTTCCTCCAAAGACATGTTTGGGAGTATGCCCCCCGGTGCGCTCGACCGTCAAGCGATCCTTTGGCGGTTGTCCTGACGTGCTGGACGCTGCGGCCCCGGCGCCCGCATGGTCGCGCCGGGAGCAGGTGGCTGACAGGGTGGGCATCGTGGAGCTGACACAGCAGCGGGTCCCCGGCTGCCCGAAGCGGATGGTCTACGGCCCGTGCGGAGGGGTCCGCGACGACGGTTCTTGCGAGATGGTCTCGTCCCCGTGTGTGTTCGACGCGCTCCCCGATCTCTCGCCGGCCGAGCTCGGCGGGCTGGATGCACCTTTCCCCCGACTCGCTCGATCCTCGGACGCCTGGCGACCCCCGATGATCCTCACCGACCTGAGCGTTCCGCCGGCCGACGCAGCCACCCTCCGGTCCACTGCGCAGCTGCTCGCCGCGAGCTGCGACGCGGTCCTGGTCGGCGACCACCAGGACCGAGTCGACTTCCCGCCCAGCACGCTCGCCCGGCTGATCGCCGACGCGGGCGCCGTGCCGTGGGTGACGCTGGCCTGCCGGGACCGTAACCGGATCGCCCTCGAGCAGGAGCTGCGCGCCCTGGCACTGGACCGGCTCGCCACGGTGCTGTGCGTCACGGGGGACGGCCGGGCATACGACGTCCGCCCTGAGGTGACCCAGGCCTTCGACCTGGACGGCACCCGGCTGGCCGCCCTGGCCGCCTCGCTGGGACTTCCCGTCGCGGTCGCCGAGACCCCGACCGCCCGCCCGGTGGCCTTGCGGCCCCGGAGGCTGGCCCACAAGGAGCAGGCCGGGGCCCGGGTGGGCGTGCTCAACCACGTGCCCACCGCCGCGCAGCTGTTCGACTTCCTTGATGCGGCCCGCGCGGCGGGGCTCGGGATGCCGGTGCTCGCCTCGGTTGTCGTGTTCACCGACCAGCGTTCAGCGGACGTCCTGGCCGCGCTGCCGGGTCTGGAGATCGCAGCCGACCGCCTGGAGCTGGTGCTGACCGCCGACGATCCCGTCGAGGCCGGCATCGAAGCAGCGGTGGACGAGGCGGTCCTGCTGTTGGGACTGCCGGGTATGGCCGGGGTGAACCTGTCCGGGCTCGCGTCAGCCCGGGGCGTGCAGGCCGCCGCCGAGATCCAGGCCGAGATCGGACGCCGAATCCGCGTCACGCAAGGAGTGAGACCGTGAGCAGCTCGTCCGACTCGAGGGATGCCACGGATGCCATGGACTCCATGGACGCCGAGTTCGACACCGTGGCGGCGTGGAGCGCTGAGGTGGTCGGCGGTCTCGACCCGGCCCACCGGATCCCGGCCGGATGCCGAGGCAGCGGCAGTCCCGGCGCCCTGCACTGGTTGCTCGACCACCTGGCCCCTGAGCCCGAGCAGGTCTTCCTGGACTGTGGCGCCGGCGTGGGCGGACCGGCCGCTTTCGCGGCCCGAGAGACCGGCGTACGTCCGGTGCTCACCGACCCGGAGCCGGGAGCGTGCCGAGCCGCTCGCTCACTGTTCGACCTCCCCGCGATCCAGGCGGGCACGCAGCTGCCGATCGCGACCGGGGTCGTCGACGTCGGGTGGAGCCTCGGGGTGCTGTGCACGGTGGACGACCAACCGGCATACCTCGCGGAGATCCGACGGGTCCTGCGGCCGGAGGCGCGCTTCGGCCTGATCGTCTACTGCGCCGCGCATCCCGGAGCCCTTCGCCTGGAGCCGCCGGAGGGCAACGACTTCCCGACCGTCGAGGCCCTCGACGGACTACTCGACCGGGCATCGCTGCGGGTGCTGAGCAGTGGCTGGACGGACCACTTCGCCGCGTTCCCGGCCGACTGGCAAGAGGTGATGGCAAAGGTCGAGCGCGAGCTCGAGCGCCGCCACGGTGACGACCCCCGCTGGCAGACGGCCCAAGAGCAGTCGGGCCGGATGGGCTCGCTCCTCGCGGCCGGTGAGGTACGCGGGCGGATGTTGGTCCTGGAGGCAGACTGACCCACCTCGCCAGAGGATTGACGTTGCCATCCGCTTGGAGGAGCTGACCGCCTCGGGACACCCCAAAGTCTCCGGGCTCACCGGAGCCCTTCAGTGTGGCTTGGCGGAGTCAGCAGGTCTCAGCGGAACCGCTTAGCGCGGCGATCCATGCGCTCGAGCATTCGATGCGTCCGCCGGCTCACACCGCTTGAGCGGAGAAGCGCTCGCGTCCATAGACCTGGAGGTTGACCGACGGTTCAACCCGACATCAACCGTGGCTCCGACGACGGGCCTTCGCGCGCCGCGCAGCCTTGAGTCATGACTCTCACCGACTACCTCATCAACGCGATCTTTGTCGTCGTCGTCCTCCGCCAGGCCCGTGAGCGGCGCCTCGACGCCCGCAGCATCATTGCTCCGATGGCCCTCGTGGTGTTCGTCGCCACGCACTACGTGCACACCTTCCCTACCGGCGGCCCGGACCTCGCTCTGGTCGTCGCCCTGACCCTGCTCGGCCTGAGCCTGGGTGTCCTGTGCGGCTATGCCACGCACGTCCGCGCGGACGCGGACGGCACCCGGTTCGCCCGCGTGGGCCCGGTCGCGGGGGCACTGCTCCTGATCGGCATCAGCGCTCGGCTGGTCTTCGTGTTCGCCCTCGAGCACGGCGCCGGGCCGGCCATCCGCGACTTCAGCATCGTCCACCACATCAGCGCAGCCGCCTGGCCACTCGCCCTGGTCTCCATGGCGTTGTGCGAGGTGACCGCCCGCCTGGTCATCGTCCAGGTTCGCGGGCAGCGACTAGCCCCGAGACACCCGGCCCGTATCACCCTGTCCGACGACCGCGCCTGACCTGCCTCCCTCCCACATCCGACCCGTCCTCGGGCTCGCCTGCGCGGGCTCGAGGATGTTCCATTGACGGAAGGGCACACCGGGGGCCACCCTCCGGACAGCGAGGTGACGAGCATGACGACACGCGCAGAAGGCCCTGGTGGCGCAACGGCGCAAGCCCATGCCACTGCGCACGAACGACTGCGCCACCAGCGTGACCTGCTCAGACCGCTGGGATGGGCCGTCATCGCGGTGGTCGCCGCCACCGCGCTGACGAGCCCACCCACTCCCGGCCTACGCGTCGCGCCCGTGGCCCTGGCCCTTTCCGGGTATGCCGCCACGACCGCGGTCGCCATCAGCGACCGGTTCGTCGACCGCCCGCCGGTGGTCCAGGTCGCGTTCATCACCGTGATGGGGGCGGCGGGGGCTGGCTTGGTCGCCCTCCAGCCGCGCGGTGCGACCGGGCTGGCGGTCGGCGCCGCCGTGTGGATGGCCATGACCCGCCTGCGACTCGCCGTTGGCGTCCTTGTGGCTGTGGCCATGACCGCGGGGCAGGACATCGCCGCGCTGCAAGGCGGCGCGACGACCGCGGCGGTGCTGGCCGCCACGCTCCTCAACGCCCTGCTGGGACTGGTCGCCTACGTGGTGCGCGCCGCGCGGTCAGCGCAGGACCGCACCGAGCTTCTCCTTGCCCAGCTGGCCGAAGCCCGCGACGAGCAGTCGCGTGCCGCGGCCCTCGCCGAACGCAGCCGGATCGCCGCCGAGCTGCATGACGTGCTGGCCCACTGCCTGTCCGGCGCCGCGATCCAGCTGCAGGGCGCCCGGCTCCTGGCCACCCGCGAGCCCAGCAGCGCGCTGGTGCAGGACGCGATCCAGCGGGCCAGCGACCTGGTCAACGACGGCCTGGCAAACGCCCGGGCCGCGGTCGGGGCGCTGCGCGGGGAACCGCTGCCCGGCATCGCGGACCTCGAAGACCTCGTCGCAGGCTTCCGACGAGACTTTCTCGTGCCAGCGTCGCTCACCGTCCAGGGCCAGACCTACGCCCTGGGCGCCGAAACGGATCTGCTTCTCTACCGCGCGGCGCAGGAGACACTGACCAACGTCGCCCGGTACGCCCCCGGTGCCCCCACGTCCGTGTCGCTGCACTACCGTGACGGCCTCACCTGCCTGACCGTACGGAACCGGGCCGCCCACCCCGGTCCGATCGGCGACTCGCTCCCGGCTTCCTTCGGTCTGGCAACCGTCGGTGGCGGCCACGGACTGGCCGGCCTCAGCGAACGCCTCGCACGGGTCGGTGGCACCCTGCACGCAGGGCCGCACCTGGACGGCTGGCAGGTTGATGTGGAAGTGCCGGCATGACCGAGGCCTCGTTGCGGGTGGTCATCGCCGACGACCAACGCGTCGTGCGCGAGGGGCTGGCCATGCTCATCGGCCTCTTCGACGACATCGAGGTCGTCGCCACCGCGGTCGACGGTCTCGACGCGCTCGAGCAGGCACTGCTGCACCGGCCCGACGTCGTGGTGATGGACCTGCGGATGCCCCGCCTCGACGGGGTGCAGGCCACCGCGCGGATCCGGTCCGAGCTGCCGCAGACCCAGGTGCTGGTCCTGACGACGTATGCCGACGACGACGCCCTGTTCCCCGCACTGCGGGCTGGCGCGCGCGGCTACCTGACCAAGAACGCCAGCGCAGAGGAAATCAAACAGGCGCTGTCCTCCCTGGCCCGCGGCCAGACCCACCTCGCTCCGGAGGTCCAGCATCGCCTCGTGGCCGCCACCCTGGACTCGCAGGGAGCCACCAAGGCGGAGGCCTCCACGGCAGGCCTGCCCGACGGGCTCTCCCCCCGCGAGGCCGAGGTGCTCGCCCTCATCGCCGCCGGCCTGTCCAACACCGACATCGCCCGCCGGCTCGTCCTGAGCAACGCCACCGTCAAGACCCACGTCAACCACATCTTCGCCAAGATCGGCGCCCGCGACCGCGCCCAAGCCGTCCACTACGCATACGACCACGGCATGACCTAACCGCATCGCTCCCTCACACATCCCGATTGGCGTTCACCGCTCGTCGGCATGTCACTGACACGTCGCCCTTGACCGTGACCCGAGAAGAGCCGCCGATTCAGACCCCGTAAGGGAATGCACCGCAAGCCACCGGCGGTGGCCCCTGACTTGTACTGCACCCGCCGCCTGACGTGCACCTTCCTCAGTCTTCGCGCTCCACCTCGAAGGTGAAGCCCTGGGCGCGCAGCCGCTCGACGAGGACCTCCCCGAGCGCCGTGGCGGGGGTGCACACCCCCGTCCGGGCCGGCATCCCTTCGTCGAGAGCCAGGGCGAGGGTCGTCTCCCCGAACATGATCGCCGTCCCGCCGTAGCCAGGGTCGTAGCTCGCGCCGACCCTGGTCCGGTACCTCGCCCCGGTTGTCGTCGTGGAGCGGATCTCCATCAGGAAGCGACCGGTCGCCTGGGCCTCAGGGCTCGGCCCCTCACCCGCCTTGGGCAGGAATCGGTCGATCACGGCCCGCGTCGGCCGGAACGCCATGCCGGCCACGACCCCGCCGAGTCCCACCGCCATGCCGGCCGCCAGGACCGGCGACATCGGTCCTGACCCGAAGTCGGTGACCTCGCGGTAGCGGAGGTCCCGGCCGTAGGACCAGTCGGTCAGAGTGTTGGACAGGCGCACGATGCGGGTGTTGAAGGAGGCCATCACGAACGGCCCGGTCCACCGACCCGTCGCGGGGTCGCGGTCGACGGGCACGAGCCGGCGCAGCCGGCCCAGCACCCCGCCCTGCGCCCGACGCCCCGACGACGGCTCCTCCGAGCGCCGCGGGCTCAGCGCGTACGGGTCGCCGAGCAGGCGGCGTACGTTCGCGTCCGCACGGGCCGTGATGGCCTGCTGCCGGGTGGAGTCGATGGTGCCGCCGGAGAAGCCGCCCCTGAGCGAGCGGACGAGCAGTGTCGTCTCGGCGAGGGTGCCCTCACCGTCGGCGGCCACTCGCTGGGCCGTCATCAGGACGCCGAGGTCGGACGGGATGGAGTCGAAGCCGCACGCGTGCACGATGGCCGTGCCGGTCTCCCGGGCCCGGGCATCCAGCTCGTCGAGGGACCACCGGACGAAGAGCACCTCACCGGTCAGGTCGGCGTAGTGCGTGCCCGAGTCGGCGCACGCGCGCGCCACCTCCTTGCCGTATGCGGCATACGGCCCGACCGTCGTCGCGAGGACCCGGGTGCGGGCCGCCAACCCGTGCAGGCCGGCGACGTCGGTGGCGTCGACGGTCACGAGCTCCCACGAGTCGGCGGCCCGACCGAGCTCGACCCGTAGGGCCTCGAGCTTGGGCCGCGAGCGGCCGGCCAGGGCGATCCGCAGGTGCGAGGGCGCATGCCGGGCCAGATGGGCCGCGGTCAGGGCACCGACGAACCCGGTGGCGCCGTACAGGACGATGTCGAGCTCGCGTTCGGGCATGGCGCCACTCTGTCACGGCCACCAGTCGCGAAGGTTGTGTGACGACGACGTGCCGGACCTCAGAACGTGTCGAGCGGGTCGACGCGCACGGCGATGGCGTCGGCCTCCTTTCGGGCGGACCGAAACGCCTTGAGCCCCATGAGAGCCCGCGACAGCGCGGTGGTGTCCGCATCAGGCACACGGACGAGGACATGGTGGTCGGCGGGCGCCCGCTCGGCGTCGCCCTCCCCAGACGCGCGACGCGGCGTGACCCCGTGCGACAGGGGCACGGGACCAAGCACCTGGGCCGTGGGCGGCAGGTCGGCCTGGGCGAGAGCCTCCTCGAGGGCGCGACGACGGCCGGTCAGCTGGGCGACGCGCAGAGCCGGTGGCAGCCCGAGCTCGCGCCGCTCCGCGAGCTCGCGCGCGGCGAGCCAGGCGGGGTCCCACCGCACCAGCGCCTCGAGGGCCGGAAGCGCCACGGCCTCGGGAGCGCCTGCGAGCACGACCGCACGCCCCTCCCGGGCGAGCGCTGCGGCCGCCATCCACCGGCGCAGCGCCTCGAGCGGCGCGTCGAGCACCGGCAGGTCGAGGCTCGCCCAGGCGTCGAGCAGCAGCACCGCGGTGTAGCCGCCATCGGCCACCGGCTCGGCCCCCGGCGTCGCGATGACCAGGGAGGGCTCACGCCCCACCACGGCGAGCACCTCGCCGGACCCTGACGTGTGCACCGGGAAACCGGGGAAGGCGCGGCCGATCTCCTCGGCCGTGCGCCGGGCGCCGGTGATCGACGAGCGCAGCCGCCTCGAGCCGCAGTGGCCGCACTCGAAGCCGTGTGCTGACAGGGCGAGGCCGCACCAGCGACAGGCCGGGGCGCCGCCCGAGGCGCCGAGGGCCACCGGCCCCTGGCAGCGGGTGCAGCGAACCGGCGTGCGGCACTCGGCACAGCTGAGCGACGGCAGATAGCCGCGCCGTGGCACCTGGACGAGCACCGGCCCGTCGACGAGGGCGTCCTTGGCGACACGCCAGGCGCGCGAGGGGATGTGCGCCCGGGCAGCCGGCCCGTCGCGTTCCTCGTCGACGCCCTCCCCCGCGACCGTGACCCGCGGAGCCGCCGCCCGGAGGGTGCTGGCGTCGGCCTCGACGGGCACGAGCACGCCGCCCTCGACGGCGACCTGGACGCGCAGGCTGCGCCCGAAGCCCCCGGCCAGCAGGGCCGCGCCCGTCTCGGCGGCACGCAGGCCGAGCACGACGCCGACGTGGTGGTAGGGCGCCCGCGGCTCGGAGAGAAGGTCGTCTCCGTCGTCCCACCACGCGACGAGCCCGAGGTCGTGCACCGGGGCGAACGCGGCGGCGCGTGTGCCGATGACGACCTTGGCGTGGCCCCGCAGCACCTTCAGCCATGCGGTGTAGCGCGCCTGAGGCCCCTGGTCGGCCGTGAGCCGGACGTGCCGGCCATTGCCGAGCACGGTGGTCAGCGCGGCGTCGAGACGGTCGACGTCGCGGTGGTCGGGCACGACCAGGAGTGCGCCCCGCCCGGCTGCCAGCGCGGTGGCCGCCGCAACGGCCAGGGCGGCCGGCCAGTCGGCCTCGCCCGTGCGCCCCGGGAGCGCAGCCCAGGCCGCGGCCGGGCCCTCCCCCGCCGCGACGCGACGCAGCCACGCACCGCCGGCCGGGTAGGCCGCCCACGGCCCCGGGTCCGGAGCGGAGAGCTCGTCCTGGGGCGGGGCCTGCTCCGCAAGGTTGCGCTCGGCCGTGGCGTGCCGCTTGGGCACGGCGAGGCGCAGCACGTCGCTCAGCGTGCCGGCATACCGGTCGGCGACCGCGCGGCAGAGAGCGAGCACCTCGGGGGTCAGCACGGGCTCGGGACTGACGACCCGGCGCAGCGGCGTCAGCCGGCCGTCGTGCTCCGGACGCTCACGGCGCTCGACGACGAAGCCGTCGAGCTCACGACCCGAGAAGCGCACCCGGACGCGCGCACCCGGCACCGCGTCCGCGTCGAGCTCGTCCGGGACGGCGTACTCGAAGACCCGGTCGAGGTGCGCGAGCGGGGTCTCGACGACGACAGCAGCGACCCGCCCCCCCCCCCGCCCGCCCCGCTGCTCGGTCTCGTCGTCGCCCACGGGGGCGAATCTAGCCTCAGCGGGAGACAGCGCTGCGCAGGGCCTCCACGCGGTCGGTGCGCTCCCACGTGAAGGGGTTCTCGACGCCGTCGGCCTTGGTACGCCCGAAGTGGCCGTAGGCGGCCGTGGGCCGGTAGATCGGGCGGAGCAGGTCGAGCGCGTCGACGATGGCGGCCGGGCGCAGGTCGAAGACGTCGCCGATGGCCTGCTGGATGGAGTCGACCGGGACGGTCTCGGTACCGAAGGTCTCGACGTAGAGGCCGACCGGCTGCGCCTTGCCGATGGCGTAGGCGACCTGGACCTCGCAGCGACGGGCGAGGCCCGCGGCGACGATGTTCTTGGCGACCCAGCGCATGGCGTAGGCGGCCGAGCGGTCGACCTTGCTGGGGTCCTTGCCGGAGAAGGCGCCGCCGCCGTGGCGGGCCATGCCGCCGTAGGTGTCGACGATGATCTTGCGGCCGGTCAGGCCGGCGTCGCCCATCGGGCCGCCGATCTCGAAGCGGCCGGTCGGGTTGATCAGGGCGCGGTAGCTGCTGACGTCGAGGTCGGTGCCGCTCTCGCGCAGCTCGGCCAGCACCGGCTCGATGACGTGGGTGCGGATGTCGGGCTCGAGCATCCCTTCGAGCGAGACGTCGGGCGCATGCTGGGTGGAGAGCACGACGGTGTCGAGGGACACGGCACGGTCGCCCTCGTAGGCGATGGTGACCTGGGTCTTGCCGTCGGGGCGCAGGTAGGCGAGCTCCTCGCTCTTGCGGACCTGCGTCAGGCGCTCCGAGAGGCGGTGCGCGAGGTGGATCGGCAGTGGCATGAGCTCGGCCGTGTCGTCGCAGGCATAGCCGAACATCAGGCCCTGGTCCCCGGCGCCCTGCTTGTCGAGAAGGTCGCCGATGTCGCCGGTGCGGTGCTCGTGGGCGGTGTCGACGCCCTGGGCGATGTCGGGCGACTGCGCACCGATGGAGATCGAGACGCCGCACGTGCGGCCGTCGAAGCCCTTCTGCGAGCCGTCGTAGCCGACCTCGAGGATGGTCTCGCGCACGATCCTCGGGATCTCGACGTAGGCGGTGGTCGAGACCTCGCCGGCCACGTGCACGAGCCCGGTCGTGACCATCGTCTCGACGGCGACGCGCGCCTGGGGGTCGTCGGTGAGCAGCGCGTCGAGGATCGAGTCGCTGATCTGGTCGCAGATCTTGTCCGGATGACCCTCGGTGACGGACTCGGACGTGAACAGACGTGCGGACACTGGAACTCCCTGGCTCGGGTGCATGGTGGGGCGGGGGCGCTCAGCCGCCGAGCTGGCGTCGCCCGCGTCTGGGGCGAGAGTCTAGTGCTCAGCCGAGCAGGGTCGAGATGGTGTCCCAGAGAGCGTCGGCGACGGCGTCCTTGGAGGCCGGCCCGACCGTGACGACCTCGTCGCTGTCGCGGCGCAGCAGGTGCACCGTCGTGTCGTCCTTGCCGAACGTCAGGTCGGTGCCGACCTCGTTGACGACCTGCAGGTCGCTGCCCTTGCGGGCGAACTTGGCGCGGGCGTGCTGCATCACCGTGGCCTCGGCGTCGCCGGTCTCGGCGGCGAAGCTGACGACCAGCGGACGTGTGTCGCCGCGCTCGGTGCGCGCGGCGACCAGTCCACGGACGATGTCGGGGTTCTCGACGAGCTCTACTCGCAGTCCGGCGTCGGGATCGGACGACTTCTTGATCTTGCTCCCGCTGACCGATGCGGGGCGGTAGTCGGCCGGTGCCGCGGCCATGACGACGACGTCGACACCGGCAGCCGTCTCCTCGACCGCACGCTGCAGCTCCAGGGTCGTCTCGACCCGCACGACGTCGACGTCGTCCGGCAGCGGGACCGACACGTGGGCGGCCACGAGCGTGACCTTCGCTCCTCGCGCGGCCGCGGCGCGGGCGATGGCCACGCCCTGCTTGCCCGACGACCGGTTGCCGAGGTAGCGCACGGGGTCGAGCGGCTCGCGAGTGCCACCCGCCGAGACGACGACGCGACGACCCTCGAGGTCGCGCACGGCCTCCGCCGAGGCGGCGGTGCCACCGGACACGATTGCGAGGCACGCGGCATACAGCTGCTCGGGCTCGGGAAGGCGTCCCGCACCGGTGTCCTTGCCGGTGAGGCGGCCGACGGCGGGGTCGATCACGTGGGCGCCGCGCGAGCGCAGCGTGGCGACGTTGGCCTGGGTGGCCGGGTGCTCCCACATCTCGGTGTGCATGGCCGGCGCGAACGCGACCGGGCAGCGGGCGGTGAGCAGGGTGTTGGTCAACAGGTCGTCGGCCAGCCCGTGCGCGGCCTTGGCGAGCACGTCGGCAGTGGCCGGGGCGACGACCACGAGGTCGGCCGACTGGCCGATGCGCACGTGTGGCACCTCGTGGACGGACGTCCAGACCTCGGTGCTCACGGGCTTGCCCGACAGCGCCGACCAGGTCGGCGCGCCCACGAACTGCAGGGCCGCCGCGGTGGGCACGACGGTGACGTCGTGCCCGTGCTCAGTGAAGAGCCTGAGCAGCGAGCAGGCCTTGTAGGCGGCGATGCCACCACTCACCCCGAGGACGACGCGCATCGGCTGCTCCGGCCCCTTCGGGGTGCTCAGGCCTCGGTGGGCGTCGAGGTCAGCAGGCCCTCGTTGATCTCGCGCAGGGCGATCGACAGCGGCTTCTCGTGGACCTCGGTCTCGACGAGCGGGCCGACGTAGTCGAGCAGGCCCTCCTGCAGCTGGGAGTAGTAGGCGTTGATCTGACGGGCGCGCTTGGCGGAGTAGATGACGAGCGCGTACTTCGAGTCAGCGGCGGTCAGGAGGTCGTCGATCGGCGGGTTCGTGATGCCGATGGGAGCAGCCTGGGTACCGGACACAGTGATCTCGTTTCGTTGGTTTCAGCGGGCTTCTGGTGCGTGCTGCGGACTCGACGGTGGAGCAGTCGTATGCCGTCGGCTGACACACATCACATCGGAACTCACCGGTCGGTGCGTCCCGATCTCATCAATGATACGAGTTCTTCGCTGGCCCGCCGAACATCGTCGTTGACGATGACCTCGTCGAACTCGCTCTGGGCGGCCAGCTCGGCTCGTGCCGTGGACAGCCGACGCTCACGCTCGGCCTCGTCCTCGGTGCCGCGGCCGACGAGCCGGCGCACCAGCTCGTCCCAGCTCGGTGGAGCCAGGAAGACGAAGAGCGCCTCGGGCCAGGTGTCGCGCACCTGGCGCGCGCCCTGCAGGTCGATCTCGAGCAGCGCGTCCCGCCCCTCGCGCAGGACTCGCTCCACGGGGCCGCGTGGGGTGCCGTACTTGGCGGCGCCGTGGACGACGGCGTGCTCGAGGAACTCGCCCGCCTCCACCAGCCGGTCGAACTCCTGGTCGTCGACGAAGTGGTAGTGCACCCCGTCGACCTCGCCCGGTCGTGGCAGGCGCGTCGTCATGGAGACCGAGAACCACACCCCCGGGAAGTGGGTGCGCACGTAGGCCGCGATGGTGCCCTTGCCGACGGCCGTCGGTCCCGCGAGCACGGTGAGGCGGCTGTGCCGGCCCTCGGCTCCGTCGGTCTGCGGTGGCGCGGTGGGCTGGTCGGCAGCTGACATCAGGACTTCTCGAAGCGGTGCAGCAGGGCGGCGACCTGGTTGGTCCCGAGCCCGCGCACGCGCCGGGACTCCGCGATGCCGACCTCGGCCATGATCGCCTTGGCCCGCACGCGGCCGACACCCGGCATCGACTCGAGCAGCTCGGTGACCTTCATCTTGCCGATGACGGGGTCGACCTTGCCGTCCTCGAGGACCTCGGCGAGCGAGCCGCTGGAGTACTTCAGCCGGTTCTTGACCGCTGCTCGTTCCCGCCGTGCGGCTGCAGCCTTCTCGAGCGCTGCGGCCCGTTGCTCGGGGGTGAGCGGTGGTAGCGCCACGGTCTTCGGTCTCCTCGCTGGCTGCGGGAGCGCCCTGCACCCCCGCCGTTGTTCACGTCTCGCGTGTTGTCTCCGCCGAACCTAGCGACCGCGCCGTGGGCGCCGCAACGCGGGCCGCGGCGACGACGGCCGACCGGTCGGCGGCAGCGGCGGCGCCGGCGACCACTCAGCGTCCGAGGTCGACGCCGCACGTCTCCTTGGCGTGGGTCTCGATCCGCTTGGCGGACGTCTCGAAACCCTGCATCTGCTTCGTCAGCGCCGTGAGGTCGGGGTTGGCCACCGTGAACTTCTCCACGAGGGTGCGCAGCGAGGCCCAGTCCGCCTTGACCTCCTCGGGGGCGCTGGCCTGCACGCGGGTGATCGTGGCGGCGAAGCGGGCGGCTGCCGGGGGGTCCTCGAGCGTGTTGCCGGCGTCCTTCCAGCCCGACTCCGCCGACCGCAGCACGTCGCAGTACGAGCCAGTCGATGACGCCGAGCAGGCCGCTAGGGCCAGCGCAGCGAGGCCCGGCACGAGAGCCACCGAGAGACCCTTGAGCAGGGCGGTCGTTCGCATGCCCACACCGTATGCCGTGTGGGGTCTTCGGGTGGCGTGGCCGACACCAGCGCCGGCTTGGTGACTCGGGCGCGTCAGGAGATGCCGAAGCCGCAGGTGGCCATGGCGTTCTGCTGGATCTTCATCCCGGCCGGCTCCATCTTGGCGGTCGCAGTCGCCAGGGCCTTCTTGTCCCCGGACGCTGCGGCATCGACGAAGGCCACGAAGTCACCCCACGCAGCCTTGACCTCGGCCGGCGCCGCGGCCTCGATCTTCCTCAGGACCGCCTTGCCCTGCTCGAGGGCGGCCTTGTCGCTGATCTTGGCCGACATGGACTGGAGCTCCTGCCGCCCTGACCTCAGCGCGGCACAGTAGGCAGCGTCAGCAGGGGCGACCGTCTTGGTCGTCGTGCTCGTGCTCGTCGAGGAGGACGTGGCCGAGGCGGCCGGACCGCCGGAGGCCGACGCGCCCGCTCCGGCCGGCGCGGGGCTGGAGCTGCACGCAGCGGCGAGCGGGATCGTGGCGGCGATGGCGGCGGTGGCGACCAGTCGGTGAACGCGGAGGGCTCGGGTCATGCCCCAGCGTAGGCGCCGGTCGGACGCGCCGGAGGTGAGATGGCCGGCGTAGGCACTGCGCACACCGCTTTCAGCGCAGGGAGTCCGCGATCTGCAGAGTCCGGTCCACGAGGCGGCTGGGATCTGGGCCGGCGCCGAGGATCTCCCGGCTCGACGCCGCCAGCACCTGGCCGCGGGCGTCGCCGAATGTCGCCGAGAGCGACTCCACGGTGCCGCCCTGGGCACCGAAGCCCGGAGCCAGGACGGGCGTCGCCGCCTCCACGAGGTCGAGCCCGAGGTCGTGCACGGCGGTGCCCACGGTGGCCCCGATGACCAGCCCGACGCTCCCGAGCTCGCCCCGGGCGCGGGCCGGGGCGTTGTCGCGTGCGGCACCGTGCGCGACCGACGCGGCGACGGACTCGCCCTCGCGGGACGCGTGCTGCACGCTGGCGCCCTCGGGGTTCGAGGTGAGGGCGAGCACGAAGAGGCCCCGCCCGGTCTGCTGGGCGAGGTCGATCGCGGGCCGCAGCGACTCGTAGCCCAGGTAGGGACTGACGGTCAGCGCGTCCGGTGGGGCGACGGCGTCGGGTCCGAGGTAGGCGTGGGCGTATGCCGTCATGGTCGACCCGATGTCGCCCCGCTTCGCGTCGAGGATCGTCAGCGTCCCCGCCTCGCGCAGCTCGGTGAGCACCCGCTCGAGCACGGCCACGCCGCGGCTGCCGAAGACCTCGAAGAAGGCCGACTGCGGCTTGACCACGGCGACTCGACCCGCGAAGGCCTCGACGCACGTCAGGGCGAAGCGTTCGAGCCCCGCGACGTCGTAGGTCAGGCCCCACGACTCGACCAGCGCGCGGTGCGGGTCGATGCCGGCGCAGAGCGGGCCGAGCATCCCCATGGCCTCGTGCAGGCGCGCACCGAAGGACCGGTCCATCGTCGTTCTCCGTTCCTGGTCTGGAGTGGCTCGTCAGCGGCCGTGCGCCGCGGCGACAGCGTCGGTGAAGCGGTCGTAGCCCTTGGCGGCGAGCAGCTCGCACAGCTCGCGCAGCACTCGGACGGGCGCCGACGGGTCGTTGAAGACCGCCGTGCCCACCTGGATCGCGCTCGCGCCGGCGGCGACGAGCTCGAGGGCGTCGCGCCCGGTGCGCACTCCCCCGACGCCGATGATCGGCACGGTCGGAATGCGCCCCTCGAACATGGCCTGGCGCACCTGCCAGATGGCCCGCACGGCCACCGGCCGGATGCCCGGGCCCGACAGACCGCCGGTGACGCCACCGAGCTGGGGGCGCATCCGGTCGGTGTCGATGACCATGCCGAGCAGCGTGTTGATCATCGTCAGCCCCTCCGCGCCGGCCTTGACGCATGCCGCCGCGATGGCGGTGATGTCGGTGACGTCGGGGCTGAGCTTGGCGAAGATCGGGATGTCGCGCGGCAGCTGCTCACGCACCAGGGCGATGACCTTGGCGGACGCGAGCGGGTCGCAGGCGAAGACGAGGCCGCGGTTGGCCACGTTGGGGCACGAGATGTTGACCTCGACGCCGATGACGGCGTCGAAGGCGCGGCTGGCCCGCAGCGTTGCTGCCACGTGGGCGTACTCGGTGCTCGAGCTGCCGGCGATCGAGGGCAGCACGCGGGCCCCGACCGAGCGCAGCCACGGCAGGTCCTCCTCGACGAACGCCTCGATCCCCGGGCCCTGCAGGCCGATCGAGTTGAGCATCCCGGAGGGCGTCTCCGCCATCCGGGGGGTGCCGCGGCCCGAGCGCGGGTCGGCCATGACCGACTTGGTCACGAAGGCGCCGAGGTCGCCGACGTCGAAGAAGCGGTGCAGCTCGCGGCCGTTGGCTGCGCAGCCGGAGGCGGTCATCAGGGGGTTGGGCAGCCGGTGGCCGCCACCGAGATCGACGGAGAGGTCGACCGAGGGGTCAACGGGGAGGTCGACCGACTGGTCGACGGACTGGTCCAGCATCAGTGGCCACCCACCTTCGGGGCTCCGACGGCGTCGTCCGGCACCCGGGCGTGACCCACGTCAAAGGCGTCCCACCGCACGCGGTCGCCGCGGAAGACCGGTCCCTCGACGCACGAACGCACCATTCGGGTCCGCCCGTCCGAGCCGACGACGGGCATGACGCAGGTCATGCAGACACCGATGCCGCAGGCCATCGACTCCTCGACTGCGACCTGCGCCACGGCGCCGTGCGACTGTGCGACGCGGGTGATCGACTCGAGCATTCCCATGGGTCCGCAGCCGTAGACGACGGACGCCCGTGTGCGCTCGATGATCTGCGGCAGGGGGTCGCTGACCCAGCCCCGCTGGCCGGCCGAACCGTCGTCGGTCGTCACCGTGACGCCGTCACAGCTCCGCCTGGCCTCGACGACGCCGAAGAGCCGGTCCTCGCTCGCTGCGCCCAGCACCATCTCGACGTGGCAGCCGCGCTCGCGCAGCTCCCCGGCGAGCCAGAAGAGCGGGGCGCTCCCGTAGCCGCCGCCGACGAGGACGCAGGCGACCGGTTCGGTGGGCAGCGGGAACGCCTTGCCGAGAGGGCCGACGACGTCGATGGTGTCGTGCGGTGCCCGCTCGACGATCCACCGGCTGCCCGCGCCGACCGCCGAGACGACGATCTCGACGGTGCCGCCGTAGGTGCCGCTGGGGCTCACCTTGTGGATCGAGAACGACCGCCGCAGCAGCGTGCCCGAGGTCTCTCCACCGACGGCGAGGGCGACGAACTGGCCGGGACGGGCCAGCTCCGCGACGCCGGGTGCGACGAGGGTGAAGTGCTGGTAGGCGCCCACCCGACGGGTCGCGATGACCTCGGCGACCTCCTGGGTGACTCGAGCCCGCAGCTGCTGGCCGATCATGCGGGCGCCACCACCGTCGCGGTCGCGCCGGCGAGGGTGGAGCCGTTCCTGCCGTAGAGGTCGAGGTCTCGCGCATGGTCCTGCAACGACTTGACCCTGACCTCCTCGGTCAAGCCCGCCTCGATGCCGAGGACGGCCGCCGCGAGTGTGGCGATCGTCGTGATGATCGGCTTGTCGGCGCTCGTCGTCGCGGCCCGGATCGCATAGCCGTCGGCGCGGGCGTCCTGGCCGGACGGGGTGTTGACGACCATCTGCACCGTGCCGTCGAGGATCAGGTCGACGATGGACTTCTCCCCCGGGGCCTCGCTGTCGCGCTCGGTGATCTTGCGGACGACGGTGGCCCCGATTCCATTGCGCTTGAGCACCGCCGCCGTGCCGCTCGTGGCGAGGATCGTGAACCCGAGGTCGACGAGGCGCTTGACCGGGAAGAGCATCGCGCGCTTGTCGCGGTTGGCCACCGACACGAAGATCGCGCCCGAACGCGGCAAGGCTGCGCCGCCGCCCTGCTGGGCCTTGGAGAAGGCCGAGCCGAAGTCGACGTCGATGCCCATGACCTCGCCGGTCGAGCGCATCTCGGGTCCGAGCAGCGAGTCGACCGCGACGCCCTCCTTGGTGCGGAAGCGCTTGAAGGGCAGCACCGCCTCCTTGCAGGAGACCGGGGCGTGGTCCGGCATCCGGCCGCCGTCGCCCGTCGGGGGCAGCATGCCCTCCTTGCGCAGCTCCTTGACCGTGGCGCCGAGCATGACCCGGGCCGCCGCGCTCGCGATCGGCACGCCCGTCGCCTTGGCCACGAACGGCACGGTGCGCGAAGCACGGGGGTTGGCCTCGATGACGTAGAGGATGTCCTGGGCCAGGGCGAACTGGACGTTCATCAGGCCCCGGACGCCGATGCCCTCGGCGAGCTTGCGCGTCGCGACGCGCACCCGTTCGAGCTCGCCGTCGCCGAGCGTCGCCGGCGGCAGGGTGCACGAGCTGTCGCCCGAGTGGATGCCGGCCTCCTCGACGTGCTCCATGATGCCGCCGAGGTACATGTCCTCGCCGTCGAAGATCGCGTCGACGTCGATCTCGATCGCGTCGTCGAGGAAGCGGTCGATGAGGATCGGGTGGTCGGGGGAAGCCTCGGTGGCCTTCTCGACGTACGTGACGAGGGAGTCGTCGTCGTAGACGATGACCATGCCGCGGCCGCCGAGGACGTAGGACGGGCGCACGAGGACGGGGTAGCCGATCTCGCGGGCCACCACGAGCGCCTCGTCCGAGCTGTATGCCGTCCCGTGCTTGGGCGCGATCAGGCCGGCCTTGGCGAGCACCTGGCCGAAGGCGCCACGGTCCTCGGCGAGGTGGATGGCGCTCGGGGACGTGCCGACGATCGGCACTCCTTCGTCCTCGAGAGCCTGGGCGAGACCGAGCGGCGTCTGGCCGCCGAGCTGCACGATGACGCCGGCGATCGGGCCGGCCTGCGACTCTGCGTGGATGACCTCGAGGACGTCCTCGAGGGTGAGCGGCTCGAAGTAGAGGCGGCTGCTCGTGTCGTAGTCCGTTGACACCGTCTCGGGGTTGCAGTTGACCATCACCGTGTCGAAACCCTTGTCCCGCAGGGCAAACGACGCGTGGACGCAGGAGTAGTCGAACTCGACGCCCTGGCCGATCCGGTTCGGGCCCGAGCCGAGGATGATCACGGCGGGCCGCTCACGCGGCGCCACCTCGGTCTCCTCGTCGTAGGAGCTGTAGTGGTAGGGCGTCGTGGCGGCGAACTCGGCCGCGCACGTGTCGACGGTCTTGTAGACCGGCCGCACGCCCAGGGCGTGCCGCACGCCGCGGACCACGGCCTCCGGCATACGGCGGACGGAGGCGACCTGGGCGTCGCTGAAGCCGTGCCGCTTGACGAGCCGGAGCAGCTCCGGCGTCAGCTGCGGAGCCTCCGCGAGCATCGCGGCGAGGTCGTTGATCAGCGCGATCTGGTCGAGGAACCACGGGTCGATGCCGGTGGCCTCGTGAACCTCCTCGACCGTGCACCCACCGCGCAGCGCCTGCTGGACGAGCACGATCCGGCCGTCGGTCGGGACCTTGGCCTCCTCGAGCGCCCGCTGGGCGAGCAGCGGGCTGATCTCCCCGTCCCAGTGGAAGCTCGCGCCCCGCTTCTCGAGCGAGCGCAGCGCCTTCTGCAGGGCCTCGGAGAAGTTGCGGCCGATCGCCATCGCCTCGCCGACCGACTTCATCGTCGTCGTCAGCGTCGGGTCGGCGGCCGGGAACTTCTCGAACGCGAAGCGCGGCACCTTCACGACGACGTAGTCGAGGCTCGGCTCGAAGCTCGCCGGGGTCTCGCGGGTGATGTCGTTGGGGACCTCGTCGAGCGTGTAGCCCAGGGCCATCTTCGCCGCGATCTTGGCGATCGGGAAGCCGGTCGCCTTGGACGCCAGCGCGCTCGACCTCGAGACGCGCGGGTTCATCTCGATGACGATGATCCGACCGTCGGCCGGGTTGACCGCGAACTGGATGTTGCAGCCGCCGGTGTCGACGCCCACTTCGCGGATCACGGCGATGCCGATGTCGCGCAGCCGCTGGTACTCGCGGTCGGTCAGCGTCAGCGCGGGCGCCACGGTGATGGAGTCGCCGGTGTGCACCCCCATCGGGTCGAGGTTCTCGATGGAGCAGACGACCACGACGTTGTCGGCGTGGTCGCGCATGACCTCGAGCTCGTACTCCTTCCACCCGAGGATCGACTCCTCGAGGAGAACCTCAGTCGTCGGGGAGTACTGCAGCCCCTGGCCGCCGATGCGGCGCAGGTCGGTCTCGTCGTAGGCGAAACCCGAGCCGAGGCCGCCCATCGTGAAGGACGGGCGCACGACGACCGGGTAGCCGAGCTCCTCGGCGCCGGCGAGCAGGTCGTCCATCGAGTGGCAGATGATCGACTTCGCCGACTCGGCGCCACAGCGCTCGACGACGCCCTTGAAGGCCTCGCGGTCCTCGCCGAGCTGGATCGCCTCGACGTTGGCACCGATGAGCGGGCAGCTGTACTTCTCGAGAACGCCGTTCTCGTGCAAGGCGATCGCGCAGTTGAGCGCCGTCTGGCCGCCCAGGGTCGCGAGCACCGCGTCGGGCCGCTCCTTGGCGATGATCGCCTCGACGACCTCGGGGGTGATCGGCTCGATGTACGTGGCGTCGGCGAACTCGGGGTCGGTCATGATCGTCGCCGGGTTGCTGTTGACGAGGACCACACGGATGCCCTCCTCGCGCAGCACCCGGCAGGCCTGCGTGCCGGAGTAGTCGAACTCCACTGCCTGGCCGATGACGATCGGGCCGGACCCGATGACGAGAACGCTCGTGATGTCGTCGCGCTTGGGCATGCTCAATTGCTCCCTTCGCGCGCCGAAAGCTCTTGGTGGGTGGTCCGTCGGTTGGTCATGAGCTCCACGAATCGGTCGAAGAGGTAGGAGGCGTCGTGCGGCCCGGCCGCCGCTTCCGGGTGGTACTGCACCGAGTACGCGGGCAGGTCAAGGCATTCCAGTCCCTCGACGACGTCGTCGTTGAGGCACACGTGCGAGACGCGGACGCGGCCGTATGCCGTGTCGCTGTCCTTGTCGAGGGGCGCGTCCACGGCGAAGCCGTGGTTGTGGGCGGTGACCTCGACCTTGCCGGTCGTTCGGTCCATGACCGGCTGGTTGATGCCGCGGTGGCCGTACTTCAGCTTGTAGGTGCCGAAGCCGAGGGCGCGGCCGAGCAGCTGGTTGCCGAAGCAGATGCCGAAGAACGGGATGCCCCGGTCGAGCACCTGGCGCAGCAGCGTGATCTCGTGCTCGGCGCTCGCCGGGTCGCCGGGGCCGTTGGAGAAGAAGACCCCGTCGGGGCCGGACTCCCCCACCGCGAGGACGTCGTCGACCGTCGCGGTGGCCGGCAGCACGTGCACCTCGATGCCGCGCTGGGCCAGGAGGGCGGGCGTCATCGCCTTGATGCCGAGGTCGACGGCCGCGACGGTGAAGCGCTTCTCGCCCACGGCCGGGACGGCATACGGCTCGGTGGTGGTGACCTCGGCGGCGAGCGCGGCGCCGGCCATCTGCGGGCTCGTGCGCACCGCCTCGAGCAGCTCGTCGTCGGAACGGTCTGCGACCTTGCCGCTGAAGATGCCGACACGCATGGCGCCGCGCTCGCGCAGGTGGCGGGTCAGGGCGCGGGTGTCGATCTCGCAGATGCCGACGACGCCCTGGTCGACGAGCTCGTCCTCGAGGTCACGCGTCGCGCGCCAGTTCGACGAGCGGATCGCGGGGTCGCGCACGACGTAGCCGGCAACCCAGATGCGGGTGCTCTCGGCGTCCTCGCCGTTGACCCCCGTGTTGCCGACATGCGGTGCGGTCATGACGATGACCTGCCGGTGGTAGCTCGGGTCGGTCAGCGTCTCCTGGTAGCCGGTCATGCCCGTGGAGAAGACCGCCTCGCCGACCGTCTCCCCGAGCGCGCCGTAGGAGGCACCCCGGAAGATGCGGCCGTCCTCGAGCACGAGGGTGGCCGCCTCTCGGGTTCGGGCGGGCCAGCCGTCACGACTGGGCACGGTCAGGGGTGTCTGGGTGGTCACAGGTCTGCTCCCGAGGTGGTCGCGTTCGTCAGTTCTCGTGGGGTGCCCGCGTCGTTGCGGACGTCGTGGGTGACGCGCCCCGCGTGGACTGTCGCGATGACGGCTCCGTGCAGCGTGCGTCCGTGCCACGGGTTGTTGCGCGAGCGGCTCCGGCTCGTGGCGGCGTCGACGGTGACCTCGCGGTCGGGGTCGACGAGGGTGAGGTGGGCGGGGCTGCCGACGGCGAGCTCCCTTCCCTGGTGGGCGAGCCCGCCGATGCGGGCGGGTGCGCTCGACATGACGCGTGCGACGTCGGCCCAGTCGAGCAGACCCGGACGCACCATGAAGTGGCTGACGACCGAGAGGGCCGTCTCGAGGCCGAGCATGCCGAACGCCGCGTCGACGAAGGCGTGCTCCTTGTCGTGGCGGGCGTGCGGTGCGTGGTCGGTGGCGACGGCGTCGATGGTGCCGTCCGCCAGGCCGGCGCGCAGCGCCTCGACGTCCTCGCTCGGCCGCAGCGGCGGGTTGACCTTGTAGACGGGGTCGTAGCCGAGCAGCAGGTCCGTCGTCAGGGCCAGGTGGTGCGGCGTGACCTCGGCCGTGACGGCGATCCCCTGCGCCTTGGCCCATCGGATGACCTCGACGGTGCCGGCACTGGAGACGTGGGCGACGTGGACGCGCGAGCCGGTGTGGCGGGCCAGCATGACGTCGCGCGCGACGATCGACTCCTCGGCGATGCCGGGCCAGCCGGGCAGCCCGAGCCGGCCGGACACCTCACCTTCGTGGCAGCAGGCCTCTCGGCCGGCGAGCCGCGGGTCCTGCGCGTGCTGGCTGACGACGCCGCCGAAGGGCTTGACGTACTCGAGCGCCCGTCGCATGATCCGCGCGTCGTGGACGCAGTGGCCGTCGTCGCTGAAGACCCGGACCTGCGCTCGTGAGCGGGCCATCAGGCCGAGCTCGGCGAGCTCCGCGCCGTCGAGACCCTTGGTGACGGCGCCGACCGGCACCACTTCGGTGAGGCCGCACGCGCGCCCGAGGTCGAGCACGCGTTCGGCCGCCTCGGCGGTGTCCGTGACGGGGCTTGTGTTGGCCATCGCGAAGACGGCGGTGAACCCGCCGGCCGCGGCGGCCGCCGAGCCGGTGGCGATCGTCTCGGCGTCCTCGCGCCCAGGCTCGCGCAGGTGCACGTGCAGGTCGACGAGGCCGGGCAGGGCGACGAGGCCGTCGGCGTCGACCACCTCGGCGTCGCCCGGTGCGGAGACGGAGCCGACCTCTGTGATGACGCCTTCCTCGACGAGCAGGTCTGCGGCCTGGGCGCCGAGGAGCCGGGCGCCGCGGATCACGAGGCGTGTCATCGGACGGCTCCTTCGGTGGAGGGGACGGCGGCAGGGACGGCGGGGACCGCTACGGGCGTGTCGTCGCCGGCGAGCAGGTGGTAGAGCACGGCCATCCGCACCGCGACTCCGGCGGAGACCTGGTCGAGCACCACCGACTGGGGCGAGTCCGCTGCCTCGGGCGCGATCTCGAGGCCGCGGTTCATCGGGCCCGGGTGGAGCACGAGGACGTCGTCGTTGCGGGCGACGAGCCGCTCGAGACGGTCGCGCGTCAGTCCGTAGCCGACGGTGTACTCGCGCGCCGTCGGGAAGTAGCCGCCGCTCATCCGCTCCCGCTGGACGCGCAGCATCATGACGGCGTCGACAGGGCCGTGCTCGCCCTCGCCGTCGAGGACGGGATCGAGGTCCCAGCTCGTCGCGAAGCCGTCGGCCGCGCTCCAGGCGCCGATGCCGCTCGGCATGAGCGTCGGCGGCGCGACGACGGTGACGCGGGCGCCGAGCGTCTTCAGCGTGATGACGTTGCTGCGGAAGACCCGTGAGTGGGTCAGGTCGCCGACGATGACGACGTGCTTGCCATCGAGGTCACCGAGGCGCGTGCGGAGGGTGTAGGCGTCGAGCAGCGCCTGCGTGGGGTGCTCGTGGGTGCCGTCCCCGGCGTTGATGACACTGCACCGCACCCACTGGGCCACCTGGTGGCAGGCGCCCGAGGCGTGGTGGCGGATGACGAGGGCGTCGACCGCCATGGCGTCGACCGTCATGGCGGTGTCGCGCAGGCTCTCGCCCTTGCTCGTCGAGGAGCCCTTCGCCGACAGGTTGATGGTGTCGGCGGACATCCACTTGCCCGCGATCTCGAAGGAGCTGCGGGTGCGGGTGGAGTCCTCGAAGAAGAAGTTGATGATGGTGCGACCGCGCAGGGTGGGCACCTTCTTGACCTCGCGCCGCTGCAGGTCGTGCATCGAGGCGGCGGTCTCGAGGATGTCCTCGACCTCGGTGCGGCTGAGGTCCGCGGAGGAGATGAGGTGCTTGGTCATCGCGCGTCACCGCCGCTGATGCGCACGACGTCGAGTCCGTCCACCTCGGAGACGCGCACGTGCACGCGCTCGTCGCGCGAGGTCGGGAGGTTCTTGCCGACGTGGTCGGCGCGGATCGGCAGCTCGCGGTGGCCGCGGTCGACGAGGACGGCGAGCCGCACGGCGCGGGGCCGCCCCAGCTCGGACAGGGCGTCGAGGGCGGCGCGGATGGTGCGGCCGGAGTAGAGGACGTCGTCGACGAGCACGACAACCTGGTCGTCGATGCCGCCGTCGGGGATGCGCGACCGGTGGGCGGTGCGCACGGGGTTGCGGCGCAGGTCGTCGCGGTGCAGCGTGATGTCGAGCTCGCCGACGGGGACGGCGTGTCCCTCGACGTCCTCGATACAGGCGGCGAGGCGCCGGGCCAGCGGGACGCCGCGCGAGGGGATGCCGAGGAGGACGAGGCCCTGGCTGCCCTTGTTGCGCTCGAGGATCTCGTGACCGATGCGCCGCAGCGCCCGGGAGATATCACCCTCGCTCATGACGTCTCTGGCGTCGTCGGGGATGCTCGAACGGTCGCCGGATGGCTGGGCGGGCGCACTCAGGTCAGGGCAGGTCACAGCCGCTGGACCTCCTTCCCCGCCTCACAGGACGGTGGTTAAAGGATGTCTTCGCGAGGGAGTCTAACCCGGCCTCGGCCGTGGTCCCGACACGCGTCCGCGTCTCGGCACGGCGGCGGTGGGGTGCCGCGCGTCCACACGTGGAGCCGGCGACACGGCATACGCACGAAGCCACCCGCGAACGGGTGGCTTCCTGCAGGCAGGGCGGCTGAGCGGTCTCAGACGATGGTCGCCTTGACCTCCGCGAGGCGCGCCAGCAGCCCGTTGACGAAGGCCGGCGACTCGTCGGTCGACAGGTCGGTGGCGAGCGCCACGGCCTCGGAGATGGCGACCGCGTCGGGGATCTCGTCGTTCCAGAGCACCTCCCACGCGCCGAGGCGCAGGATCGCGCGGTCGACGGCGGGCATCCGGTCGAGGGTCCAGCCCTGGCTGTAGTCGGTCAGCGCCGCGTTGATGTCGTTCCAGCGCCCGACCACGCCGCGCACGAGCTCCGCGGTGTAGGGGTTGTTCGCGGCCCGCGACTCGCGGTCGGCGAGGCGCTCGTCGAGGAGCGCCTCGGCGTTGAGGCCGCGCTGGTCCGCCTCGAAGAGGATGTCGAGTGCCCGCGTACGAGCCTTGCTGCGTGCTGCCAAGGGAGTTCGCGTCCGATCAGTCGTTGACGCGGCCGAGGTACGACCCGTCGCGGGTGTCGACCTTGACCCGGGTGCCGGACTCCAGGAAGAGCGGCACGTTGATCTGCGCGCCCGTCTCGAGCGTCGCGGGCTTGGTACCACCGGTCGAGCGGTCGCCCTGCAGGCCGGGCTCGGTGTGCGTGATCTCGAGGACGACCGACGCGGGCAGCTCCACGTAGAGCGGCAGGCCCTCGTTGGTGGCCACGAGGGCGTTCTGGTTCTCGAGGAGGTAGTTGGCGGCGTCGCCGACGACGGTCTCCGACACGTTGAGCTGGTCGTAGGTGTCGGTGTCCATGAAGACGAAGTCGGTGCCGTCCTTGTAGAGGTACTGCATCGTGCGCTTGTCGACGTTGCTCGTCTCGACCTTCGTGCCGGCGTTGAACGTCTTGTCGACGACCTTGCCGGACAGGACGGCCTTGAGCTTGGTGCGCACGAACGCGGGCCCCTTGCCGGGCTTGACGTGCTGGAACTCGACGACGGACCAGAGCTGTCCCTCGATGTTGAGCACCATGCCGTTCTTCAGGTCGTTGGTCGTAGCCATCGTGACAAACCGCTTTCGTATGCCGGCCGGCTCGCCGGGTGCCGCTGGGCACGCAGGAGCCCCGGGCGTTCGTTGACGTGGGGAGTTGCCGCACGAGTCTAGCCGGGCGCCCTGCGGATCGCGGAATCGCACAGAGCCGCCGCCGACGGGCCCGGTGTAGGCTCACCCGCTCCCCCACCCCGCAACACACCGAGCAGGTCACGACTCACCGGCGTCCGATCCCGGTGGGTTGGCACCTTCTCGGTGTGTTCCGCTGCAGGAAGGCCGCCGCGTGACCTCGCTCGACCACGGACTCGACAGCGAGCTCGCCCGGGAGCAGGCCTACCTCGACGACGCGCGGGCGCAGCTGGCGCGGATGCGCCGGCTGGCCGAGTCGCTCGACGCGTCCAAGGCCAGCGACGCCGTCTCCGGCGAGGTGCTCAGCCGAGTGCTGGCGCGGCGCATCGCCTCGCTGCAGGACGACCCGCGCACGACGCTCTTCTTCGGCCGCATCGACGTCGAGGCCGTGACCGATCCGCCCGAGCAGTTCCACATCGGTCGTCGGCACGTCACCGACGAGGCTGGTGATCCCGTGGTCGTCGACTGGCGCGCCCCGATCTCGACGGCCTTCTACCGTGCCTCGCCGATCGACCCGATGGACGTCGTGCTGCGGCGGCGCTTCGGGGTCGACCGCGGGCGACTGACCGCGCTCGAGGACGAGCACCTGCGCGAGCAGGAGCAGCCGGACGGGATTGCGGGCTCGCTCCTCTCCGCCGAGATCGAGCGCCCCCGCACCGGCCCGATGCGCGACATCGTCTCGACGATCCAGCCGGAGCAGGACGAGATCGTCCGCAGCGATGTCGCCGTCAGCGTCTGCGTGCAGGGCGCCCCGGGCACCGGCAAGACCGCCGTGGGGCTGCACCGCGCCGCCTGGCTGCTCTACTCCTTCCGCGAGCGCCTCGACCGCTCGGGCGTGCTCGTCGTCGGGCCCAACCGAGCGTTCCTCGACCACATCGGCGCGGTGCTGCCCTCGCTCGGCGAGGTGCGCGTCGGGCACGCCACCATCGAGACCCTCCTCGACCACGGCAGTGTCCGCGCCGACGAGCCGGCCGACGTGGCGACCCTCAAGGGGGATGCGCGGCTCGCTGTCGTGCTGCGCCGGGCCGTGTGGGCGAGCATCGTGCGTCCCACGGAGGCGCTCGTGGTGCCGCGCGGCGTGCGCAAGTGGCGCGTGCCGGCATACGAGGTCGCCGAGCTCATCGACGAGCTGGCTGCCCGCGGCGTGCGCTACTCGGCCGCGCGTGACCTCCTCCCCCAGCGGCTCGCCCACCACGTGCTGCTCGAGATGGAGCGGGCCGGCGACGCGCCCGACGACCGCGTTCAGGACGCCGTCGCGCGGTCCGCGCCGGTCAGGAGGTACGTCGCGTCGGTGTGGCCGGCGCTCGACCCGCAAGCTGTCCTGCACCGGCTGTGGTCCGACGCCGGCGCGCTGCGGGCCGCGGCCGGTGACGACCTCACGGACGTCGAGCAGGGAATGCTGCTCTGGGAAAAGCCGATTCGGACGAAGGGCGCGGCCCGCTGGTCGCTCGCCGACATGGCGCTGCTCGACGAGCTCGACGACCTGCTGCGACGGGTCCCGAGCCTCGGCCACGTCGTGCTCGACGAGGCTCAAGACCTCTCCCCCATGCAGCTGCGCGCCGTCGGGCGGCGCTGCTCGACGGGGTCGGTGACCGTGCTGGGCGACATCGCCCAGGGGACCACGCCGTGGGCGACCCGGTCATGGGACGACGCGATGCGCCACCTGGGCAAGGAGGAGCACGACCTCGTCGTGCTCGACCGTGGCTTCCGCGTGCCGGCGCTCGTCATCGACTTCGCCGCCCGGCTGCTGCCGTCCATGGCGCCGGGGCTCGGCGCTCCCGTGTCGGTGCGTGAGAACCCCGGCCGGCTCGACATCCGTCCGGTGGAGGTCGACGACCTTGACGCCGAGGTCGTGAACGCGGTGCGGCGTGCGGCGGAGTCCCCCGGCTCGGTGGGTGTCATTGCCGCCGACGAGGCCGTGGACCGGCTCTCCACGGTGTTCGCGGCCGCGGGCCTGTCGCACGGGCGCCTCGACCGGGACCACGGTGACGACGAGGACCACCAGGTCGAGCTCGTGCCCGCGCGGGTCGCCAAGGGCCTGGAGTTCGACCGCACCGTCGTCGTCGAGCCGGCGGCGATCACGGCGGCTGAGCCCGACGAGCGCACGGGGCTTCGGCGTCTCTACGTCGTGCTGACCCGCGCCGTGTCAGAGCTGACGGTCGTGCATGCCGAGCCGCTCTCGGGCGCGCTCGCCTCTGCCTGACCGGGCGCTTGGGGTTGCGTCGTGACACGGGTGGTCACTGGAGCCCGCGGTGCGCCGCCCAAACCTCGCCGGCGCGATCGGCCGCTGCATCGACGAGCGCTGCCAGCTCGGGCCGGTCGGGAACGGCGAACGAGACGTACGCCCCTCGTCCGCCCTCGACCGGCCGGCCGTACGCCTTGGCCGCGAGGTGTCCGTTCGGCAGCATCCGGACGTTGAGGGTGTCGAGCCGGAACGTCTGCCCGCGGCGGGTGTCGGTCCACCGCAGCGGCTCCGGGATGGAAACGTTGATCGCCATCGCGCTGATGACGAGGTCCTCGTCCTCGTTCATGATGGCAGGCTCCCACGGCCCGACGGCCGAGGGCGCTTGTACTGGCGCGCGGCGATGCCCGAGCCCGTCTCAGGGCAGGAGCCGTGCGGTTCCCCGTGTGGACGAGGACGATCTCGTGCGCTGCGCGGCCGTTGATCGGGTAGCTGCTCCCAACGACGTCGACCTAGGTCAGGCCGCGGGCGGCGCCTCGCGGTGTTGGCTGAGCTCGGCTTTCGAGGCACCGCTCACGACGGCAGGATGTTGATCACCCGGGAGAGCACCACGGCGAGAACTGCCAAGGAGATCATCGACTGGACCGCCATCAGCGCCTTGACGCGACGGGTCAGCGGGAGGGTGTCCGTGGGACTGAACGCGACGACATTGGTGAACGCGACGTAGAGGTGGTCGGGGAATCGTGGCTGCCAGTCGGGTGGCGCCAGTCCCTCCGTGGAGGTCTGGGGGAACTGGAAGTCGGGATAGCGCTCAGCGCCGGCCTGGCGCGCGTCGGGGCCGCCGCCGTCGATCTGCCAGTAGAGCAGCCCGAAGGTGACGATGTTGGTCGCGAGCAGGGTCACAGCCGTGACGAGCAGCTGGGTCACCGTCGGTGGCGTCTCGCCCTGAGGAGTGCTTCGCAGGACAAGTGTCACGAGCCTGGCCGCGGCGGCGGTGTTCGCCCCGATGAGGACGGCGAAGAGTGACAGGACCAAGGGGCGGGCAGCCCGCGGGACAGGGCCAGGCTTGGCAGCAACGACGAGGAGGATGAGGACGACCATCGCCTCGATGGCGGGGACGGCCAGCGGCGGTCCTTCACGGATTCTCGCGGGCACCAGGACCTGCGGAAGGATGACCAGGGTGAGGGCGACCAGGGGCCAGACGTAGGTCTCCGGCGAGGATGCGGCACGCGTCTGCTCGGAACCGACGGCACCGGGCAGGCCGGGCTGGGCACCGGTCGACGGCTCGTTGGGCATGGGCCCATCATCCGCCGAGTAGGTACGGCCGTCAGCCGACCATGGATCTGGTGATGAGACGAATCCAGCTGGCCCGCTCACTGACACCCAGTCGAGCTCGTATGCCGTGGCCGGCACCTCCCGCACAGCACTCCGTTGCCGACCACGAGGCAATCTGCGGCATCGCCACCCTTCCCGACGTGGAGCAGTCGAGATCCAGCATGCCCGCGCCGTGGCATTCGAAGATGCAGGTGGGGTGCACCGGCCTACTGCGCTCATGCGCCGATGCTCCCGTCGACCCCCTCGCGCAGCAGGTCGAGATGTCCGCAGTGCTGGGCGTACTCAGTGATCATCCGGAGCACCAGCCAGCGCAGGTCGACGTCCTCGTACCAGTCCAGAGGCCTGGCGATGTCGTCAAGGTCGTGCGCAGCGACAATCTCGCGCGATACGGCACACTCCGCGCGCCAGGTCTCCTGGTCGGCGGCGAAGTCGGCGTCAGCAGGAGGGTTGAAGTCGAGGTCGGGCTGGTCTTCCGTGAAGAAAAGGAACGGCACGTCTCGGCGTTCGAAGTTCTGCTGGAACCACCAGCGCTCGACGCCGGCAAGGTGTCGGACCAGGCCGTGCACGGACATCGTGGACGGCGGCATGGAGCGGGTCCGCGCCTGCTCTGGGGTGAGCCCGCGGCACTTCATCTCCACCGTCGCCCGGTAGTACTCCAGGTATGCCGTGAGCGCCTCACGCTCGCCGGCCACGCGCGGGATGCGCGGGCGGTCGTCGTCGACCCAGACCGGCGCGAAGTCGTCGTCGGTGAGGCCGGATTCCGACCGGGCATCGCCGTCCGTGAGAGGGTCCTCCACCATGCTCGCCACTCTGCCATGACCTCCGGCGCGCGCTACGTGTCCGTGCCCAGACGAAAGCGCAGCGCAGGTCACCCCTGCGCGCCACCGCCCACGAGAGCCGGGGACGCGTCGGCCGATGACCGTGGCGGGTAGTTGGAGCGGTCGTGCTGCTGGCCGCGGGCGGGACGGCGTACGCGTGTGAGCATCGCGCTCCCCGGCGCCTCCAGGCGGTGAGCGCCGACAGAGTCGGCTCGCCACACCCCCGGCGGCCCTCATGCACGATCGCGTGGCTTGGAGTATGCCGTGACGTCGAGTCGAAGAGGGTGCCGACGTGCTTCGGCAGCGACGCGCACAGGTGGTCGGCGATAGTGGCAGCCAGCTACATGTCCGCGACGACCGTCAGTGGTCCGTCGAGGACGGCTGTGTGCACAGCAGTCTTCGCTTCGGCTCCGCAGTCGGTCTCCTCGATTGACGATTCACGATATGAGAGTGAGCCGCTCATCCAACCGCCGCCGTTGGCTCCTGTATGGGTCGGGAGTTGGGGCAGGTGTCGGCCATGGGACCGTTGGCTCGCACTCGACGAGCTTCAAGCACCTGTGGTCGGACGACGTTTGGTTCTGTGCCCTCAACTGCATCCGAGCGGCCCGCGATCGCCGTGCAGGGGCGACACATGCGTGCCGAGGTGACGGTCGGCCTCGCCGCGGGACGTGCAAGCGGCTCGTTCCATGTCGTGCGTGGCACCGGCGCGGTCGCGGTTGCGGCGGTCGTGCCAGTAGGCAGCAGCGATCACCAAGACGCCTGCCAGCCGCCAAGCCGGCCATCCTGTCGGTGAGCGGTGACAGGATGGCAGCATGTCGGACGAGGTGACGCCCGAGGAGTTGGCCGGCCAGTCGGTGATCTCCTTCGCCACCGTCTCCGACTGCGAGGCCTGGTTCGCCGAGCACTACGCCGACCACCGCGGCTTCTGGCTCAAGATTGGCAAGATGGGCGCGGCCGAGACGGTCACCTACGTCGAGGCGCTCGACGTCGCTCTCTGCCACGGCTGGATCGACGGGCAGAAGCGGGGATACGACGAGACCTACTGGTTGCAGCGCTTCACTCCGCGCGGGCGGCGGAGCAAGTGGTCGCAGACCAACCGGGACAAGGCCGAGGCGCTGATCGAGGCCAATCGCATGCGCCCGGCCGGGCAGGCGCAGGTCGACGCGGCGAAGGCCGACGGCCGGTGGGCGGCGGCCTATCCCGGTCAGAAGAGCGCCACGGTCCCCGACGACTTGGCTGCCGCGCTCGCGGCCGACCCGCAGGCCAAGGCGTTCTTCGAGACACTCACGGGCGCCAACCGCTATGCGATCCTCTACCGCGTCCACGATGCGAAGAAGCCGGCGACCCGGGCCACGCGCATCGCGAGGTTCGTCGAGATGTGCCACAACCACGAGACCGTCCACTGACTGGTGGCCAGGCTCGGCGATCTCGCGGATCGGCCGGGACGAGGTCGCTCACGGCGGCGTACCACCTCCGGACGTCAGCCGCTCGATCCTGGCCAGCAAACGACTAGGGGACGAGGGCCTTACGCCGACCGGTGTCGCCCCGCGGAACGTCCGGACATCGGCTGTGGGTAAGAGTCAGGCCTCGCGACGGGAAGCGAGACGGGGACCTCCAGGTCACCTCCGGGATGCCGCCCCTGGCTCTCCCTTCCGGCGCCGGACGCAGCTGCTCTCCGCCTTCTCACCGCCTGAGTCGACGAGACTCTGGTGTCAGACGAGGGCGCGCAGAGCGAGCAGGTAGCTCTGCAGGCCGAAGCCCGCGACCGTGCCGGTGGCAACGCCGGCGACGACCGAGGTGTGCCGGAACTCCTCGCGCGCAGCGGGATTGGACAGGTGCACCTCGACGAGGCTGCGACCGCTCGTCGTCACGATCGCGCACGCGTCGCGGACGGCATACGAGTAGTGCGTGAAGGCGCCCGGGTTGAGCACGACGTCGGCGCCCATGTCGACGGCCTCCTGCAGCCAGTCGATGAGCTCGCCCTCGTGGTTGGTCTGGCGGCAGTCGGCGACCAGGCCGAGGTCACGTGCCTCGCGCTGGACGGCGGCGTGGACGTCGTCGAGCGTGTCGGAGCCGTAGATCTCGGGCTCACGGGTGCCGAGCCGGTTGAGGTTGGGGCCCGACAGGACGAAGACCGTGGGTGCCGTCATGGCCGCGAGTCTAGTGAGCGCGTGCGCCGACGCGTCGCGACACGAGGCCGTAGGCCGCCTGCAACAGTGTGTCGTCCGGCCCCGCGAGCCGGGCCGGACGAGCCAGCCCGTCGAGCACGACGAACCGCAGCCTCGAGCCCCGCGACTTCTTGTCGCGACGCATCGCGGTCAGCAGCTCGTCCCAGCGGCCGGCGGCATACGTCGTGGGCAGACCGAGCGACTCGAGGACCGAGCGGTGACGGGCGACGAGGGCGTCGCCCTCTTGGCCGTCGAGATGACCGGTGAGGCGGGCGAGCTCGGCGACGTAGACCATGCCGACGCTGACCGCCTCGCCGTGGCGCCACGTGTAGTGCTCGACCTGCTCGATCGCGTGCCCGAACGTGTGGCCGTAGTTGAGGATCTCGCGCAGCGAGCTTTCGCGCAGGTCGGCGGCGACGACGTCGGCCTTGACGCGCACGGCGCGCTCGATGAGCTCGCGCAGGTGCGGGTTGGCAGCGCTGCGCGCGCGCCCCGCGTCGTCGGCGACCGCGGACTCGACGAGCTCGAGGATGACGGGGTCTGCGATGAAGCCGCACTTGACGACCTCCGCCAGTCCTGCGACGAGGTCGGCCCGCGGCAGCGTGGCGAGCACGTCGACGTCGCAGAGCACACCGGCCGGCGGATGGAAGGCGCCGACGAGGTTCTTGCCCTCCGCGGTGTTGATGCCCGTCTTGCCGCCGACCGCCGCGTCGACCATGCCGAGCAGGGTCGTGGGCACCTGGACGACGCGCACCCCTCGCAGCCACGATGCCGCGACGAAACCGGCGAGGTCGGTGACCGATCCCCCACCGACGGCGACGACGGCGTCGGAGCGGGTGAAGCCCGCCTGCCCCAGACGCGCCCAGAGGTCGGCGGCGACGCCCGCCGTCTTGGCCGCCTCGGCGTCGGGCACCTCGGCGACCTGAACGGCATACCCCGCCTCCTCGAGCGACGCGGTCACCCGGGACGCCAGCTCGGGAAGCGTCGGGGCGTGGACGAGCAGGACCCGCTCCACGTCGGGGCCCAACAGGTCGGTGACGCGCCCGAGCACGCCGGAGCCGATGACGACGTCGTAGTCGTCGCCGACGGCGATGGTCGTCGGGCCGGTGTCACCGCTCACGCGCGGGCCGCCTCGAGCTCGATGACGACATGGTCGACGACCTCGTCGGGAGTGCGCCCGGCGGTGTCGACCCGCACGGTCGCCACCCGCTCGTAGGTGGGACGGCGCTGGTTCATCATCGCCACCCACGTCGCACGCGGGTTGACCGACAGCAGTGGACGCGAGCGGTCGAAGCCGATGCGCCGGCTAGCGTCGGCGATGGCGACGTCGAGGAAGACGACGGCGTGGCCGGCGAGCGCCGACTCGGTGAGCGGGTCCATCACGGCTCCCCCGCCGAGCGACACGACGCCCCGCTCCTCGGCGAGCGCCCGGGCCACCTCGGCCCGCTCCAGGTCGCGGAACACGGACTCGCCGTCGTCAACGAAGATGTCGGAGATCGGTCGGCCCTGGGCCGCCTCGATGGCGGCGTCGACGTCGTGGAAGCGGACGCCGAGGCGCGTGGCGAGCGCCCGGCCGACGGTGGTCTTGCCGGCGCCGGGAGGGCCGACGACGACGGCCACGGGACGCGCGGGCGTGGCTGCTTCGTTCACCATGTGCGCAGCCCCTCCCGGATGCCGTCGAGGTATGCCGCGTGGTTGCGCGAGGTCTCCGTGACCGAGTCGCCCCCGAACTTCTCGAGGCACGAGGCGGCGAGGACCAGCGCGACCATGGCCTCGGCCACCACGCCGGCGGCCGGCACGGCACACACGTCCGAGCGCTGGTGGATCGCCGTGGCCGCCTCCCCCGTCGCGACGTCGACCGTCGCCAGCGCTCGCGGCACGGTGCTGATGGGCTTCATGGCTGCCCGGACTCGGAGCACCTGACCGGTCGACATGCCGCCCTCGGTGCCGCCGGCCCGACCGGTGCGACGGGTGATGACCCCGTCGACCAGCTCCATCTCGTCGTGCGCCTGCGACCCGCGGCGACGGGCCGTCTCGAAGCCGTCGCCGACCTCGACGCCCTTGATCGCCTGGATGCTCATCAGCGCCTGGGCCAGCTGCCCGTCGAGCTTGCGGTCCCAGTGCACGTGCGACCCGAGGCCCGGCGGCACACCGTAGGCGAGGACCTCGACGACCCCGCCGAGGGTGTCGCCGTCCTTCCGGGCCGCGTCGACCTCGGCCACCATGGCGGTCGAGCCGTCGGGGTCGAGGGCGCGCACCGGGTCGGCGTCGAGGCGCTCGACGTCGTCGGGCGTCGGCAGCGCAGCGCCTTCAGGCACACCGGCCGTCCCGATCGAGACCGTGTGCGAGACGAGGCGGATGCCGTAGGACTGCTGGAGGAAGCGCGCGGCGATCTCACCGAGCGCGACGCGGGCGGCCGTCTCGCGGGCCGAGGCGCGCTCGAGCACGGGACGGGCGTCCTCATGGCCGTACTTCTGCATGCCGACGAGGTCGGCGTGGCCGGGCCGCGGTCGGGTCAGCGGCTTGTTGCGCGCGACCTCCTTCTCCGCGTTGACGTCGTCGGAGGCGGCATACGCCTCGTCGCTCACGGCCTCGGGGCTCATGACGGTCGTCCACCTGGGCCACTCGCTGTTGCCGATTCGCACGGCGATCGGCGATCCCAGGGTGACGCCGTGGCGCAGCCCGCCGAGGAACTCGACCTCGTCCTGCTCGAACTTCATCCGGGCCCCGCGGCCGTAACCGAGGCGACGCCGCGACAGCGCGGCCTGCAGGTTCTTCGCGCCCACCTCGACCCCCGCTGGGAGGCCCTCCATCATGGCGACGAGGGCAGGGCCGTGCGACTCACCGGCGGTCAACCAACGCAACATGTCCCGATCCTCCCACGCAGCCCGGGACCGTCCCCGACGTGCCCGCTCCGCGGAACCGGCGCGGGCGACCGGCTCACAGGAGCGGGCGCACCTGCACCACGAGCGAGACGAGCAGCCCCAGCAGCATCCACGGCCCGAACGCGATGTCGTCCTTGCGCGTGCCGCGGCGCAGGACGAGACGCACGAGCCCGTAGACCCCCGCGAGGATGAACGCGGCATACGACGCGACGAGGGTCGTCGACACGCTGACGTAGCCGGTGGCGAGCCCCACGAGCCCTGCGAGCGTCACGTCGCCGAAGCCGAAGCCGCTGCCGAGCAGTGCCGCCACCAGGGCGAGCAGGAAGTAGATCGTCCACAGCGCCGCGCCGGCGATGGCCGCTCGGCGCAGGGCCTCCCAGTCCCCCGACGCGAGCGACGCGAGCGCGAGCTGCCCGACGAGCAGGGGGTATGCCGGCCGGGTCAGTCCGCGAGGCAGGCGGTGCACGTCCGCGTCGATCCAGGCAAGAGCGACGGCAACGAACGCGAAGGCGAGGTAGGCAGGGGTCAGGGCCCACAGCGCGACGGGCCCGAAGCGCCAGGCCAGCAGGCCCCAGAGCAGCGCCAGAGCGATCGGCACGATCAGGGACGACACGCGCGGATGGGGCCCCGTCTCGTCGTCGAGCCGGTAGCCCCCCGAGGCCAGCCGCCGTCGGAGGACCTCGCCGACCAGTCCACCGGCGAGGGCGATGAGCACGACGAACCACCACGGCGACCCGACGGGGTCGACCCACGTCATCGGCGGCATCACCGGGCCGCGAGGGCGTCGCGCAGGGCGGCCGACATGGCCGCCAGGGGTGCGGTCCGACCGGTCATCAGGCGCACCTGCTCGGTGGCCTGGTGCAGCAGCATGTCGGTGCCGTCCGCCACGCTCCACCCGCGGCCTCGGGCGGCGAGCTGCAACGGCGTCTCGCCCGCGCCGTAGACGACGTCGAGCAGGACCGGGAGCCGCGCGCCGGGACGCGGCCGTGGCAGGCGCTCGAGTCCGGTCACCGCCGAGGCCGGCACGGTGCTCACGACCGCATCGACCTCCGAGGCGGCCTCCCACCTACCCATCGGCACCACCTCGACGGTGATGCCGGCGGCCTCCGACTGCGCGAGCGTCTCCGGGCGCACCTGGTCACGCACCATGAAGACCACGCGGGCCGCGGCCGGGGTGCCCGAGGGGACGCCGGTGGCCAGGGCGGCCACCGCCGAGCGGGCCGTGGCCCCCGACCCGACGACGAGCAGGCTCCTCGGGCCCTCCGCCCCGGCGAGTCGCAGGGCCATGGTGATGCCGTGGACATCGGTGTTGTGCGCCGCCCAGGCCGGCGGGTCGGCGGTGTCACGCACGAGCGTGTTGGCGGCACCAGTCGCGGTGGCGACCGAGTTGGCCGTCGTGGCCGCCCGCAGGGCGAGCTCCTTGAGCGGCATCGTCAGCGACAGGCCGCGCCAACTGTCGTCGAGACCGGCGAACGCCGCGGCGAAGCTCGCCTCGTCGACCTCGCGCCGCTCGTAGGACCAGCCGGTCAGGCCGAGGTCGGCGTACGCGGCGCGGTGCAGCACCGGCGAGAGGGAGTGACCGATCGGGCTGCCCCAGACCGCGCAGCGGCGGACCGGGACCTGCCCGTCGCTCAGCACTTGCCCTTGTTGTCCGCGCACCACTTCTGGAACTGGGCGACGTTGCGCTGGTGCTCCGGGTAGGTCGCGGCGAACTTCGTCTCACCGGTGTCGAGGTCGACCGTGACGAAGTACAGCCACGGGCCGGCCACGGGCTTGGCCGCAGCCGCCAGCGCGCTGTCACCGGGGTTGGAGATCGGACCCGGTGGCAGGCCGGGGAAACGGCGGGTGTTGTACGGGCTGTTGCTGTCGAGCATCTCCTGCGTCGGGACGCCGCGCTTCTTGAAGATGTAGTTGACCGTCGAGTCCATGCCGAGCGACATCTTGCTGGCCAGGCGGTTCTCGATGACGCGGGCGACCTTCGCGCGGTCGCCCTCCGTCTTGGCCTCGCCCTCCACGAGGCTCGCCACGGTGACGACGCGCTCCATCTGGTCGGGCGCGATGCCGAGCGCGGCAAGCCGCTTGGTCGACTCGGCGACCATCTGCTTGATCTGGTCGAGGGCCGTGGACGTCGGGCCGAACTCGTAGCTGGCCGGGAAGAGGTAGCCCTCGAGATTGCCCTTGGCCGACGGCGGTAGCCCGAGCTCCGAGACCTTCTTGGCCGCGGCGGTGTACTCCGCGACCGGGATGCCGGAGGTGGCCGACAGTCGGGCGAAGATCTCGTTCGCCCAGAGGCCCTCGGGGATCACGACGCGGGTGATGACGCGGTTCTTGGGGTCGATCAGGATGGCGAGGGCGTCGGACGCCTTCATCTGCTTCTTCATCTCATAGACCCCGGGCTGGATGCCGGCGCTCTTCGGCTCCCCGTTGGCAGCGTCGATGAAGGCCTTGCTCGACTTCACGACATCCTCGTCGGCGAGCGTCTTGGCGATGGCGGTGCCCCCGGCGCCCGGGTCGACGGTCACCCGGATCTCACCCGAGCCGGGCCCGGCGTAGTCGTTGGACTCGAAGAAGGTCTCGACGACCGGCCGCAGCGCCTTGTACGCCACGGCGACGCCGCCACCGATGACCGCCAGGGCGAGCACGATGACCACGAGCCGGCGGGCCACCGACGGCTTGCCGCGGGGAGCACCGCCTGACGGAGCACCGCCTGACGGTGCCGCGGCGGCGCGACGGCCGCTCCGGCGGCGGGCTGCCAGCTCCTGCTCACGCATCTCCCGACGGCTCAGGGTCGGCCCGGCCGCCGGCGGCCCGGCCTGGGCGGCTCCCGTCTGCTCGAGGTGCTCGACATGATCGACGTTGTCGACGTGGTCGACGTACTCCTCGTGCTCGAGGGTGTCCTCGTGGTCGCCGAAGATCGATGACTCAAGGTGGTCCTTCATCGACGACGTTCCTTCTTCCGTTTGCCCCCCGGCGTGACGATTTCCCCTGGCGGCCTGCCCGAGAGCGCCTCGGTGTCGAGGGCCGACTGCAGGATGAGCACCGCGGCGGCCTGATCGACGACAGCCCGTTGCCCCCTGCCCGGGACCCCGCTCTCGCGTAGTCTGCGGTGCGCATCCACGGTGGTCAAGCGTTCATCGACCATACGCACCCCAACACTACCCAGTCGAGCCGCGAGCCGACCGGCGTAGTCGCGGGCCAGGCGGGCCGCCTCCCCCTCCTCGCCGGAGAGCAGTCGGGGCAGCCCCACCACCACCTCGATGGCTTCGAGCTCGAGGGCCAGGGCGACGACGGCCTCGACGTCGGAGTCGGCGTCCGCATCCCGGGAAAGGGTGCGCACGGGGTGCGCGAACGTCCCGGAGGAGTCGGACGCGGCGACGCCGACGCGGGCGAGGCCCACGTCGACGCCGATGCGTGCCCCGCGGCGGGATCGGGCGTCGTCCAACGTCAGGCGCCCCAGCCGCGAAGCTGGTCCTCGACCGCTCCGAGGGCTGCCGACACGCGAGTCGGGTCGGTGCCACCGCCCTGGGCGAGGTCGTCCTTGCCGCCGCCGCCGCCGCCGAGCGCCTGTGCGGCGACCTTGACGAACGCCCCGGCGCGCAGGCCGGCGTCTCGGGCACGCTGGTTGGTCGCGACGATGACGACCGGCCGACCGGCCGACACGGCCGCCATGGACACCAGGACCGGACGGTCGTTGCCGAGGCGACCCCGGACGTCGGTGACCAGCTTGCGCAGGTCGTCACCGGTGACGCCGTCGCCGGCGTCGTGGCTGGCGAAGCTCACTCCGCCGATGTCGCGCGCGGTCGCCACGAGCCCGGCGGCGGCCCCGAGCACCTGGCTCTGGCGCACCGCCGCGATCTCCTTCTCGGCATCACGCAGACGTCCGAGGATGGTGGCGATGCGGTCGGGCAGCTCGTCACGCCGCACCCCGAGGGTGTCGGTGAGCTGGCTGACGATCGTCGCCTCACGGGCGAGGTGGGAGTACGCATCGGCGCCGACCAGCGCCTCCACGCGCCGCACGCCGGAGCCGATCGAGGACTCGCCGAGCAGCTTGACGACGCCGATCTGGCCGACCCGGGGCGTGTGCGTGCCGACGCACAGCTCGCGCGACCACTCGCCGATGGACACGACGCGTACGCGCTCGCCGTACTTCTCGCCGAACAGCGCCATGGCCCCGAGCCGCTTCGCGGCGTCGATGGCCATGATGTCGGCGGTGACGGGCAGGTCGTCGAGCAGCACGGAGTTGATCCGCGCCTCGATCTCGCCCATCGCGGCCGCGGGGACCGCCTGCAGCGACTTGAAGTCGAAGCGCAGCCGCCCGGGAGAGTTCTCCGAGCCGGCCTGCGTCGCAGTGTCGCCGAGCTCGTCGCGCAGCGCCTGGTGCACCATGTGGGTCGCCGTGTGGGCGCGAGAGATGGACCGGCGTCGCACGACGTCGACCTCGGCCTCCGCGTCCTCCCCGAGCCCCGCCTCGCCCTCGAGCACCCTGGCGCGGTGCACGACGAGCCCTGTGATCGGCCGCTGGACGTCGGTGACCTCGAGGAGCGCACCGTTCGCGAGCCGGATGCGGCCGTGGTCGGCCTGTTGTCCGCCGGACTCGGCGTAGAGCGGGGTCCGGTCGAGGACGACCTCGATCTCCTCGCCGGGGGCGACCCGGTCGACGACGACGCCGTCACGGATCAGTCCACGCACGCGCGTGTCGGTCACGACCTGGTCGTAGCCGGTGAACTCGACGTCACGGCCGAGCCCGTCCGACAGCTGGCGGTAGACGCTCGTGTCACCGTGCGCCGACCTCTTCGCCCTCGCGTCCGCCTTGGCACGGTCGCGCTGCTCGGCCATGAGCCGGCGGAAGCCGGCCTCGTCGACCTGCAGCCCCTGCTCACCGGCCATCTCGAGCGTCAGGTCGATCGGGAAGCCATAGGTGTCGTGCAGCGCGAACGCCTCGGCGCCGCCAAGGGTGGTGGCACCGGACGACTTCGCCCGCGCCACAGCGGTGTCGAGGATGGTCGTGCCGGAGCTGAGCGTGCGTCGGAAGGCGTCCTCCTCGGCGTACGCGACCTGGCTGATCCGGTGGAAGTCGGTCTCGAGCTCCGGGTATGACGCCTTCATCCGCTCCATGCTGACGGGCAGCAGCTGCTCGAGGGTCGGCGCGTCCACGCCCAGCAGGCGCATCGAGCGGACCGCGCGTCGCAGCAGCCGGCGCAGCACATAGCCGCGCCCCTCGTTGCCCGGCGTGACGCCGTCACCGATGAGCATGAGCGAGCTGCGGACGTGGTCGGCCACCACGCGGAAGCGGACGTCGTCCTCGTGGTCCGCGCCGTAGCGGCGGCCGGTCAGGTCCTCCGCCGCCGCGATGACCGGGAAGACCTCGTCGGTCTCGTAGATGTTGTCGACTCCCTGCAGCAGGAAGGCCACGCGCTCGAGACCCATACCGGTGTCGATGTTGCGTTTGGGCAGGTCGCCCGCGATGTCGAAGTCCTCCTTGGACCTGACGTTCTCGAGCTCGTACTGCATGAACACGAGGTTCCAGAACTCGAGGTAGCGGTCGCCCGCCTCCCAGTCGCCGTCGGCGCCGAACTCGGGCCCGCGGTCGAGCAGGATCTCCGAGCACGGACCGCCCGGGCCCGCGACGCCCATGTTCCAGTAGTTGTCCTTGCGCCCGAGACGCACGATGCGGTCGTCACCGAGGCCCGCGATCTTCTTCCAGAGCGCGATCGCCTCGTCGTCCTCGTGGTAGACGGACGCGTAGAGGTCCTTCTCGTCGAAGCCGAGGCCACCGTCGGCCTGGCTGCGGGTGATCAGCTCCCAGGCGAGCTCGATCGCGCCTTCCTTGAAGTAGTCACCGAAGCTGAAGTTGCCGTTCATCTGGAAGAACGTGCCGTGTCGGGTCGTCTTGCCGACCTCCTCGATGTCGAGGGTGCGCACGCACTTCTGCACGCTCGTGGCGCGCGTGAACTGCGGGGTCTCCTGGCCGAGGAAGTAGGGCTTGAAGGGGACCATGCCGGCGTTGACGAACAGCAGGTTGGGGTCCTCGTGCACGAGCGGGGCGCTCGGCACGACGGTGTGGCCGCGGCTGCCGAAGAAGGAGAGCCAGCGACGCCTGATCTCAGCGGTTTCCATGATGCGTCCTTGCGTTCGACGGTGTGGTCTTGCGGGAGGCCCGTCGCAGGTCGGGACGGGCAGGCGGGGCGGGGTCAGCCCTGCGCCTCACTGGGGCGCGGCTGACCCCCGGAGAGCTCGCCGCGCCTGCTGCAGGCCGCGCCGCGCGGTCGGCCTGGGTCCCTTCTGGGCCACGTTCATCGTCCTTCGGTCGTCGGCGCACGCTCGCGCCGAGGTGGTCCAACCCTAACGGACCTGCTCAGGTGGGCCCACCGGCGCGGCCCGGGTATGGCGCTGGGCCGGCCCCCGTGCGGGAGCCGGCCCAGCGGCATACGTGCTCGAAAGCCGTCTGTGACGGGTCAGACCGGCACCTCGGCGACGAGGTCGGTCCTGACCTCGGGGAAGTGGCAGGCCTGCAGGTGGACTCCGCCCTCGCGGAAGGTGCGCGTCGACTGGTCGGCCGTCGCCGACACGAGCGGCGGCTCCTGCTGGGCACAGACGTCCTGCGCCTTCCAGCACCGGGTGCGGAAGTGGCAGCCGCTCGGCGGGTCGATCGGGCTCGGCACGTCACCCACGAGGCGGATGCGCTCCCTGGGAGCGATGCCGCGCGCGACGTTGATGTCGGGCGCTGCCGACAGCAGGGCCTGCGTGTACGGGTGCTCGGGGGCCTCGTAGATCTTCTTCTTGTCGCCGTACTCGACGATCTTGCCGAGGTACATGACCGCGACCTGGTCGCAGAAGTGACGGACGACGCCGAGGTCGTGCGCGACGAAGATGAAGGCGAGGTCGAGCTCGTTGCGCAGCTTCGACAGCAGGTTCATCACCTGCGCCTGGATCGACACGTCAAGCGCCGAGACCGGCTCGTCGGCGATGATCAGCTTCGGCTCGACGGCCAGCGCGCGGGCGATGCCGATGCGCTGGCGCTGCCCGCCCGAGAACTCCGACGGGTAGCGGTTGATGTGCTCGGGGTTGAGGCCGACCAGCTCGAGCAGCTCCTGGACCCGGGCCTTCTCCTTGCCCTTGTGGAGGCCGTGCACGCGCAGCGGCGTGCTGAGGACGGCTCCGACCGTCTGGCGCGGGTTCAGGGAGGAGTAGGGGTCCTGGAAGATCATCTGCACGTCGCGGCGGATGTCGCGCAGCTCGTGCTCCTTCAGGTGCGTGATGTCACGCCCGCCGAACTCGATGGTGCCCCCGGTGGGCTCATCGAGGCGCGTCACGAGGCGCGACGTCGTCGACTTGCCGCAGCCGGACTCACCCACGAGGCCGAGGGTCTGCCCCTCCTTGACGGTGAAGCTGATGCCGTCGACAGCCTTGACCGTCGCCTTGACCATCCGCAGGCCCTGGACCTCGCGGAAGGGGAAGTGGCGCTGGAGGTCGGTGACCTTGAGCAGGGTCTGGTCGCTCATCGGACTCCCTCATCGTGCTGCAGCGTGGCCACGGGGTCGACCAGGTGGCAGCGGATCTCACGGTTGTGCAGGCCCGGGGCCGGGCGCAGCTGGGGCAGCTCGGTGAAGCACGCCTCTCCCGGCACCTGGCTCTTGAACTCGCAGCGCGGATGGAAGGAGCAGCCTGAGGGCAGGTTGAGCAGGCTGGGCGGGGTGCCCTTGATCGCCTTGAGCTCCTCGAGGTCCTCGGAGTGCGAGGGCAGCGACTGGAGCAGGCCGTAGGTGTAGGGCATGGACGGCTGGGCCAGCACCTCCTTGGCGCTCCCCTTCTCGACGCCTCGACCGGCATACATCACCAGGATGTCGTCGGCCGTCTCGGCGACGACGGCGAGGTCGTGCGTGATGAGGATGACCGCGGAGCCGAACTCCTTCTGCAGGTCGTTGACGAGGTCGAGGATCTGCGCCTGGACGGTGACGTCCAGAGCCGTCGTCGGCTCGTCGGCGATGAGCAGCTTCGGATTGTTGACCAGGCCGAGCGCGATCATGGCGCGCTGGCGCATGCCGCCAGAGAACTCGTGCGGGTAGGAGTTCGCGCGCCGCTGCGGGTTCGGGATGCCGACGAGGTCGAGCATCTCGACCGCGCGCTTGAACGCGACCTGCTTGCTGACCTTGTGGTGCGCCTGGTAGGCCTCGGCGATCTGCTTGCCGACCTTGTGGAACGGGTGCAGCGAGCTCTGTGGGTCCTGGAAGACCATGGCGGCCTTGGTGCTGCGGATCCTCTGGAACGTCGAGGACGGGGCGCCGACGAGCTCGATGCCGTCGAGCTTGATGCTGCCCGTGATCTGCGTGCGCTTCGGGTTGTGCAGGCCGAGGACGGCCATGCTGCTGACCGACTTGCCGGAGCCGGACTCGCCGACGATGGCGAGAGTGCGACCGAGACGCGCCTGGTAGCTCAGGTTGGAGACGGCCTTGACGACGCCCTCCTCGGTGGGGAAGGCCACCGAGAGGTCGTTGACGTCCAGGACGACGTCACCGGCGCTGTGCGCCTCGGTCGTCTGGGTGGAGACGGTGGTGGTGGCCGTAACGGTCACGAGAGCCTCACTCGCGGGTCGATGAAGGAGTAGGCGATGTCGACGACGAGGTTCATCACCACGACGACGACCGCGCCGATGAGCACGGTGCCCATGATGACCGGCAGGTCGAAGGACCTCAGCGCCGCGAGGCCTCTCCGGCCGATCCCGTCGACACCGAAGATCTGCTCGGTGATGAGGGTGCCTGTCAGCAGGGCGGCGATATCGAGCCCGAGGATCGTGGCGATGGGGCTCATCGCGGCCCGGAAGCCGTGCTTGAACAGCACGGTGCTCTCGTTGATGCCCTTGGACCGCGCTGTGCGGATGTAGTCCATCGAGAGCGTCTCGAGCATCGAGTTGCGGGTGTAGCGCACGTAGGAGGCCGACGTCACGAGGCCCAGGATCAGTGCCGGGGCGAGCATGCCCATGAAGTAGGGCCCGACGCCGCCGGAGATCGCGGAGTACTGCGGCAGGACGTTCCACAGGATGACCGGGTAGAGCGCGACGAGCAGGGCCAGCACGTAGTAAGGGATGGAGCCCAGCACCTGCGAGGCACCCACCAGGCCGCGGTCGATGGTGCTGCCGCGACGGATCGCGGCGATGATGCCCAGAGTGACGCCGACGGTGACGAACACCACGGCGGCCATCAGGGCCAGCACGACGGTGTTCGGGAAGCGGGTGAACAGCTCCTCGTTGACCGACCGGCGCGTCACGAAGGAGAAGCCCAGGCAGGGAGCGCCGCAGTGGACCGTGTCGCCGGCATAGACGAAGTCGCGACCGGCGAACAGTCCCTTGAAGTAGTCGAAGAACTGCACCGTCAGGGGCTTGTCGAGCCCGATGCTCTTCGTGATCGCCAGGAGCCGTGCAGGGTTGCACTTGGTCTCTGGACACATGGCCTGTGCCGGGTCGGAGGGACCTGCGAAGAAGAGCAGGAACGCCGAGACCAGCGTGGCCAGGATGACGCTCAGGGCGAGAGCCACCCGCCTGAGGATGTACGTGAGCACGTTTTGCCTTCCAAACGAGTTCGGGCGCCGGTGGTGGGGGTCCAGGGTGTGAAACCCCGGGCCCCCACCACGGCCGTCAGATCAGATCCGGCGCCCCCGAGGGGGCGCCGTCACCGCCGACTTACTGGTCGAGCCACACGTCGGTGAGGTCCGGCATGCCCTTGTTCGGGTTGTTGTGGACGTTCTTGACCTTCGTGCCGAAGACCGAGTTGCCCTTGTCGTTGTTGTCCGGGATGGCCAGGAGGTAGGTCTCGGTCAGCCACTTGTCCATCTTGCCCCACTCCGGGCCCTGCTCCGTGATCGAGAGCTGCTGGATGCGCTTGATCTCGGCGTCGATCTTGGCGTCGGAGAAGTTACCGAAGGTCGTACCACCCTGCGAGAGGGCGATCGTGCCGAAGGTGGGCGGGATGATGGAGTCGGCGGACGGCCAGTCGAAGCACCATCCACGCGGCGACTGGAGCATGTTGTACTTGCCCTTGGGGTCGCCGACGAGCTTGCGACGCTCGGCTCCCGGGGCACCGATGTCCTGCACCTTGAAGCCCGCGGCCTGCAGCTTCTGCTTGCGGACCTGGTTGACCTTCTGCGCGATGTCGTCGTCGTTGGTGTAGTAGTAGACGAGCTCGAAGGGCTTGTCGGGGCCGTAACCGGCAGCGGCGAGCATCTTCTTGGCCTCTTCGGCGTTGCCGTCGCCCTGGCCGTTCATCTTGAAGCCGGGGGCAGCCTCGGCCGTGTAGTCGAGGTGACCGGCGATCTGCGGCGGGATGATGGAGCTGGCGGGCGAGAACGAGTGGGTCGTCTCACCGCCGGCCTTGTGGATCGAGTCGAACGGCCACGCCACGGCGATCGCCTTGCGCACCGGCGCCGGGATCTTGCGGGCGTCCAGGTTGATCATCAGGACGCAGGAGGACGGGCCCTCCTCGAACTGGGCCTTCTTGTCGCCCTCGATCTGCGGGATGAGCGACGAGTCGATCGGGTCCCAGTTGAGGCTCGTGGCGTCGTCGCCGTTGGAGGCGAGGATGGCCGTCTGCGTCTTGATCGTGTCGACGCCCCACTTGAAGTGGAAGCCGTCCGGGTAGTCGTGACGCGCCGGGTCGGTCTTGGCGTCCCAGTTGGGGTTGCGCTTCAGGACCAGCTCGGTGCCCGGGGTGTACTTGTCGAACATGTACGGGCCGGTGGCGAGCGGGTGGAGCTGGTAGTCGGCCTTCTTGTCCTTCGCCTCGGGGATCGGCGTGAACTGGTTGAAGGAGACGAAGTAGGGCAGCGTCTCGAAGCGCTTCTCGAGGTGGAAGACGACCGTCTTGTCGTCGGTGGCCTCGACACCCTTCCAGTTCTTGTCGCCCTTGTAGGGGCCCTGGTAGTCGGCGCCACCCTTGAAGAACTCGCGCTGGTACGTCGGGCCGTTGGCGGCCAGGTCGGGGTCGAACGAACGCTTCGCCGCGAAGACGATGTCCTGCGCCTTGACGGGCGTGCCGTCCTCGTACTTGACGCCGTCCTTGAGGGTGAACGTCCACGTGAGGCCGTCCTCGGACGCCTTGCCGAGGTCGGTCGCGAGGTCCGGCACGAGCACCTGCTTGCCGTCGCGGGCGACGTAGGTCGTGAGGGCGCGGTGCGTCAGCGAGAAGATGACCGCCGTGTCCTGGTAGAACTGGTCGCTCGGGTCCATGTTGGCCGGCGTGGTGGCGTAGGGCACCGTGAGGATGCCGCCGCGCTTCGCACCCGGGACCTCCGGGGCCGGGCCCTTGGCGTTCGGGTCGAGGGCGGCGCCCGCCTGGTCGACCTTGCCGCCGTTGCCGTTGGTGCCGTTGCCGGCACCGCCGTTGGTGGCGGCCGGGGCGCCGCAGGCCGCGACGAAGCCGAGGGATGCCGCGGCTCCCACGGTCAGGACTTTGGTCCAGCGCATTGTTGTTTGCTCCCTTTTGTGCTTGTCCCGGCGTTTTGCCGGGAACATCTGTTGGCCGGACCCGGTGGGGTCAGCGGCGGCTGGAGGGGTCGAAGGCGTCACGGATCGAGTCGCCGAGCAGGCTCAAGGCGAGGACGAGCAGCGACAGGCCGATGACCGACGGCCAGAGCCACAGCGGATACGTGGCGAAGAGGTTCTGTGCGTCGGCGATCGTGCGACCCCACGACGCGGTCGGCTCGACGAGACCGGCACCGAGGTAGCTCAGGGTGGCCTCGTAGGTGATGTAGGCCGGCACGGCGATCGAGGCGGAGACGATGATCGGGCCGACGAGGTTGGGCAGGATCTCCCGGAAGAGGATCGAGCGGGTCGGCACGCCGATGGCCCGTGCGGCCTGCACGAACTCCCGCTCCCGCAGGCTCTTGACCTCACCACGCACCAGACGCGCCAAGCCCATCCAGCCGAAGACGACGAGGATGACGATGAGCACCCAGAAGCGGATCGTCGAGGTCTCGTCGGCCGTGAGGTCACCGCCGGCGGCGAGGCGCTTCTGCATGATCGGGATGATCGCGAGCACGAGCAGCAGGATCGGCAGCGACAGGAAGAAGTCGATGATCCACGAGACGATCTTGTCGGCCTTGCCGCCGAGGTAGCCGGCAACCAGTCCGAGGGTCACACCCAGCACCGTGGAAGCCAGGGCGGCGACGAAGCCGATGATGAGCGATGGACGGGCGCCGTAGGCCCAACGTGCGAAGAGGTCACGCCCGAGTCGCGGCTCGACACCCAGCCAGTGGGCGGAGCTCGCGCCGACCGTCGGCAGACCGTTGAAGTCGACGAGCTCGGTGTGCACCGTGCCCACATCGGCTTTGGCCTTGGTGATGGGGTCGACGGCCTCGAGCGACACGAGCAGCGGCGCGAAGATCGCGACGAGCAGGAAGAACAGGATGATGACGGAACAGACGATCGCGACCTTGTCCTGCTTCAGCCGGGCCCAGGCCACCTGACCCGGCGACCGACCGGTGCGAACGTCCTGGTGCCCGCGGACCGCCGTCGAAGGCTCCTCCTCGGACACCTCGATCAGCGTCCCTGCTGAGGGCTCCGGCATTGCGTTCAACGCGTTGTCTCCATCCTTGTGGGATCACATCCGACCCGGGGCTTGGTCACCGGGTCGCCCTCGGGAGGCGTGCCTGATCATGGGCTCGCGACCTCGCCGGGACGACGTGAGCCTGCCACACAGTCTTCCCCTGTCCAAGCATCGAGACGTGCATGGATGACAAATCGTTACCGAGCACCCCTTCTCGCCACACAATGTCCGGACGGCTCCAAAGTGGCCGAAACAATGCCCGACCGGGGCCTTTCGGGAGGCCCCGCTGGGGCTGGGTCACTGCTCCCCGCGGGTGCGTCCAAGCCTGGTCGAGAGCCACTCCCAGCGTGCACGCAGCCGTTCCTCGAACCCGCGATCCGTGGGCCGGTAGTAGCTGACGGCGTCGTGCAGGTCGTCGGGAAGGTACTGCTGGGCGGCCACGCCGTCGGGCTCGTCGTGCGCGTAGACGTATCCCTTCCCGTGGCCGAGGCGCTCGGCCCCCGCGTAGCCACTCCCCCGCAGGTGGGCGGGCACGACGCCACCGCGTCCCGCGCGTACGTCGGCGATGGCCTCGTTGATCCCGAGGTATGCCGCGTTGGACTTGGGTGCCATGGCGTTGTGCACCACCGCCTGGGCGAGGATGATCCGCGCCTCCGGCATGCCGATCTGGGCCACCGCATGCATCGCGGCCACGGCTGTCTGCAGGGCCGTCGGGTCCCCCATGCCGACGTCCTCGCTCGCGGAGATGACGATGCGGCGGGCGATGAACCGGGGGTCCTCCCCCGCCTCGAGCATTCGGGCGAGGTAGTGCAGCGCCGCGTCGACGTCGCTGCCGCGCATCGACTTGATGAGCGCGCTCGCCACGTCGTAGTGCTGGTCGCCGGCCCGGTCGTAGCGCACGGCCGCCTGGGCGACGGCCTGCTCCACGTGGGCGAGGGTGATCTCGACGGGGTCGTCCGAGAGGCGCCCGGCGGGCTGGGCGTCCAGTGCCACCCCGGCGGCCGCCTCGAGGGAGGTCAGGGCCCGGCGCGCGTCGCCACCGGCGATGCGCACGAGGTGGTCGGTGGCGTCCGCAGCGAGCGTGTGCTCGCCGGCGAACCCGCGCTCGTCGGTGAGCGCCGCGCCGAGCAGGTCGGCGATCTCCTCGTCGGACAGCGACTCGAGCGTCACGAGCACCGAGCGGGAGAGCAGCGGCGAGATGATGCTGAAGGACGGGTTCTCGGTCGTGGCCGCCACGAGGATGACGGTGCGGTTCTCGACCCCCGGCAGCAGCGCGTCCTGCTGGGCCTTGGTGAAGCGGTGGATCTCGTCGAGGAAGAGCACTGTCTGGCGCGCATAGAGGTCGCGCTCCCGAACGGCAGACTCCATCACCGACCGCACGTCCTTGACGCCGGCGGTCACTGCCGACAGCTCGACGAAGCGCCGGCCCGCCGCGGTCGCGACGAGGTGGGCCAGCGTCGTCTTGCCCGTGCCGGGTGGCCCCCAGAGAATGGCGGACAGCGGACCGGCCGCACCGCCGGACCCCTCGATGAGCCGGCGCAGCGGGCTGCCGGGGCGCAGCACCTTCACCTGGCCGCGGACCTCGTCGAGCGAACGTGGGCGCATCCTGACCGCGAGCGGTGCAACTCCCGCGGATGCCGGCTGGTCGCCGCGCTCGGCGGCGGAGGCCGCTCCGAAGAGGTCGTCCGTGCTGTTCGACGTCACTGTGGAAGGCTAACCGCGTGCAGAACCCCTCACCCGCGGCCCCGTCCCGGCCCACCCGGCTGGCTCGTCTCGGGGCCCTCATCGCGCGCCATCCCCGGTCCTGGGTGGCCGCCTGGGCCGTCGTCGCGGTCGCGTGCTTCGCCGTGGCCGTGGGCGGGGTGACCGGGGAGTCGCTCTTCGAGCGCCTCCACTCCGGCGCCCCGACCGTCGGGTCCGAGTCGTCACAGGCGCAGGAGGTCATCGCCGAGAGCCAGCCCGCGTTGCAGACGTTGACGATGCAGGTGACCGGGGCCGACCTGAGGGACGCCGCGACCGTCCGGGACGGCGTGGCCGCGACCGGCAAGATCGCGCAGGTCCCGGGCGTCAGGAGCGTGCGCTCCCCGCTGCTGGCGCCGGGCGGGGTGACCGACCCTTCCGTGGCGCCGCTGCTCGCGAGCGGGACCCCGGCTGCGGGAGGGTTCGTCACGGTGGTCGACTTCGAACCGGGTCTCGACAAGGCCGCCCAGGACGCGGCCGAGGAGCAGGCCGAGACGGGGCTGCTCGCCGTAGCCACGGCCATGGACGCGAAGGGGTCCGTCGGCAGCACGAGCAAGGTGATCTCTGCCATCACGACGACGGTCGAGCGCGACCTGCTCCGCGGCGAGGGCATCGCCCTGCCGCTCACCTTCCTCGTCATGTTCTTCGTCTTCGGCGGCTTCGTCGCGGCCGGCATGCCGATCGTCGGAGCGATCGTCTCGATCGGTGGAGCCCTGCTGTCGCTCTTCGGCTTCTCCCACGCCGTCGAGCTGGACGCGACCGTCGTCAACATCGTGACCCTGCTCGGTCTCGGACTGTCCATCGACTACGGCCTGCTCACCGTGAGCCGCTTCCGTGAGGAGCTCGCGCACTCACAGCACCGCGTGCCCAGCACCGAGGAGATCGCGCACGCCGCCGAGCGCACCGTCGCCACGGCCGGGCGCACGGTGCTCTTCTCGGGACTCACGGTCGCGATCGCCCTGGCCGGCCTGCTGATCTTCGAGGCGTCGATCATGCGCGCCATCGGAACGGCTGGTGTCAGCGTCGTGCTCGTTGCCATGGTCGTCGCCATCACCCTCGTGCCGGCCCTGTGTGTCGTGGGAGCAAAACGCTTGTCCCGCAAGGCGGTCGAGCCCACGTCTGACGTCGGGTTCTTCTCCCGGCTCGCTGTGGGCGTGCAGCGTCGACCGGTGCTCGTCATCGTCGGGGTCGTCCTGGTGCTCGTGACTCTTGCCCTGCCAGCGCTCTCCATGAAGCTCACCTCGTCGGGCACCGAGCTGCTCCCGAAGGCAGCGCCGCAGCGCGTCTTCTTCGAGCAGCTCGACCGGGACTACCCAGCCCTCTCCGCCCCGGAGGTGACCGTGGTCGCCCGGACTCCTGACACCGCCGCCGTCACCTCCTGGGCCCAGCAGTTCCGCACCCGTCCCGGCATCGAGGGCCTGGTCGTGCGCCCCCTCGGCAGCCACGACCAGCGCGTCGACGTCCGGGTCGCCGGGCGACCGACGTCCGAGCAGGCACAGGACCTCGTGTCCGAGATCCGCGGCTCGACAGCACCCTTCCCGACGTTGACCACGGGTCAGGCCGCCGGACAGATCGACTTCCTCGAGTCGATGTCTGAACGGGCGCCGTATGCCGTGGCCCTCGTCGTGATCGGCACGTTCGTCCTGCTCTTCCTCATGACCGGTTCCGTGGTCCTTCCGGTCAAGGCGTTGCTGCTCAACGTCATCTCGCTCGGGGCGGCGCTCGGCGTCGTCGTGTGGATCTTCCAGGAGGGGCACCTCGAGGCCCTGCTCGGTTTCACGTCGGTCGGGGCCGTGGAGTCGATGGTCCCCTTCCTGGTGCTGGCCTTCGGGTTCGGGCTGTCGATGGACTACGAGGTATTCCTCCTCGCGCGGATCGTCGAGTTCCACAGGCACGGTGCCGGGAACGACCGCGCGGTCTCGCTGGGCCTCCAGCGCACGGGTCGCATCATCACGTCGGCGGCTCTGCTCATCGTCATCGTCTTCGGCGGTTTCGTCGCCGGCGACATCCTCATCATCAAGCAGATGGGCGTGGCGCTCGTGGCGGCCGTAACCATCGACGCGACGCTCGTGCGGATGCTGCTCGTCCCCGCAACCATGACGGTGCTCGGCCGGTGGAACTGGTGGGCGCCGGCGCCGCTCCGGCGCCTCCACGACCGCTTCGGGATCACGGAGTGACTGCCGTCGCAACGGCGCACGGGCTGCACGAGCTGCTGAGCGCGACCGGCCGTCACCCCTTCGTCCGTTGGGAGGTCACCGAGGAGCTGGCGGGGACCTGGTGGCGCGTGCACGACGCCGTCGCGTTCCGCCGCACCCGCAAGAAGGTGCAGCACACCGTCAACGTCCTCGGCGACGACGACGGGGTGATCGAGCTGCTCGACCACCTGCCGCAGATCGCGGCCAGTGTCTCGCCCGAGCGACGGGCGCTGTCCGTCACCGTGCCGCAGCACCTCGAGCCGTGGCTCCGGGAGCGCTACCGCGTCATGGACGGCGGCGACTGGGAGTGGTTCCACACCACGACCGCCCCGGACGAGCACGCCTCACACGAGCGGGTGCTGCCGATCGACGACGTCGCGCGGGCTGCGGAGATCCGCGCGTTCCTCGACGTGCACTCCCCCACCGCGGACACCGAGCCAGCCCAGGGCGAACGCTGGTTCGCGGTGGAGCAGCCCGGTGGGTCGCTGTCCGCCGTCGCCGCGTGGGGCACGACGCGGGCCGGCGCGCCGCACCTGTCGTCCGTCGCCGTCGACACCAGCTTGCGGGGTCAGGGGCTCGGCCGCACGATCGTCGCTGCGGTCATGCGTCTGGCGGTCGCGGAGACCGGTGTCTGCACCCTCGGCATGTACTCCCACAACGCGGTGGCGCGCAGCCTCTACCTCTCGCTCGGCTATGACCGTGTCTGTGCCTGGTCGAGCCGCCCGGTCGTTCTCGGCCGCTGACCGAACAGCCTTGTCTCGCAAAGGAGCTCACCGTGTTGATGAGAGGGTGGTCAGCATGGCTCGTCGCGCGCTGAGCTTCGGAGCCGTCGCCGAGGCATACGAACGCTTCCGGCCCGGTTATCCCGACGAGCTCTTCCACACGGTGGCGGCCTACCTAGGCCGGCCGCTCACCAGCGCGCTGGAGATCGGCGCCGGGACGGGCAAGGCGACGCGTCTGTGCGCTCGAAGGGGCATCCACGTGACGGCCACCGAGCCTGACGGCGGCATGCTCGAGGAGCTGCGCCGCCACGTGCCCCCGTCGGTCGGGACCGTCCAGGCCACGCTCGAGGACCTCCGTCCGGGCCAGTCCTACGGGCTGGTCTACGCCGCGGCCGCGTTGCACTGGACCCGCCCCGAGGGCCGGTGGTCCCGGGTCGCTGCGCTGCTCGATGCCGACGGGGTGTTCGCCTCGTTCGGTGGACCGGTGCAGCTCGCTGACCCCGCTGTTGCAGCCGCGGTGCACGCGGCGCGCGCGCCCTTCCTGGACAGCGATGAGATCCCCTCCCCGGACGGGACGCCGCCCGAGGACACGATGCAGTGGCCGGGGACCGAGCTGCAGCAGTCACCGCTGTTCTCCGATGTCAGGCAGTCGGTCATCGAACGTCGCCTGTCGGTGAGTGCCGGCGACTACGTGGGCCACCTGTCGACCATCTCCGCCTACCTGCAGCTGCCGCCGACGGTTCGGCGGCGGGCCTTCGAGGCGATCCTGCAGGTGCTGCCGGAGGCGGTCGAGCTGGACGCCGACGTCACGGTCCACCTCGCCCGCCGGTGCGGCACGCCATAGATCCGGTGCCGGTCCGCGGCGGGCCAAAGAGTGAGGCGGGGCGGGGCGACCTGGCCCGCCCCGCGGGTCTCAGCTCCGCGCTGGGCTGACCTCGGGTGCGCCCTGCGGCGCAGGTGCCGAGGCGGCCGGCTCGGCGTCGACGCCGGCCTCCTTGCGCTGCTCGGGCGTGATCGGGGCCGGCGCGGCGGTCAGCGGGTCATAGCCGCCGCCGGACTTCGGGAAGGCGATGACGTCGCGAATGGAGTCGGTGCCCGCGAGGAGCGAGACGATGCGGTCCCAGCCGAAGGCGATGCCGCCGTGCGGCGGGGCGCCGAAGGCAAAGGCGTCGAGCAGGAAGCCGAACTTCTCCTGCGCGTCCTCCTCGGAGAGGCCCATGACCCTGAAGACCCGTTCCTGGACGTCGCGCCGGTGGATTCGGATCGAGCCGCCACCGATCTCGTTGCCGTTGCAGACGATGTCGTACGCGTACGCCAGCGCCGGACCCGGGTCGGTGTCGAAGGTGTCGAGGAACTCGGGCTTCGGCGAGGTGAAGGCATGGTGCACGGCCGTCCAGGCGCCGGCGCCCACAGCGACGTCACCGGATGCAACGGCGTCGGCGGCCGGCTCGAAGAGCGGCGCGTCGACGACCCAGAGGAAGCTCCAGGCCGACTCGTCGATCAGTCCGCAGCGGCGGCCGATCTCGAGACGGGCGGCACCGAGCAGGGCCCGCGAGGGCTTTGACGCACCGGCCGCGAAGAAGATGCAGTCCCCGGGTTGGGCTCCGACCTGGGCGGCGAGACCGGCGCGCTCGGCGTCGGTGAGGTTCTTGGCGACCGGGCCACCGAGCTGGCCGTCCTCCTGGACGAGGACGTACGCGAGGCCGCGGGCTCCGCGCTGCTTGGCCCACTCCTGCCAGGCGTCGAGCTGCTTGCGCGGCTGGCCGGCTCCGCCGGGCATGACGACCGCCCCGACGTAGTCGGCCTGGAAGACGCGGAAGGTCGTGTCCTTGAAGTAGTCCGTGCACTCGACGAGCTCGTTGCCGAACCGCAGGTCGGGCTTGTCGGAGCCGTAGCGGGCCATCGCGTCGGCGTAGGTCATCCGCGGGAAGGGCGCGTCGAGCTCGACGCCGATCAGGCGCCACAGCGCGGAGATGATCGACTCGCCGAGCTCGATGATGTCGTCCTGGTCGACGAAGCTCATCTCGATGTCGAGCTGGGTGAACTCCGGCTGGCGGTCGGCGCGGAAGTCCTCGTCGCGGTAGCAGCGGGCGATCTGGTAGTAGCGCTCCATGCCGGCCACCATGAGCAGCTGCTTGAACAACTGGGGGCTCTGCGGCAGGGCGTACCAGGAGCCCGGCGCGAGACGGGCCGGCACGAGGAAGTCGCGGGCGCCCTCGGGCGTCGACCTGGTCAGGGTCGGGGTCTCGATCTCGACGAAGTCGCGCTCCCCCAGAACCGCCCGGGCAGCGGCGTTCACCTTGGAGCGCAGACGGATCGCGGCGCCGGCCGAGCTGGCTCCAGGACGGCGCAGGTCGAGGTAGCGGTGCTTGAGGCGCGCCTCCTCGCCGACGGTGACTCGCTCGTCGATCTGGAACGGCAGCGGCGCCGAGGGGTTGAGCACCTCGAGCTCGCTGACGATGACCTCGATGTCGCCGGTCGGCAGGTCGGGGTTGGCGTTGCCCGCGGGGCGCTCACGCACCTCACCGGTGACCTTGACGCAGAACTCGTTGCGGACGTCATGGGCACCGCCCTGCGCCAGGACCTCGTCGCGGGCGACGACCTGCGCCACACCCGAGGCGTCGCGCAGGTCGAGGAAGGCGACGCCGCCATGGTCTCGGCGCCGCGCCACCCAGCCGGTGAGGGTGACGGTCTGGCCTGCGTGGTCGGCACGGAGAGTGCCGGCCTCGTGAGTGCGGAGCACGGAGGGTCCTTCCGGGGACGTGGTCGGGTGGCGCGTGGCCACCGGGGTTGAACCAGGTTGAACGGGGTCGAACGAGGTTGGGGGGCTGAACGAGGGCCCGACCGCCGGTCGGCCGCGGGCACCGGGGACCAATCCTAGACCGCCTGCGCCTAGGCTCTTCGACGTGGAGCACTCCCGCAACCGCGACCTCGACGGCGTCCGGGGCCTAGCGATCCTGCTCGTCGTCGCCGCCCACTCCGGGCTGCCGGTGCGCTGGGGTGGCCTCTCCGGCGTCACGCTCTTCTTCGTGCTGTCGGGCTACCTCATCACCAGCCTGCTCATCCGCGAGTGGGACCGGTGGGGCTCGATCAGCCTGTGGCGCTTCTGGGGTCGGCGTGCGCTGCGCCTGCTGCCGGCACTCCTCCTGCTGCTCGCACTCGCTCCCGTCCTGCTCTGGATGACGGGCGACAACCGGCTCTCGACGTACCCGACGGCGGCGCTGGCCTCGCTCTTCTACGTCGGCAACTGGGTGCGCATCGCCGGCACCGACCTCGGGGTGCTCAACCACCTGTGGTCGCTCTCGGTCGAGGAGCAGTTCTACGTGGTCTGGCCGGCGGTCTTCCTCGCCCTCATGACGTGGTTGCGCGGCCGGGCCCTCCAGATCGTCCTCGGTCTGGCTGCGCTTGCGACCTTCTACTCGGTCTGGACGCGTGGCAGCGCGATCCGTCTCGACATCTCGACGGAGACGAACGCCTTCGCCCTGCTCCTCGGTGCCGCGCTGGCGTTCGCCCTCGCCGGCGTGCGGGCGCGTCGCTGGGAGCTGCCGCCGGCGAGCCCGCTGGCGCCGTTCGTCGTCATGGTCGCCGTGTCGGCCTTCCCCGGGCACGGGCTGGCGGTCGACCACCCCCTCTTCCGCCCGCTCGGCGCCGTCTACGCCGTCCTCGGCCTCTGGCTGGTGTATGCCGCCGTGTCGGGTCACTCGCGCGTCGTCGGCTCCCGCGTCATGGTCTTCTTCGGCACGATCAGCTACGCGCTCTACCTCTGGCACCAGACCTTCATCAACAGCCGGCTGCTCGGCGAGCACTCGACGCCCCGCAACCTCGTGCTCATCGCGGCCGCGGTCCTCGTCTCGTGGCTCTCGTGGGTCCTCGTCGAGCGCCCGCTGGGCCGCCTCCGTGGGCCTCTGCACCTCGACAAGCCGTCACGTCGCCAGCAGGCCTTCGCCGGTTCCGGAACCCCGGGCCGAGCCGGCCCGAAGGACATGGAGAAGGAGGGGGTTCGCCCCTCCACTCCCAACGTATAGCGCAGTGGGGGCCTTGCGGCAAGCCCCCGGGTCTGCCGCAGAATCGCCCGTCGAGGACGACGACGACGGTCGTCGACCGGAAACGGAGCTGGTCATGAGCGCCCTGCACACCGAGGCCTTCGCCCTTCCCGACCACCTGGCCGCCAAGGCCGACCCGTCCTTGATCGAGGACGACGAGCGCCACTTCGCGGCGATCGCGCAGTGCCTGGAGGACACCCTCGCGGACCTGACGCAACGTCTCGATGCCGCGCGTCAACGGCCGGCGCGCGCGGGACAGCAGGCCCTCGAGCGCGACCAGGAGGTCCACCGTCTCGGCGCCCGCCTGCGCACGCTGCGCCGGTTCGGTCTCGACCTGTGCCTCGGCCGCATGGTCGCCGACGACGGGCACGTCGGCATGGGCACCCACGAGCGCGTCTACGTCGGTCGGCTGGGCCTGAGCGACGAGACCGGACGGCGGCTGCTCGTGGACTGGCGCTCCCCCGCCGCCGAGCCGTTCTTCGGCGCCACGCACGCCGACCCGATGGGCCTGGCGAGCCGGCGCCGCTACCGATGGAGCGGTGGTCGGGTCGCCGACTACTGGGACGAGGTGTTCACACCGGACAGCCTGCAGGGCAGCGCCGCCCTCGACGACCAGTCCGCCTTCATCGCGAGCCTCGGCGCGAGCCGATCCGCCCGCATGCAGGACGTGCTCGCGACGATCCAGGCCGACCAGGACGCCATCATCCGCGCCGGCTCGCGCGGCGCCCTCGTGGTCGACGGCGGCCCGGGCACGGGCAAGACGGTCGTCGCCCTGCACCGCACGGCATACCTGCTCTACTCCGACCCGCGCCTCGGTCACCGCCGCGGCGGCGTGCTCTTCGTCGGACCGCACGAGCCGTACCTCGCCTACGTCTCGGACGTGCTGCCCGCCCTGGGCGAGGAGGGGGTCCAGACGTGCACGCTGCGCGACCTGCTGCCCCAAGGTGCCTGCGCCGGGGTGGAGGCCGACCCGCAGGTGGCACGGCTCAAGGCCACGGTCGACCTCGTGCGTGCCGTGGAACCTGCCGTGGCGCTCTACGAGGAGCCGCCGGAGCAGGGCATGGAGGTCGTGACCCCGTGGGCGGAGGTCTGGCTCTCGGCGGAGGACTGGGCCGACGCGTTCGCGGCCGGGCGCGACACCCCGCACAACGAGGCCCGTGACGACGTCTGGGAGGCCCTGCTCGCGATCCTCGTCGAGCGCCACGACCTCGACTCCGGGTTCGACGAGGACGGCCTGGATGTTGCACAGGAGACGACACCCGAGATGGTGCGTGGCTCCCTGGAGCGCAACAGGGAGCTCCGCGCCGCCTTCGACCGGGCCTGGCCGATCCTCGATCCCGAGGACCTGGTCGGCGACCTGTGGACGGTGCCGGCCTACCTGTGCCGGTGTGCGCCCGGGCTCACCGTCGAGGAGGTTCGCCGGCTCCAGCGCCCAGACCCGGCCGCCTGGACCGTCTCGGACCTGCCGGTGCTCGACGCTGCCCGACGGCGGCTCGGCGATCCGGAGGCGTCAGCACGCAGGCGCAGGCGCGAGGTCGCGCTGACAGCCGCCGAGGAGGAGATGTCCACGGTGGTCGAGCACCTGGTGGCCACCGACGACTCGGACCTGCAGGTCATGTCGATGCTGCGGGGGCAGGACCTGCGTGGCGCGCTCGTGGACGAGTCGGCCGAGCCCGAGCCCGACCCGGACCTGCTCGCCGGTCCGTTCGCCCACGTCGTCGTGGACGAGGCCCAGGAACTGACCGACGCGGAGTGGCAGATGCTGCTCGGCCGCTGCCCGTCGCGCAGCCTCACCATCGTCGGCGACCGAGCGCAGGCGCGGGACGGGTTCGCCGAGAGCTGGGAGGACCGCCTCGGGCGGGTCGGGCTCGAGCAGGTCGCGCGGGCCGGCCTGACCATCAACTATCGCACCCCGGAGGAGGTCATGGCGTACGCCGAACCTGTCATCCGGGAGGTCCTGCCCGAGGCCAACGTGCCCACGTCGGTGCACCACAGCGGTCACCCGGTGCTGCACGGCGCCCGGTCGGACCTCCCCAGGGTCCTGGGCGGCTGGCTCACGGAGCATCCCGAGGGAGTCGCGTGCGTCATCGGCGACGACGCGGTGCCGGAGTCGCCTCGCGTGCGGTCGCTGACGCCCCAGTTGGCCAAGGGCCTCGAGTTCGACCTGGTCGTGCTCCTCGACCCCGACACGTGGGGCGCCGGCGCGGACGGCCAGGGCGGCATGGACAGCGGCATCGAGCCCGCCGTCGACCGCTACGTCGCGATGACGCGGGCCACCCAACAGCTCGTCGTGCTCACGAGCGCCTGAGGTCGATGACCGCCGCCCTCAGGTGAGGTCGCGTGAGCCCTCTGCCGCGAGGGCGGCCACGGCCGCGGCGAGCGCCGGGCGGTCGGTCATGGTGCGACGCCACACGAGGCTGACGGTCCGCTTCGACACCGGATCGACGATGGGGACGGCGACGACCCCCGCGGGCAGGGGCCTACGCCCAGTCGGGGGACCAGGGCGATGGCCTCGCCCTCGGCGACGAGCGCCACATGCGTGGCGAAATCGAGCGCCACGTGCGCGATACGCGGCGCCCGGCCGACGTCGGAGTACATCTTCTGCAGCCACTGGTGGCAGATGGAACCAGGAGCGACGCTGGCCCAGGCCTCGCCGAGGACGTCGGCGACGCCGATCCTGGACCGATCAGCGAGCGGGTGGTCCTGGTGCACGAGGACGTCAGCGCGCTCGCGTCCGAGGTCGCGCACCTCGAGGTGGTCGGGGATCGCGAGCGGGATCGGCTCCCAGTTGTGCACGAGGGCGAGGTCGTGCGAGCCGGATGCCACCGCGTCGACCGCTTCCCACGGGTCGATCTCGTCGGGTCGCAGCACGACGTGCGGGGTGTCCGCGCGCAGGCGCCCGATGGCACCGACGACGATTCCGCGGTAGGCGGTCGCGAACCTCGCCAGCCGCACCGTGCCGACCGCCTCGCCGCTCACTGCGTGCAGGCGTGACTCGAGCCGCTCGAGGTGTGAGAGCAGCTCGCGAGCGGACTCCGAGAGCGTACGGCCTGCCTCGGTGAGCAGCACCCCGCGGCCCTGGCGCTCGAGCAGCCGCACCCCGGTCTGCCTCTCGAGCCGCTTGATCTGCTGCGACACCGGTGTAGTCGCCTTGGGCGAGCGACCCAACACGCTCGAGCTCGTCGGCGGATCGGTGCTGCTCGCCGGGGTCGCGGTCGCGGTGCTGCGGCGTCGGGGCGGGGCCGCGACGGCGCTGCACGGCGACGGGTCAGTCGTGGTCACCGTCGACGTAGAGCCAGCGCCCGGCTCGCCGCTCGAACCTGCTGAGCTCGTGCAGCCGACCCCCAGTGCTCCTGGCGCCCGCTGACCCGGCCCACGTCGCGACGAACTCGACGAGGCCCTCGTCGTCGTCGGCGCGGCCGCGCTCGGTCCGCACCAGCTCCAGACGGGTCCACCGTGTCCCGGTGTCGAGCTCGACGCCCTCCGGCCGGGTGCGCGGGTGCCAGGTGCGCAGCAGGTGTGCCTCGTCCCCCACGGCGAACGCGGTGTAGCGCGAGCGCATCAGCTCCTCGGCCGTCTGCGCCGAGCGCTCCGCGCGAAGGAGCGGACCGCAGCACCCGGCATACGCCATCGCACTGCCGCACGGACACGCTGCCGGTGCGGAAGCCCCGAAGGCACCGCTCACGAGCGTTTGCGCTGCGCCTCGCGGGCCGGCCACGGGGCGTCGTGCGGGCGCAGCGTCGACCAGCCACGGGCGCGGGAGAGGCCCGCGCTGAGCAGTCCGACCAGGGTGGCCGAGTTGCTGATCTGCCCGGCGAGCGCCGCGTCGACGGCGTCGTCGAGCGGCACCCACAGCGGCCGGATGTCGAGCTCCTCCGCGGTGCGCTCGTGCGCGTCTGCCTCGGCCACGTCGTGCAGGTCCCGCGCGAGGAAGATGCGTACCGTCTCGGGGAAGGCACCGGGCGACGTGACGTCATCGGCCAGCACGTGCCACTGGTCGGCGATGAGGTCGACCTCCTCGGCCAGCTCGCGGGCCGCAGCGCGCGACGGCGCCTCGCCGTCGACGTCGAGCAGCCCGGCAGGGAGCTCCCACACGTGCCCGCCGCTGGCGTGGCGGTACTGGTGGATCATGAGGACGTGTTCGACCCCGTCGAGCTCGCGCAGGGCGAGCACGGCGACGGCGCCGGGGTGGGCCACGAAGTCACGTGTGACGACGCCCCCGTCGCCGAGGTCCACGCGATCACGCACGACGTCGAAGATGATGCCCTCGAAGGGCGTGGTGGACTCGAGGACCGGCGCGGCGGTCCAGTCCTCGACGAGGTCGGCTCGGGTGCCGCGCTGCGCATCCAGGCTCACGGGCGGCTCAGGCGTCGTCTGACGAGGACCGCGAGTCGGACGCCGACACGGAGACGTACTGGTCGTGCCGGGTCCGCTCTGGGGACTCGTGCTCAGCCTGGCCGGCATCGACGGCCGCGCGGTGGCGCTCGACCTCGACGAGCCGCTCGCTGCGCTGGCGCTCCAGTGCCGCGCCCACGAGACCCGCGAAGAGCGGGTGGGCGCGGTTGGGACGCGACAGGAACTCGGGGTGCGCCTGCGTCGACACGTAGTAGGGGTGGACGTCCCGCGGCAGCTCGACGAACTCGACGAGCATGCCGTCGGGCGACGTGCCGGAGAAGACGAGACCCGCCGTCTCGAGGTCGGCCCGGTAGGCGTTGTTCACCTCGTAGCGGTGGCGGTGGCGCTCCTGCACCTGGGCCGCGCCGTAGGCCTCACGGATGACGCTGCCCTCCTCGAGAGCCGCCGGGTAGAGACCCAGGCGCATGGTGCCACCGAGGTCGCCCGCTCCCTCGACGAACGCCTTCTGCTCCTCCATCGTCGCGATGACCGGGTGCGCCGTCTCGGGGTCGAACTCCGTCGAGCTGGCGTCACGGTTGCCGAGCACCTCACGGGCGTACTCGATCACCATGCACTGCAGGCCGAGGCAGATGCCCAGCGTCGGCACCTGCTTCTCGCGGGCCCACGTCAGCGCCCCGAGCTTGCCCTCGATGCCGCGGACACCGAACCCGCCCGGCACGAGGACGGCGTCGACGCCGCCGAGCGCCTTCTGGGCGCCTGCCGGGGTCTGGCACTCGTCGCTGGCGACCCAGCGGATCTTGACCCTGGCGTCGTGGTGGAAGCCACCGGCGCGCAGTGCCTCCGTGACCGAGAGGTAGGCGTCGGGCAGGTCGATGTACTTGCCGACGAGCGCGATCTCGATGGCGTGCTCCGGATCGTGGACGCGCTGGAGCAGCTGATCCCACTCGGTCCAGTCGACGTCGCGGAACTTCAGGCCGAGGCGCCGGATGACGTAGGCGTCGAGGCCCTCGCGGTGCAGCACCTTGGGGATGTCGTAGATGCTCGGCGCGTCGACGCATGCGGCGACCGCCGTCACGTCGACATCGCACATGAGCGAGATCTTGCGCTTGATCCCGTCGGGGATCTCTCGGTCTGCACGCAGGACCAGCCCGTCAGGCTGGACGCCGACCTGGCGCAGGGCGGCGACCGAGTGCTGGGTCGGCTTCGTCTTCAGCTCACCGCTCGGTGCGAGGTAGGGCACGAGCGAGACGTGCAGGAAGAAGCTGTTGTCGCGGCCGATGAGGTGACGCACCTGGCGGGCCGCCTCGAGGAACGGCAGCGACTCGATGTCGCCGACGGTGCCGCCGATCTCGGTGATGATGACGTCCGGGGCGTCCGGACCTCCGGTGGCGAGGGCGCGCATCCGGGCGACGATCTCGTTGGTGATGTGCGGGATGACCTGGACGGTGTCGCCGAGGTACTCGCCGCGGCGCTCCTTGGCGATGACGTTGTTGTAGACCTGCCCGGTCGTCACGTTGGCGCTGCCGACGAGGTTCACGTCGAGGAAGCGCTCGTAGTGCCCGACGTCGAGGTCGGTCTCGGCCCCGTCGTCGGTCACGAAGACCTCGCCGTGCTGGAACGGGTTCATCGTCCCTGGGTCGACGTTGATGTAGGGGTCGAGCTTCTGCATCGTGACCCGCAGGCCCCGCGATCTGAGAAGTCGTCCGAGGCTCGAGGCGGTCAAGCCCTTGCCGAGAGAAGAGGCCACGCCTCCGGTCACAAAGATGTGCTTCGTCGTTTCCGCCACGGGCTTTAAGTCTACGTCATGCCGAGCAGGTCGCGGCGTACCGCGTCGCCCATCGGCGTGCCTCGTCCTCGGGGGTGGGCCATGAGGCCGCCACAGACCTCGCGTCAGCGGCACGTCGGCGCCGCTCGGCGGGGTCTGCGAGCAGCTGGTCCACGTGCGCAGCGACCGCAGCCGGATCACCAACTGGCACAAGAATTCCGGCGTCGCCGACGAGCTCGGGAAGCCCGCCGGTGCGGGTTGCCACGACGGGGACCCCGGCTGCCATCGCCTCCTGCACGACGAGGGCCCGGGCCTCCCACCGGCTGGTGAGCACGAACGCGTCCGCCGCACGGAGCCACTGGGTCACGTCGGGGCGGGCGCCCAGGAAGCGGACCACGCTCCCGCGCCCGGCGCCGTCACGGTTGCGTATGCCGTGTGCCTCCTGCTCGAGACGCGCGCGCAGCCGCTCGTCGCCGGCGCCGATGACGACCCAGGTGGCTGGGGTCCGGGCGAGGTTGGCGGCGTGCACCAGCACCGGCAGGTCCTTCTGGGGGGCGATCCTCGAGACGGTGAGCACGAGCGGCCGGTCGGTGGGAGCACCGGCAGCCGCGAGCAGGCGCTCACGCTCGGCGCGCTCGAGACGCGTCGAGGCGAGCAGGCCGCTGACCGCTGGCGACGGCACGAGCGCCAGCTCGGTCCGGCGCGCCCCCAGGGAGGCCGCCAGCTCGACGAGGTCTGTGCTGGCGCCGGTGACGAGCTCGGCACGGCGCAGCGCCCAGCCAACGGCTCGGTGCCCGGCGGCCGCGAGTGCCCGCCCGGTGACCCAGGAGGCGCGGGGCGGAAGGTCGTTGTGGAGCGAGACGACGAGGCGAGGGCGCGGCTTGGCGCGGGCCACGGCGACGGCAGCCACGACCGCCGCCTGGTGCCCGTGCGCATGGACGATGTCGACGGTTCCGGCCAGGCGCATGATGCGGTGCCAGTCGACCAGGCCCCGCGGGGCCTGCAGGCCACCGTGGACCGGCCACAGCACGTGGGCGTCGGACCAGCCGAAGGACTCGGCGGTCGACGTCGCGGTGGCCAGCTCGACGACGTGCCCGTCGGCCCTCAGGCCGGACGTCAGGCTGTCGACGTGCGCCCCTACTCCCCCGGTGGCACGGCCGAGGACCATCAGGACTTTCATGAGGGCACCTGCACCGCTGGGTCCGCCGGGTCCGCGGAGGCCCGCCGACGCGCCAGCCGCCGGGCGATGGACGGGTCGATCGCGAGGGCGAGACCCAGCATGACGACGAGGGCGAGGAGGCCGGCGCCGGCACCGACGAAGACGGTCGAGCCCATGGACTGACCGACGCTCCGCAGGGACAGCCACGAGGCCAGGCCGCGCCCGGCCAGCGCCCCCGCCACGGATCCCGTGACGGCCGCCACGACGGGCCGCGGCGGCAGGCTCAGCGCGTGCCAGCCCCACGTGCGCCCGACGAGCACGACGAGCAGCACCGCGCCGAGCGCTAGACCGGCGCTCGAGCCCGCGGCGAGGGCGCGCAGCGTTTCAGGGCCACCGGCGCCGGAGGGGTCGAGGACGACGAGCGGCAGCACGACGGTGGCGAGCCAGCCCGTCGCGGCGAGGCCTCCGGCGACGAGGGCCGCGCCACGCACGTAGGAGGCGCGCGTCAGCAGCCCGACGACACCGAGCGCTATGACCGAGGGCGCGAAGAGCGTCACGGCATCGCCCATCGTCGCCAGGGTCTCGAGCGACGAATCCGACCCGGACCCGGCGTCGAGCGAGGCGAAGAAGGCGCCCACCGGTACCGCGACGGCGACCAGGAGCGCGGCGCCGAAGAGCGATGCCAGCAACGTCGCCAGCCACGCCCGGCGAAGGGTGCCCGCCGCGGCGTCCACGTCCTTGACGCCTTCCGACGGCTGGTCCGCGGCATGGGCACCCGCCAGGGAGGGGAACGCCGCGGTGGCCAGCGGAACGGCCAGGACGGCATACGGCAGGAGGGTGACCGCCTGGGCGTAGGTGTAGACGTTCAGGGTGCCGGCCCCGCCTCGGTCGTTGGCGAGGCGGATGACGACGAGGGTCGCCAGCTGCTGGCCGGCGACGGCGAGCAGGCCCGACAGCGCCAGCACCCGGACGCGGCGCCCGACCCCTTCAGGGAAGCGCAGGGCCGGACGGAGCCGGATGCCGGCTCGGCGCACCGGCAGGACCAGCGGCAGGGCCAGGGCCAGCACGCCGAGGGTCGTGCCCACGCCGAGGACGAGGAGCGCCGTGGGCGGGACCCCGTCGACCGGCGCCGTCGGGTCCGGCACCAGCGGGCGGTAGGCGAGGTAGGCCGCGATGACGACGACGCTCGAGAGCAGGGGCGCCAGGGCGGCGCCGACGAAGCGGTGGTGCGCCTGCAGGACACCGGCCAGCACGATGGCCACCCCGTAGAGCGGTATCTGGACCGCGAAGACGCGCAGCAGCTGGGCGCCGAGCTCGACCTCCCCGCCGCACCCCGTGCCGAGCAGCGCCTCGGCGATGGGGCGCGCCGCAAGGGCGACGACCGCACCGAGCGGGACGAGGACCACGGCCGCCCACGTGAGCAACGCCGACGCCGTCGCGTCGGCGTGGTCGGTCCGCCCTCGAGCGAGGGCGGTTGCGACCAGTGGCACCGCGACAGCCGCGAGGACACCGCCGGCCGCGATCTCGAAGAGCACATTGGGCACGGCGTTGACCGACTGGTAGACGCTGCCGACACATGTGGCGCCGACGGAGTGCGAGAAGGCGAACCACCGTCCGAAGCCGACGATGCGCGCGAGCAGGGTGATGGCCGCGATGGTGCCCGCGGCCGCGAGCAGGCCGGGTCGGGACGGCTGCCCTCGGCGTCGGGCCTCGTCGCTCATCGAGGCTCCCGACCCCACTCGTCAAGCCGGCGCAGGACGGCGTTGCCCTCGATGACGCGGGTGAAGCTGACCCGCTCCGAGGCGAGCGTGAGTGCGGCCAGACCCGCGAGCGCCACGGCCCGTCCGACCGGCCCGGTGCGCTCGACGAGCGCGAGCCCGAGCAGTGCCCCGGCAGCGTTGGCCCCGGTGTCGCCGAGCATGGCGGTCGCTGCCAGGTCGTGGCGCACGACCCCGAGGGACGAGCCCACCGCCACCGCCGCCGGGAGGCCGGCCGTCACACCGACGGTGAGGGGGACGCCGGCCGCGACGGCAACCTTGAGGGCCCGGCCCGGGCGCAGGTCGAAGAGGTTGACGGCGTTGGCCGCGCCCGCGACGACGGCGCCGCCGAGCAGGGTCGGGAGCGCGGTGGAGAGCAGGCCGGCCCGGTTGCCTCGGTGCCCGTCGGACCGCTGGTGGGCGTCGGACAGTGCCGCGCCGAGCAGACCGATGAGCCCCAGACCGACGACCTTCACGGCCCCGGTGGTGACCTCCCCGCGCCCGAGTGCCGCCAGGTGACCCTTGAGCCCCTTGTCGGAGCCGCCCCCGGCAAGGTCGTCGAGGGCGCCCAGGGCACCGGTCGCGAGCGCCACGACGACCGTCGCGACCCCGGAGCCGTGCGTCGCCTGACCGGTACGGCGCGAGACTGCGGCCGCGCCGGCCGCGCCGAGGAGGGCCCCGCCGACCCAGGCGGGTCCCTCGAGGAGGGTGACGGTGCGTCCGGCGTGGTTGGTGCGCTCGAAGGGCGCGCGCGCGGCCGACGGCATACGGGATCGGCCCAGGTGCAGCAGGACCGCGGATGCGACGGTCGACCCGGCCACAGCCGTGAGCCGTGCTGTCGCGCCGAGGCGCCGGCGGGCTCGCCCCCACGTCACGGCAGGACCCGCGGCACGGTGGCGGTGGCCCCGGCCTCGACGCCGTAGTGCCCGATCCGCTCGTCGAGGGCACCTTCGACGGCGAGGACGACGGTGGCCGGGCCGTTGCCCGCGCGGGCGTGGTCCACCGTCGCGGCGAGGCCCGCCGTCTCGGACTTCTCGCGGACGGCCTGCACGGCGTTCGACGTAACCGGTTGCCCCGCCGCTGCGACGGCCTCGCCGCCTGCCACGACGGTGGCGTGGGACGAGCCCGAGAGCGCTGTCACGAGGGCGCGAACGGCGTCCGACCGCGCGGTGACCACGGGCTCGGTGCCGGCGTAGTCACCCGACACGACGAGGGCGACGTCGGCTGGCGGCAGGTCGGCGTTGGAGGTGTCGACCAGGTCCGCGTCACTCAGTGCCTTGAGTGCAGTGGTGCGCTGCGCCGAGGTGGTGGTGGCGGTCGTCGACACGGCGAGATCGGTCAGCACCTCGACGAGCAGCGCGTCCCCGGTGGCCGTCGAGCGAAGGCCGAGCGCGGTCGCGGCCGCGCTCGCAGCCTCCGCACGATCGGACTCCCGACTCGGGTCGAACCAGTCCTGGCTCAGCTTGAGGGTGCCGGTCAGCGCCGCACCGCTCTGGGTCACGACCCCCTCGAGGTTGGAGACCATCGTGCCGTCGGCCGAGGGCATCACGACGATGGCCACACGGTGACCGACCAGCCGGCCGCGCACGACGCGCTCCTGCACCGCTGTCGCGTACTGGTCCGATGCGTCGACGACCTTCTCGCTCGTGGTCAGCTTGTCGTTCAGGGCTTGCTTCTCGGTGCGCAGGGCCGCCACCTGGTCGCCCAGCTGGTCGCCGAGGTTGGCCTGGAGGGGCCCTGCACCGAGCACGATGCCGACCGCGAGCGCCAGGAAGACGGAGATGATGGAGACCAGGTGGTAGCGGAAGTCGATCACGAGGCGATCCCGACGAATGCGGTCCAGAGGTCGTCCCAGCGGGCGGCGAAGACCTGCAGCCACACCTGTCCTGCCGGAGTCGAGGCCAGGGCCGCGACGAAGGCCAGCAGGCCGACGAGGAGCATCGTGACGAGCAGCCGCCCGGGTAGACGCGCCCGGTAGAGCTGGCTGACGCCCTTGGCGTCGACGAGCTTGCCGCCCACCCTGAGCCGGGTCAGGAAGGTGGACGCCTGGCCGTCTCGACCCTTGTCGAGGAACTCCACCAGCGTGACGTGCGTGCCGACGGCGACGATGAGCTCGGCGCCCGAGTCGTCGGCCAGCAGCATTGCGACGTCCTCGCTCGTCCCGGCCGCCGGGAACACCACCGGTGCGATGTCCAGGGCCTCGACGCGCGCCAGGCCCGGCGCGCGCCCGTCACGATAGGCATGCACCACGATCTCGGCGCCGCAGCGCAGGGCCCGGTCGGAGACGGAGTCCATGTCGCCGACGATGAGGTCCGGCTTGTGGCCGGACTCGAGGATGGCGTCCGCGCCGCCGTCGACGCCGATGAGGATCGGGCGGTACTCACGGATGTAGGGCCGGAGCGCCTCGAGGTCCTCTCGATAGTGGTAGCCGCGCACGACGATGAGGCAGTGCCGCCCTTCGATCTCGGTGGTGATTGGCGGCACGCCGATGCCGTCGAGGAGCAGGTCGCGCTCCTTGCGGATGTACTCCATCGTGTTGGTCGCGAAGGCCTCGATCTGGACGGCGAGCCCCGCCCGCGCCTCGTGCATCCGGGCCTGCACCGACTCGGCGTCGAGACGGGTGCCCGTCGCGACGAGGCGTTCCTCGAGCCACAGGTCGGCGCCGTCGAGCCGCACGCGCTGGCCGTCTGTCAGGGCCATGGCGTCCGGGCCGGCTGCGTCGAGCACCGGGATGCCGGCGTCCACCAGGATCTGGGGTCCGAGGTTGGGGTAGCGGCCGGTGATCGAGGCGCTGGCGTTGACCACGGCGGCCGGGCGCGCCGACACGAGTGCGTCGGCGCTGACCTTGTCGAGGTCGGCGTGGTCGATCACCGCGACGTCTCCCGGCTGCAGGCGCTTGGTCAGGCGCTTCGTGCGGCGGTCCACGCGCGCCGGGCCCGCGACGCCGGGGCCGGTGTCGCGAGGATGTGCGCGGCGGCGGATGGGGAGGGCCATGATGGCCTCAATCGTGCCACGTCGCGTGCTCAGTGAGCCCAGCGGCCGGCGCGGCGCCGAGGCCGGTCGCCCCCGCGCCGGCGAGGACGCGAGCCGCCCGGGCGTCAGAGGCCAGCCCCGCTGCGAGCCTCGCTGGGAGTGCCGTTGCGACGTCCCCCGCGAGCACCGCCCCTGGGGCTCTTGGGGCGGGCCACGCTGAGCACCGTGTCGGACCGGACGCCTGCCGTCTGCTCCAGCAGGTCGCCGGCGTGCGCAAGTCCGGCCTGCGAGTCCGGGTCGCCGCCCATCATCCGGGACAGCTCGCGCAGCCGCGCCTCGCCCTCCACCACGGAGACGCTGCTGGAGGTGATCCGACCGTCGTCGGCCTTGTGCACCACGAGGTGACGGTCGGCGAACGCCGCGACCTGCGCCAGGTGCGTGACGACGATGACTTGCGCGTGCTGGGCCAGGGCCGCGAGGCGGGCGCCGACGTCGAGAGCCGCGCGGCCGCCGACCCCGGCGTCGACCTCGTCGAAGACGAAGGTGGGTGGCCCGCCCGCGGAGTCACCGGACGGGCTGCGCGAGCCGACGACCTCGAGTGCGAGCATCACCCGGGAGAGCTCGCCGCCCGAGGCTGCGCGAGCGACGCTGCGGGGGGTGGCTCCCGGGTTGGCGGCCAGCAGGATCTCGACCTCGTCGATCCCGTGCCGCGACAGTCGTACCTGGTCGCCGTCGGGAAGGGTGACGCCCTCGGGGTCGGCGCGCCGTCGGACCTCGACGTGCACGACGGCCTTGCCCATCGCCAGGTGGGAGAGCTCCTCGGACACCCGGGCGCCGAAGTCGTCCCCGGCAGCGCGGCGGGCGTCGGACAGCGCGACGGCGTCCGCGACGACGGACGTCCTTAGCTCGGCGACCTCGGCGCCGAGCCGCTCGACCCGGTCGTCGGCAGTCACCAGCTCGTCGAGCCGGGCCGCTCCCCGACCGGACCACTCGAGCACCTCGTCGACGGTCTCGCCGTACTTGCGGGTGAGGACGCCGAGCGCCGCCCGGCGTTCCTGGACGTAGCCGAGGCGCCCGGGGTCGAGGTCGACGTCCTCGAGATATGCCGTGAGGTCGGCCGACAGGTCCGTGACGAGGGTGCCGACCTCGTGCAGTCGCTCGTCGAGGCCAGCGAGCGCCTGGTCGTGGGCGCTCGCCGTGGCCAGCGCCCCGCGAGCCGACCCGACCAGGTCACGAACGTTGGGACTGGGCTCCGCGGCATACTCGTCACCGCTGAGGTGCGAGAGGGCCTGCGCCGCGGCCAGCCGGAGGGTGTCGGCGTGCGCGAGGCGCTCGTCCTCGGCGCGCAGCGCTGCGTCCTCCCCCGGCTGTGGGTCGACTGCCTCGATCTCCTCGAGGGAGGCCGTCAGGGAGTCGATCTCACGGGCGCGCTCCCGCGCCTCGGAGACGAGGCGTTCGTGCTCGCGCGCGGACTCTCGCCAGCGGTCGTAGAGCTCGCCGACCCGGTTACGCAGGGCGGCGAGCTCCGAGCCGCCGAAGTCGTCCAGGACGGCGCGGTGGGCGTCGCCCTGCTTGAGGCGCCACTGGTCGGCCTGGCCGTGGACGGCCACGAGCATCTGCCCGAGCTCGGCCAGCACGGAGACGGGCGCCGTGCGGCCGCCGACGTGGGCGCGCGACCGGCCGGCCGCGGCGATCGTACGGGCGAGGACGAGCTCGCCGTCCTCGTGGTCCGCCCCGGCCTCGTCGGCACGCACGAGGGCCGGGTGGTCGAGCGGCAGCTGCACGACGCCCTCGACGAGCGCGGCGTCCGAACCGGTGCGCACGAGTCCGGAGTCGGCCCGTTCGCCGAGCAGCAGGCCGAGGCCAGAGACGACCATGGTCTTGCCGGCGCCCGTCTCGCCCGTGAGGACGTTGAGGCCCGGGCTGAGGTCGAGGACGGCGTCGTCGATGACCCCGACGCCGCGAATCCTCATCTGGCTGAACACGGCACCACCTTAGGGCCGGGCACGCTCACCAGCGACGAGGTCGTCCACCGCGGCTCTGTCGCCGTTGCCTCGCCAGCCCTCGACGGACAGGTTGAACTTGGCGACGAGCCGGTCGGCGAAGGGGGCGCTCGTGAGGCGGGCCAGCCGCAGGGGGCGCACGCCACGGCGGACCTCGATGCGCGCGCCCGGTGGGAGGTCGACGTGCCGGCGACCGTCGCACCACATGACCCCCGACCCCTCGGTCGCCGCCTTGATCTCGACGGCCAGGTGGGTGTCCGGCCCCAGCACCAGGGGCCGGGCGAAGAGGGCGTGCGCGGCGCTCGGAACCAGGAGCATCGCCTCGACCTGTGGCCAGACGACGGGACCTCCGGCCGAGAACGCATATGCCGTCGAGCCGGTGGGGGTGGAGACGATGACGCCGTCGCAGCCCCAGCTCGACAGGGGACGGCCGTCGACCTCGACGGTGACCTCGAGCATTCGTTCCCTCGAGGCCTTCTCGACGCTGACCTCGTTGAGCGCCCAGCTGGTGGCGATGAGGTCGCCGTGCAGCTTCGCGTCGACGTGCAGGGTCATGCGCTCCTCGACGGCGTAGTCGTTGCGAGCGATGTGCTCGACCGTCGCGTCGAGGTCGTCGCGCTCGGCCTCCGCGAGGAAGCCGACGTGACCCAGGTTGACGCCCAGGAGGGGCACGTCGACGCTGCGGGCGAACTCGGCACCGCGCAGGATGGTGCCGTCGCCGCCGAGCACGACGACGAGGTCGCACCCCTCGGCGACCTGCTCCTCTGCCGAGGAGATGTGCACCCTGGAGCTGTCCTTCAGGTCGAGGGCCTGCGCCTCGTCGGCCTGCAGCGAGACGTCGATCCCGAGGTCGGTGAGGCGCTCGACGACTCCCCTGGCGACCGCCAGCGCCTCAGGACGTCTCGGGTGGGCCACGAGCAGGATCCGGCGCGTCACGGGTCTCCCTCCAGGTCGATGGCCTCCAGCATGTCATCCACCGACGTCGCAGACGCGCCGGGGACCGGGCGGGGCGCCAGCCAGAAGAGGAACTCCCGGTTGCCGTCGGCGCCGGTGATCGGACTGGTGAGGGCGCCCTGCAGGTGGAGCCCCTCTTCGACGACGACCCCCGCGACGTCGCGCAGCACCCGCCGGTGCTCGTGCGGCGAGGTGACCACACCCGTACGGCTGAGCCGTTCGCGCCCGACCTCGAACTGCGGCTTGACGAGCACCACCAGGTCCCCGTCGTCGGTGACGAGCGGGCGCATGGCCGGCAGGGCGATGGTCAGCGAGATGAAGCTGAGGTCGGACACGACGAGGTCGAAACGACCGCCGAGGGATGCGGCGTCGACGTCCCGGATGTTCGTTCCCGGCAGGTCGACGACGCGCGGGTCGGCGGAGATGGAGCCGACGAGCTGGCCGTGACCGACGTCGAGGGCGGTCACGTGTGCGGCGCCTCGCTCGAGGAGGACCTGGGTGAAGCCGCCGGTGCTGGCCCCGACGTCGAGGCAGCGGCGACCCTGCACCGGCACCGGCCAGGTGTCGAGCGCGTGGAGCAGCTTGAGGGCGGCCCGACCGACCCAGCGGTCCGGCTCGCGGGTGAGCTCGAGCGTCGAGCTCTCGGTCACCGGCAGCGCGGGCTTGCTGGCCGTCCGGCCGTCGACGAGCACCGATCCGGCGGTGACGAGCTCACGGGCCTGGGTGCGGGACCTGGCCAGACCCCGGGCGACGAGCTCGACGTCGAGGCGACGGGTCACGCGCCGCCCAGGCCGCCGAGCCGGCTCTGCAGGCTGCGGTGGGCGTGCTCGCCCGACTCGATGCGCTCCGCGAACGAGCCGGCCTGGGAGCGCGCGAGGCGCATCATCGCCTCGTCCACCGCCTCGTCGCCGGTCACCGGCGGCGTGGGCACGGCCTGCAAGGAGTCGTCCGTGGAGTAATCCACGACGTCGTCCGTCGCTGCCAGCTTGTCGTCGCGCTGGGAGTCGTGCTCGCCGAACATGGTGTGCCTCCGTACCGGGTGTGCTGCCGTGGCATCACGCTACCGGGTCAGCCGTCACGCGTTGTCGACCAGCCTGTCGAGGGCCTCGGCGTCACGCCGGAGCCGCTTCCCCGAACCGCCGTCCGCGCGGGCCGCCTGGAGGGCGGCCAACCCTGCCCGCACCACCTGGACGGCGGTGCTGGTGCCCTGCTCGATGACGAGCCCATCGCGCCCGTGTGTGACAACGGCCTCCCCGCACCGCCACCGCGTCCCGCCACCGGTCGCTCCGGCATACGACTGCAGCAGCTCGGCGAGCGACGCGACGACGTACGTCGGGGACGCGTCGGTGGCCAGCAGGTCCGACGGCCGGTCGACGCCGGTCAGCACCCAAGCGGAGTCGATGCCGGTGGCCGACGCACCGATGATGTCGGTGTCGAGCCGGTCCCCGATGGCCAGGGTGCGAGTCGCGCCGGTGCCGAGTCGGTCCATGGCGAGGCGGTAGAGGGGCGGGTGCGGCTTGCCGACGACAGCGGGACGCCGGCCGGACGCTGTTGCCACCAGGTCGACGTATGCCCCGTTGCCCGGCGCCTGCCCCCACGGCACCGGCAGGGTCGCGTCGTCGTTCGTGGCGACCCAGGCGAGGCCTTGGCCCAGCAGCTGGGTCGCGGTCTCGAAGTCCCGCACCGTCAGGTCGTGGCCGAAGCCCTGGAGCACGGCCGAGACGGCGTCGTGCGCTCCCTTGTGCACCGCCGCCGGGGCGACCGCCAGCAAGCCGGCGCGCTCGAGCGCCTGGGCGACGCCCTCCCCACCGAGGGCGAGCACCGGCGCTCCCCTGGGAAGCTCGCCTGCGAGCCGCGCGGCGCCGGCCTGAGCGCTGGACACGACGTCGTTCTCCGACGCGGGTGCGCCGAGCGTCGTGAGGTGGCGGACCACCTCCGAAGGGACGCGTGACGCGTTGTTGGTCGCGTAGACCACGCGTATGCCGCGCGCCACCAGCCGCTGCAGCGACGCCGAGGCGTCAGGTACGGCGTCGTCGCCGCGGTACACCACGCCGTCGAGATCACACACGACCCCGTCGTAGGCCGCGATGAGCGGTTCGTCACTCGCGTCCATCAGCCCTCCTCGCGACGACCCTGATGGCCGACCGGGTCGATCCTGACACGGCCCCGGATCGCCGAGCGGGCCCGGCCCTCGGGAGGGCGGGCCCGTTCGGCATTCGTCCGGACGTCAGTCGTCGAGGTTCGCGTCGTCCTCGTCCTCGTCACCGAGCAGGTCGGTGACGTCGACCCCGTCGAGCTCCTCGAGCCGCTCGGCGGCATCGGTCGTGAGCTCGTGGTCGGCGTCGGCAGCACGCGCGAACCACTCACGCGCCGTGACCAGGTCGCCGGCGGCGAGCTTGGCATCGGCGTAGGCGTAGAACAGCCGTGCGGCCGACGGACGGTTGGGGTTGATCCGCTTGACGAGGTCACTCAGGCCGGCCGCCGCCGCGTCGAGCTGGCCCAGGTCGCGTCGGATCCCCGAGACGACGATGGCGAGCTCCACGCGGTCGTCGATGGCCAGGTTGTTGGCCTCGTCGGTCTGGGCGAGCTCGAGGGCCTTGTCGTGACGGCCAAGAGCGCGCTCGCAGTCGACCATGAGCGGCAAGAGGTGGCTCGATCCGGACAGGCGACGCACCGTCCGGAACTCACCCAGGGCACGAGCCCAGTCCCCCAGCCGGTAGGCCACGAGCCCCAGGGCCTCACGGGCAGCGGGGACTCGTCCTGCGCGTCGCACCGCGGTCTCGGCGTGCGCCAGCGCCGCCTCGGGCTCCACGTCGAGCAGCTCGGCCACCATGACGAGGTGCTGCGCCACGCCCTCCGCGTTCTCCTTCGACAGCGTGCGAAGCTGGCTCTTCACACCGCGGTCGACCTCGTGGCCGGTCACACCCTCGCGGATGGCCGGCTCCGGCTTGCGCGGAGACTTGGGGGTCAGGCGCGGGCCGCCACGGCGCTCCTCCTCCTGGGGCCGTCCGGCACCCCCGCGGGCGCGATCATCGGAGCGATAGCTGCTGCGGTCGCTTCCGCCGCTGGAGCGTCGGTCGTCGGAGCGGTAGCCGCCTCGATCGTCACGGCCGGGCGCGGAGCGTCGGTCGTCCGAGCGGTAGCCGCCGCTGGAGCGTCGGTCGTCAGAGCGGTAGCCGCCGCTGGAGCGTCGGTCGTCAGAGCGGTCGTCAGAGCGGTAGCCACCGCGGTCGCTTCCGCCGCTGGAGCCTCGGTCATCGGAGCGGTAGCCGCCTCGATCGTCACGGCCGGGCGCGGAGCGTCGGTCATCGGAGCGGTAGCCGCCTCGATCGTCACGGCCGGGCGCGGAGCGTCGGTCGTCCGAGCGGTGGCCGCCGCTGGAGCGTCGGTCATCGGAGCGGTAGCCGCCTCGATCGTCACGGCCGGGCGCGGAGCGTCGGTCGTCCGAGCGGTAGCCGCCGCGGTCGCTTCGGCCGCTGGAGCCTCGGTCATCGGAGCGGTAGCCACCTCGATCGTCACGGCCGGGCGCGGAGCGTCGGTCGTCCGAGCGGTGGCCGCCGCTGGAGCGTCGGTCGTCAGAACGGTAGCCGCCGCGGTCGCTTCCGCCGCTGGAGCGTCGGTCGTCAGAACGGTAGCCACCTCGATCGTCGCGGCCGGGCGCGGAGCGTCGGTCGTCAGAGCGGTAACCACCGCGGTCGCTTCCGCCGCTGGAACCTCGGTCGTCCGAGCGGTAGCCACCGCGGTCCGGCGCTCCGGACCTGGGGGAACCAGAGGCCCGGCGAGCACCGTCACCTCGTGCCGGTCCGCGCTGACCGTCTTTGCGGTCGCCGCGCCTGTCGTTGGCGTCCTGGTCACTCATGTTCAGTATCCTTCCGCGCCGACCGTGGTCAGCGCCACCTCTACGTTCGTCGAGCACAAAAGAAAGAGCGCCCCAGTCGGATCAATGAAGTTCCGTCTGGGGCGCTCTGACAAAGTGTGTCCGGCTGCGTCCTACTCTCCCACACCGTCACCAGTGCAGTACCATCGGCGCTGAAGGGCTTAGCTTCC
>NZ_JBYTCI010000014.1:0-121035 GCF_058790095.1 Terrabacter sp. FW104-15G4B | reverse complement strand
CCTACGCCCCCCGGCCCGACGTCGAGCTGACCCACCCCGAGTGGAGCCGCAGCGCGACGATCTACCAGATCAACCAGCGGCACTTCACGCCCGAGGGCACCTTCCGTGCCGCCGAGGCGCATCTGCCGCGCATCCGCGAGCTCGGCATCGACGTGGTCTGGCTCATGCCGGTGCACCCCATCGGCGAGCGCAACCGCAAGGGCGCCCTCGGCAGCCCGTATGCCGTCCAGGACTACCTCGCCGTCAACCCCGAGTTCGGCACCCTAGAGGACCTGCGCCACTTCGTCGACACCGCCCACGGACTGGGGCTGCACGTCATCCTCGACTGGGTGGCCAACCACACCGCGTGGGACAACGTGCTCGTCGAGCAGCACCCGGAGTGGTACGCCCGCGACTGGAAGGGCGACTTCCGTCCGACGCCATGGTGGGACTGGGACGACATCATCGACCTCGACTACGACAACCCCGGCCTGCGCCGCTACATGACCGAGGCCATGAAGTACTGGGTGCGCGAGGTCGGCTTCGACGGCTTCCGGTGCGACGTGGCGGGCTTCGTCCCGGTCGACTTCTGGGACAACGTGCGCCGCGAGCTCGACGAGATCAAGCCGGTCTTCCTGCTCGCCGAGTGGGAGTCGCGCGACCTGCACGTGCGTGCCTTCGACATGACCTACGGCTGGAGCTGGAACGAGACGCTGCACAAGATCGCCCACGGAAAGGCCGACGTCGAGGCGCTCAAGGTCTACTACGCCTGGAACGACCGCTTCTACCAGCGCGACGCCTACCGGATGCTCTTCGTCAGCAACCACGACAAGAACGCGTGGGAGGGCACCGAGTACGAGCAGTTCGGCGACGCGCTCGAGCCCGCCATCGTGCTGTCCGTCGTCAGCGAGGGGGTGCCGCTCATCTACAACGGGCAGGAGGCCGGTAGCGACAAGCGCCTCATCTTCTTCGACAAGGACGAGATCGAGTGGCGCGAGCACGAGCAGGGCCAGCTCTACCGCACCCTCTTCGCTTTGAAGAAGGCGCACCCGGCCCTGTGGAACGGCGCCGCCGGTGGCCGGATGGTGCGGGTGCCGAACTCGGCGGAGTCGGCGGTGCTGAGCTTCGTCCGGGCGGTCGACGACGACCGGGTCTTCGGGGCCTTCAACTTCAGCGCCGAGCCGCTGACGGTGACCCTCGGCGACGGCCCCCAGGCCGGCGCCTGGCGAGACGCGTTCACGGGAGAGACCCTCGAGCTCGAGCAGAACCAGGGCTACAGCCTCCCCGCCTGGGGCTACCAGGTGCTCGTGGGTCGGTGAGCCACGGCCGCAGTCACGAAAGAGATCACGAACCTGGTCCCATCGCGCCGAAACGGGTTACGGAGCGGCCCTCGATCCGAGACAATGGGAAGGCGTACCCGCCGGTGCTCCCCTGTCCCGGCGGGTACGCCTACGCCCGGAAACCGCCTCGCGATGAACGGCCCCGGTGCGGCAGGGTGCAGGCGTGGCCGAGACCCTGCACGACGACGAGCTGACCCCTGACGAGGACGTCATCCGCAGCCTGCTACGTGAGCAGTGCCCCCAGTGGGCCGACCTGCCGCTGTCCCCGGCCGGAGCCGGCACCGACAACATCCTCCACCGGCTCGGCGACGAGCTGCTGCTGCGGCTTCCCCGGACGCCGGGGACCGCGCGGTCCGTGGAGAAGGAGCAGCAGTGGCTGCCCGTCCTGGCCCCGCACCTGCCGGTGGCCGTTCCGGAGCCCGTGCACCTCGGCCGGCCGTCAGCCGGGTTCCCGCTCCCGTGGTCGGTCTACCGCTGGATCGAGGGTGAGCTGGTGGGCGACGACACCGTCGCCGACTGGGCGCAGCTCGGCCACGATCTCGGCTGCTTCGTCGAGGCGCTCCAGTCCGTCGACCTCATGGGAGCCGGGCGCGAGGGCGAGCTGAGCTGGTACCGCGGCGGGTCGCTGGCCGACGTCGACGACTGGGTCCGGGAGTCCCTCGCCCAGTGCCGCGGCCTCGAGGGGCGCGACCTGGACAGCCTGGACCTCGACCGTCTCGAGCGCCTGTGGTCGGAGGCGCTGGAGCTGACGGACCTCGACGAGCCGGCCCGCCACGTGTGGATGCATGCCGACCTCAAGCCCACCAACCTGCTCGTCCGGGACGGGCGGCTCGCGGCGGTCATCGACTTCGGCGGTCTCTCCGTCGGAGTCCCGGACGCCGAACACGCACCGCTGTGGGACCTACCCGTCGCTGCCCGCGACGCCTATCGCTCGACCCTCGGCCTGGACGACACGCCGTGGCTGCGTGCGCGGGCGTGGGCGCTGGCCGTGGGGCTCAGCGGAATCGCCTACTACTGGGGGACCTACCCGGCGTTCGTCGCCGAGTGCCTGCGTCGCCTGAAGCGCGTGCTCGCCGACGCCGGCTGAGCACGTCGTGGGCGGAGCCCAGACGCGGACGTGCCGCCCCGACCGGTGGTCGAGGCGGCACGTCGGTGCATCATCCGCCTCAGGGCGTGACGGTGATCGGGTTGCCGTTGCTCACGAGCCTCCAGTCGAGGCTCGAGAAGACCGCCGGGTCGATGACCTTGTTGGCCGTCGCCCAGTCGATGAGCAGCTGACGGATCTCGATCTGGCGGTTGTAGACGACCGGAGCGCCCACGACCCCCGGGAAGTTGCCACCACCGGACTGGCGGTAGTTGTTGATCGCCACGACGAAGCGCGCGTCCGACGCGAGCGGGCTGCCCGCATACGCGAGGTTCACGATGCGCGAGCCGACCGGCTCGGCCAGGTCGATGTCGTAGGTGAGGTCGGCGTCGAGCCCGCCCATGACGTCGTAGTTGTAGTCCGGCGTGCCACCCGCGTTGGTGAGCGAGTCGGCCGCGACGGGGCCAGTCGTCGTGCACGGCTGGAAGTACTCCGCGCTCTTCTCGAGGTACGCCTTGACCTGCGCGCCCGTGAGCACGATGCCGAGCAGCGTGTTGTCGTAGATGTAGAGCCCCGCAACGTCCCGGATGGTCACGTCGCCCGCCGGGATGGCGGCGAGCTTGTTGAACGGCGCGGCGATCGACAGCACCGGGAGGGCCGCCTCGGCCGTGCCGGACAGGGCCTTCTTCACCGCGTCGGCCTGGACGAAGTTGATGAAGTCGATCGCGGCGGTGTCCTCGTACCGCGACGACGCGGCCGACATGGCCTCCGTGCACGTGCCGATGACGCCGTTGACGTAGGTGAGCACCTTCTGGTGCGCGGCGGCCACGGCGCCGGTCACGGCGGGGTCCTCCGGGGCGACGTTGGAGTTGTAGAGCGTCGCCTCCGAGTGCACGACCTGCCACTGCCCGCGGACCTTCTGGACGTCGATCGACATCCGGGTCACGCGCATGCCCCAGTAGTAGGGCTCGGAGAGCAGCACCTGCTTACCGGTCGCCTTGTTGGCGACGTAGCGCTGCGGGATCTCGAGGTGGGCGTGGCCGACCAGGATCGCGTCGATGCCGGGGACCTCCTCGGCGAGGATCGCGCTCGCGTTCTCGACGTAGGGCAGCGAGTCGCCCCACGACGACTTGCCGTTCTCGCCCGAGTGGCAGGCGACGATGACGACGTCGGCGCCGGCGGCCTTGAGGCGAGGCACCATGACCTTGGCCTGCTCGACGATGCCGGGGAACCGCACCTTGCCCTCGACGTTGGCCTTGTCCCAGATGGCGACGCCGGGGGTGACGAGGCCCAGGATGCCGACCTTGATCGCCTTGGTGTCGGTGAGCTTCACCGTCTTGATGACCCACGGCTTGAAGACGGGTGCCCCGGTGTTCCAGTCCACCGAGTTGGCCGACAGCAGCGGGAAGTTCAGCTGCTTCTCGAAGGCACGCAGGGTGTCGAGGCCGTAGTTGTACTCGTGGTTGCCCAGCGCGGCGGCGTCGTAGCCGACCTGGTTCATCGCGGCAGCCATCGGGTGCTTGGCGCCCCCGGTGATCGGGTCGATCTTGGCGTAGTAGTACGCCAGCGGCGTGCCCTGGATGGTGTCGCCGGCGTCGATCGTCAGGGTGCGCTCGGCGCCGACCTCGGCGCGGATCGCCTTGATGACGGTCGAGGCCTTGGCGACGCCGATGTCGTTGTGCGCCTTGTCGTCGTACTCGGCGTTCTTGAAGTAGTCCCAGTTGTAGACGTTGCCGTGCAGGTCGGTCGTGCCGAGCACGGTCAGCCGGACGACCTCGCCGTTGGTGCCCGGACCGGTGGCGGCCGTGGCGGGCGCGGCCGCGCGCACGGCCGCGAGCCCGGCGCCGCCCACGGCGGCAAGGGCGAGCAGCTGGCGACGGGTCGTCGAGGACCCGAGGAGGTCAGGGGTGTGGTCGGTGCTCATGTCGTCCTTCGTCGGTCAGGTGCTCGGTCGGAGCAGTCCTGGGGTCACGGGTGCGCACTCGCCCCCGAGGCGCAAGGCAGACCATAACCCCGCAAACCCCACCGCGCGCATCCGAGCGATGACGCCGACGTGAACAGCGCCCCGTCGCCGAGTTCGTCAGCGGCGGCCGACGAGCCAGAGCCGGATCTTGTCGATGCGCTCGGACACCTGCTCCGAGGACGCCGCGGCGAGGTCGGGGCCGCCGCAGACGCGACGCAGGTCCATGTGGACGTTGGCGTGCGGCAGGCCCTTCTGCCGGGCATAGGTCGACACGAGCTTGTTGAGCTCCTTGCGCTGGGCGGCGAGGGCTCGGTGCGCGGCCACCGGCATCGGCGCCGTGGCACCCTGGGGCGCCTTCTTGACCTGGCGGCTCTGGCGCTCGCGCAGCAGCGCGGACACCTGGTCGGGCTCGAGCAGGCCGGGGAGGCCGAGGTACTCCTCCTCGTCCTCCGACCCGATCTGCGCGTGCATCCCCCACTGCTGCTTGTCGAAGAGCACGTGGTCGAAGTGGGCGTCGGACTGGAGCGCCTCGAAGGCGCCCTCGTCGAGCGCGCCGCTCGCCTTGTCGGCGCGGTTGGCCTCGTCGAGCAGGCTCTGCTCCTCGGCCCACATCTGGCCGATGTCGTCCGGGTCGGGCTTGCGGTCGAGCGCGTGGTCGCGCTGCTCCTCGAGCCGCGACGCGTGGTCGAGGACGACCGGCACCGACGGCAGGAAGACCGACGCGGTCTCGCCGCGACGGCGCGCGCGGACGAAGCGCCCGACGGCCTGGGCGAAGAAGAGCGGCGTCGACGTGGAGGTGGCGTAGACGCCGACGGCGAGGCGCGGCACGTCGACACCCTCGGACACCATCCGGACCGCGACCATCCACCGCTCGTCGCTGGACCCGAAGTCCTCGATGCGCTTGCTCGCGCCGAGGTCGTCGGACAGCACCACGGTGGGAGCCTCGCCGGTCAGCGTGCGGAGGATGGCGGCATACGCCCTCGCCTGCGTCTGGTTGGAGGCGATCACCAGGCCGCCGGCGTCCTCGACGTGGCGTCGCACCTCGGTCAGGCGGCGGTCGGCGGCCGCGAGCACCGCGGGGATCCACTCACCCTTGGGGTCGAGCGCGGTGCGCCACGCGTGCGCGACGAAGTCCTTGGTCATCGGCTCGCCGAGGCGCGCCTCGAGCTCGTCGCCGGCCTTCGTGCGCCAGCGCATGCTGCCGCCGTAGGCCATGAAGAGCACCGGGCGCACGACGCCGTCGCGCAGGGCCTCGGCGTAGCCGTAGGTGTAGTCGCTGGAGCTGACGAGCGTGCCCTCGGCGTCGAGCTCGTAGGTGACGAAGGGGATCGGCGAGGTGTCCGAGCGGAACGGCGTGCCGGTCAGCGACAGGCGTCGGGTGGCCGGATCGAACGCCTCGCGTATGCCGTCGCCCCAGCTCTTGGCGTCACCGCCGTGGTGCACCTCGTCGAGAATCACGAGCGTCGAGCGGGAGGTCGTCAGCTCGCGGTGCAGCGACGGGCGCGATGCCACCTGCGCGTAGGTCACCGCGACGCCGTGGTAGTCGTCGCTGTGCCGGCCGATGCTGTTGCTGAACTTCGGGTCGAGGCTGATGCCGACGCGGGCGGCGGCGTCGGCCCACTGGGTCTTCAGGTGCTCGGTGGGGGCGACGACCGTGATGCGGTGCACGATCCCGGCGTTCAGAAGCTCGGTGGCCACCCGCAGCGCGTACGTCGTCTTGCCGGCGCCCGGCGTCGCGACCGCGAGGAAGTCGCGCGGCGCCTTCTCGAGGTAGAGGTCGAGCGCCTCCTGCTGCCAGGCGCGCAGCTTGCTCGCGGTACCCCACGCAGCCCGCTCGGGGAAGGCGGGTGGGAGGTGGAAGGCGGCGCCGGAACTCATAGAGGGACCACCGTAACGAATCGTCCGGGACGACATGCCGAGGCCCCGCCTTGCGAGCGGGGCCTCGGACCGGATGGTATGCCGCTCAGTCGCTTTCGCGGACAGGTGCGGCAGGCGTGCTGGCCGTCACCGGCCGGCGCGGTATGCCGTCCACTGGGCCTGCATGCGCGACACCTGGCCGGTGGTGAAGGTGTTCATGCAGGAGTCGTAGGTGTAGTCCATGAAGTTCTTGATCGGGTCGAGCCCGGGGCTGGTGCACGTGTCGCGGCCCGTCGGGCACTGGTAGGCGGCGCTGGCCTCGGCGGGCGTGTCGTCGACGTAGTCGCCGTTGCCGTTGCAGCCGCCCTGGAAGGTGTGGTAGAGCCCGACCCAGTGGCCGACCTCGTGGGTGGCGGTGTCACCCTGGTTGTAGTTGGTCGCGTTGCCGCCCGGGAGGGACCCGGTCAGCACGACGACGCCGTCCATCGCGTCGTAGGTGTTCTTGGGGAAGGTCGCCCACCCGAGCAGCCCCTGGCCGATGTTGGCCGAGTAGAGGTTGAGGTCGGCCATCGTGCCCTTGCGCAGGGTCGTCTTCATGCTCTTCTCGGCCGACGAGCCGGGCGTCACGGTGTACCAGGACGAGTTGCTCGTCGAGTCGGACCCGGCGAGGCTGAAGCTGAGGCCGGTGCTGGCGTAGGCGTTGTTGAGGACGCTGATCTGGCTGCTGATCCTGCTGCTGCTCACCGCGCCCTGGGTGCCGTTGGTGATGGTGTGCCAGTAGACCTTGACCGTCGCCCGCGCGAAGGCGCCGCCGCCGCTGCCGGGCTTCCCGCTCTGCCCCTCCTTGACGACCTTGCCCGACGAGTCGCGGGTCAGCCCCTTGGCCTCGAGGGCCTTGGTCAGGGCTGCCTCGTTGGCGCGCACCTGGGCGTCGGACAGCTCGTGCGGGTCCTTGGCCGTGCCGTGGTCGCCACGGGCCCCGACCGCGCCGACGGTCTGGGGGTCGAGGCACGTGCGACCGCTGTGGCCTTCGAGCACGGGGGCGGCGTGGGCCGGCGCGCCGAGCGACACCGCGGCGAGTGCGAGGGGTGCCGCGAGCATCAGGGAGCGAAGCTTCATGGAGTGACCTTTCTCGTCCGACACGAGGCCCGATCGGGCGTCGATCCATCGAGACTAGGCACCCGCAGGCCGGCGGCGGAGCCAGCGTGGGTCAAGAACCCGTAAGGAAAGCAGCGCGCGGGGCTGGGCCTCGGTGCGCGCGTCGGGAGTCCGGTCAGGGGTGCGGTCAGGGGTGCAGTCAGGGGTCCCGGGTCAGGAGTCCCCGCCACCACCGCTGTTGTCGCCGTCGCCGCCGTCCTGCGGATCACGCAGGCCGTCGTAGATCTCCTTGCAGACGGGGCACACCGGGAACTTCTGGGGGTCGCGGCCGGGGACCCAGATCTTGCCGCAGAGGGCGACGACGGGCTCGCCCGACAGGGCGCTCTCGAGGATCTTCTCCTTGCGGACGTAGTGCGAGAACCGCTCGTGGTCGCCGGGCTCCTGCAGCTCCTCGCGGACCTCCTCGCGCTCGATCGTGGCCGTGCTCGTGCCGCGCAGCGGCTGGGGCTCGGGCTCGAACGGGTCGGGAGGCATCGTGGTCATGCCGGAATTCTACGGCCGCGGGTCGAGCGGCCGGAACGACTGCTGCTCTCGGGGCGCCTGCGGCAGTTCCGGCCGGTGGTTCCGGCCGGTTGGCCCGGGGACCGCCAGGTCGAGGAGGCGGGCACCTGCCGGGTAGGCGCTCCACGACGCAGGGACCGGGCCGGCTCGGCCGCTCAGGAGCACCGCCTCCACCCCCGCGTGCGCCGCCGTCGGGTCGGGCTCCAGCCGGATGCGGCGCAGCGTCTGGCGGGCGACCGCCACGGGTGAGTCGTGGATGGCCACCCCCGACCCGAGGGCGGCGACGATGCGGTCCACCACGAGGCCGTAGTGGGTGCAGCCCAGCACGAGCGAGCGCGTGTCCGTGGGGGTCTGCGACACGGCATACGCGATGCAGTCGTCGACCGCGTCGGAGTCGCCCGACTCGATCGCCTCGGCCAGACCGAAGGCGGCGACGGCATGCGTCTCGACGTCGGCGGCGAAGGCGTCGACGAGACCGCGCAGGTAGTCGCTCGACGTCGTCGCGGCGGTCGCCCACACCGCCACCGGCCAGCCCGCGGCCGCAGCGGGACGGATGGCCGGCACCGTGCCGATGACGGGGACCTCGGGTTCGAGCTCGGCGCGGAGGGTCTCGAGGCCGTGCACCGAGGCGGTGTTGCAGGCCACGACGACGGCGTCCGGGGCGTAGGGCAGCGTCGCCCGCGCGGACGCGAGGACGAGCCGGCGCACCTCGTCAGGGGTGCGGGGCCCGTACGGCATGTTGTCCGGGTCGAGGGACAGCACGAGCCCGAGGTCGGGGCGCAGCGTGTGGAGGGCGTCGGCATACCCGAGGAGCCCGAGCCCGCTGTCGACGAAGGCAACTCGCCTGGTCGATCTGGGGGTCTCGGGCTGCGTCCCGTCGGGGTCCGTGGCTTCGGTGGTCACCGGCGCGTCAGTTCATCGACGGGTCGTCGGGGAAGTTCGCGACGTAGGCCAGGCTGTCGCGCTGGCGCCGCAGGACCTCGCGCCAGAGCCGGTCCGGCTCCGGGGTGAACGCGTCCCCCACCTCCGCGTCGACGACGTACCAGTCCCCGCGCAGGATCTCGCTCTCCAGCTGCCCTGCCTCCCAGCCGGAGTAGCCGGCGAAGATGCGCAGGCCGGCGAGCTCGGCCGCGACCACCGGGGTCGGCACGTCGAGGTCGACGAGGCCGATGGACCCGAAGAGGCGCTTGACCCCCAACGGCTCCGGCTCGTCACCCGGGACGGTGACGAGGCCCAGCGCCGACGACGTGGACACCGGTCCACCCTGGAAGAGCACGTGCGGGGCGGTGACGACACGCTGCCAGCCCGGGAGGACCGAGTCGACCTCGGCCGACAGCGGCTTGTTCAGCACGACACCCTGGGCGCCGTCGTCGTCGTGGTGGAGCAGGAGGATGACGGACCGATGGAAGACGTCACCCCCGACGGACGGCGTCGCCACGAGGAGGCGGCCGGTGTGGAACGGCGAGCTCACGGGCCCAGCCTTCCACACCGGCGACCCGTCAGAAGCGTGCGCCGCGGCGGCCGGCGCGCTGGTCGTCGCCCCAGCGGGACACGAGCGAGTCGCCGCGGTCGCCGCGCTGGCCCCGTCGGTCGTCACGGCGGTCGTCGCGTCCGTGGTTGGGACGGAAGCCACCCCGCTGCCCCTGGCGCGGACCGCGCGGCCCGGCCGGGCCACGACGGTGCTGCTTGGGGCCGGCGATGAGGCGCTGGAACTCGTCCTCGGCGATTGCGACGCCACTGGGCGTCGTGGCACCGGTGGCCGCGATCGTCGCGTCGCCGGGCGTGGCCCGGACCGGCGAGATCTCGAGACCGGCGTCCTTGAGCTGGCGCTCCATCGTGCGGCGCTGGTGCGGCAGCGCCAGGGTCACAACGGTGCCCTTGTCGCCGGCGCGGGCCGTGCGGCCCGAGCGGTGCAGGTAGTCCTTGTGGTCGGCCGGCGGGTCGACCTGCAGGACGACCGAGACGTCGTCGACGTGGATGCCGCGGGCCGCCACGTCGGTCGCGACGAGCACCGGGAGGGTGCCGTCACGGAACGCCCCGAGGACGCGGTTGCGCTGACCCTGGTTGAGGCCACCGTGCAGCGCGGCCGCCATGACGCCCTGCTCGCGCAGCTGCAGCGCGATGCGGTCGGCGCCGAGCTTCGTGCGGCAGAAGACGACGGTGCGACCCTCGCGGTTGGCGACCTCGGCCGTGATGACCTTCTTGTGCTGCGGGTCGATGAGCAGGACGTGGTGGTCCATGCCCTCGACCGACGCCGTGGCGTCGTTGGTCGAGTGCGTCACCGGGTCGGTGAGGTACTTCTCCACGAGGGCGTCGATGCCGCGGTCGAGCGTCGCCGAGAACAGCAGGCGCTGGCCGTCGGACGGGATCTTGTCGAGGCTCGTCGTGATCTCGGCCATGAAGCCCATCTCGGCCATGTGGTCGGCCTCGTCGAGCACGGTGATCGAGACGTCGTCCATCTCGACTGCACCTCGCTCGAGCAGGTCGTTCAGGCGACCGGGCGTCGCGATGAGGATGTCGACGCCCTTGTTGAGGGCGTTGATCTGCGTCGTGTAGCTCAGGCCACCGGCGACGAGCTTGTGGCGCAGGCCGGCGACGTGCACGAGCGGCTCGAGCGCGTCGGAGATCTGCATCGCGAGCTCACGCGTCGGCGTGAGGATCAGCGCGTGCGGCTTGCGCGGGCGGCGCGGCGTCTCCGCCTGGAGCAGGCGGGTGATGAGCGGCAGGCCGAAGGCGAGCGTCTTGCCTGAGCCGGTCTGTCCGCGGCCGAGGACGTCACGACCCGCGAGCGCGTCGGGGATCGTCGCCGTCTGGATCGGGAACGGCGAGGTGATGCCCTCGCGGGCCAGGCGCTCGACGATGCGCTCGGGCAGGCCGAGGGCAGCAAAGCCGTTGTCCTCGGCGACGTCGACAGGGCCGTCGGACACGTCGGCGCGCGTCGACTTGGTCCAGCTGTCGGCGTCCATGCGCTCGGCCTCGGCGTCCTCGAAGGTCACGGGAGCGCGGTCGGCGAAACGGTCGCCGCGGTGGTCGCCGCGGCGATCGAACGACGGACGGTCGTCACGGCGCTGGTAGCCACCGCGGTCATCGCGACGCTCGAACGACGGGCGGTCCTCGCGGCGCGGGAAGCCACGGTCGTCACGGCGCTGGTCGCCGCCGCGGTCATCGCGACGCTCGAACGAAGGGCGGTCCTCGCGACGCGGGAAGCCACGGTCGTCACGGCGCTGGTAACCGCCGCGGTCATCGCGACGCTCGAAGGACGGGCGGTCCTCACGGCGCTGGAAACCACGGTCACCGCGGTCGTCACGACGCTGGTAGCCTCCACGGTCGCCGCCGCGGTCATCGCGACGCTCGAACGAAGGGCGGTCCTCGCGACGCGGGAAGCCACGGTCGTCGCGGCGCTGGTAACCGCCGCGGTCATCGCGACGCTCGAACGACGGGCGGTCCTCACGGCGCTGGAAACCACGGTCACCACGGTCGTCACGAGGCTGGTAGCCCCCACGGTCGCCGCCGCGGTCATCGCGACGCTCGAAGGACGGGCGGTCCTCACGGCGCTGGAAACCACGGTCACCACGGTCGTCACGACGCTGGTAGCCCGCACGGTCGCCGCCGCGGTCATCGCGACGGTCGGTGGAGCGGTGCTCGTCACGCGGGGCGCGCCACTCGCGGCCGCCGACGTGCGAGGAGCCCGACGAGGCCGGGCGGGAGGTCTTCGGGCCGGAGAAGGAACCGGCAGGCTTGCCGGCCTGGCCGCGGTGCGGCTTCTTGGTCGCGGCGGACTTCTTCTCGGCGGACCAGCGGGCCTTCTTGGGCGCGCCGGAGGAGGTGTGCTTGGGCATTGCGTATTCAACTCTCTTGACTCGAGCAGACTTCGCCTCGAGCCGTGAGTCACACCACGACCATGCAGACGAGCCTCAGGCGCAGCAATCTCCGCGCCCCATGTGTACCGGTGCCCGGCATCTGTGCCGTCCGGTTTTCGGATCCGCTCCGCGTCGGTGCCGGGCCGCGCCGTCTGGCGCGATCTGCCGGAGGGGGCCACCCCGTCGGACGAGCCTGCCCGCCGGGCATCCCCGGCGCCATCTCTTCCGTCGTGATCCGAGGAGACCTCGGAGTCGGATGTCCCAAAGTCTACCAGCGGCGCAGCCGCCTCCCGACCACCAGCGCCGCCGCGCCGATCGCGACGCCGACCAGGTCGACCACCGCGTCCCAGACGTCGCCGGTGCGCCCCGGCAGCAGGAAGTGCTGCACCAGCTCGCTCACGGGGGCGTGGATCGCGAAGGCGATCACGGGGATCCGCACGGAGCCCAAGGCCCGCCCCACGGCATACGTGGGCACGGCGAAGACGAGCAGGTGGACGACCTTGTCGGTCCAGCTGACCGGGCCCTCGACCGTCACGACGGGCCAGTAGAGGACGAGCAGCTGCGCCACCACCGAGCCGACGGCGGCCGCGGCGGCCAGCCGCGAGCAGGGGGTGAACCGTCGCGGAACGCTCGTCATGGCACTGCAGTCTAGGTAGGTTGCGACGAGGGCCTTGACCGCTCCCGGGGCCGCGACGAGAGGAACCCCATGGGCAAGCGCACGGTCACCGTCACGGGCAGCGGCACGGCCGCGGTCTCCCCCGACGTCGTGCGGCTCGACCTACGGGTGGGGCACGACGGTGACGACGTCGCCGAGGCGCTCGCCGGTGCCGCCGAGGGCATCACGACGGTGGGGGCGGTGGTCCGCGAGCACGACGTCGCGGACGCCGACATCCGCACCCTCGACGCCGGCGTCAACCAGCGCTGGGACAACACCGGCACGGCCGTCGGTTTCACCGCGCAGCAGCGGATCGCGGTCACGGTGCGCCGCCTCGAGTCGGTGGGCGAGATCCTCGAGCACGCGGCATCGGCCGTCGGCAACGCGCTCCTCGTCGACCAGGTGCGGCTGGACGTCTCCGACCGCAGCGACGGGTTGCGGCGCGCCCGCGATGCGGCCTTCGCCGACGCCCACGACAAGGCGCGGCAGTATGCCGGCCTGTCCGGCGCGCGGCTCGGCGCGGTCCTCGGGGTGGCCGAGGCGGGAGCCTTCCCGGTCCAGGGGCGGCAGATGATGGCGATGGCAGCATCCAGGGACGCGGGCGGCATGCCCGTCGAGGGCGGCGACCTCGACCTGCGGGCCAGCGTCACCGTCACCTGGGAGCTGGCCTGAGCCGCACCCGCCGGAATAGGTCCTGAGCACCATCCGTTGCCAAGGGCATGGCTACCACAGAGCTGACCGCGCAGTCCTTCGAGCAGACCGTCCTCGACAACGACATCGTCCTGGTCGACTTCTGGGCGTCCTGGTGCGGCCCGTGCCGCCAGTTCGCCCCGGTGTACGACGCCGCCTCGCAGAGCAGTGACAACGAGGGCATCGTGTTCGGCAAGGTCGACACCGAGGCCGAGCAGGGCCTCGCCTCGGCGGCGAACATCACCTCCATCCCGACGCTCATGGCCTTCAAGGAGGGCGTGCTCGTCTTTGCCCAGCCCGGCGCGCTGCCGCAGTCCGCGCTGCAGGACGTCATCGAGCAGGTCAAGAACCTCGACATGGCGCCGATCAAGGAGCAGATCGCGGCCGAGGCCGCTGCAGGCTCAGCCCCGAGCCAGCAGGCCGAGCAGGCCGAGCAGGCCTGAGGCCCGTGCGGCTGGTCCTCAACGTCGTCTGGGTCGTCTTCGGCGGCTTCTGGCTCTGGCTGCTCTACGTGCTGGCCGGGGTCTTGGCGTGCGTGACCATCGTCGGCATCCCGTTGGGACTGGCCGCCTTCCGGATCGGGTGGTTCGCCCTGTGGCCCTTCGGCCGCACCGTGGTCGAGCACCCGGGGGCCGGCGCCGCCTCGACGCTCGGCAACGTGCTCTGGGTCATCTTCTTCGGCTGGTGGCTGGCGCTCGGGCACATCACGACGGCCATCGCCCAGGCGGTGACCATCGTCGGTATCCCGCTGGCGCTCGGCAACCTCAAGCTCATCCCGGTCTCGCTCTTCCCGCTGGGCAAGCGGATCGTCCGCGTCGACGGCGGGTCGTGGTCGGCCTTCGGGCCCGACCTCATCGGCCCGGGGCGCACGGCCGGCAACGAGGACCTGCGGCTGCGCTGATCCCGCAGTCCGGCGCGACGGCATACGCAAGAGGGCGTCCCGCGAAACGGGACGCCCTCTTTGCCATGACAGCGACAGCGTGACGTGGCCACCACGAAAGTGGTGGAGGTGGCGGGAATTGAACCCGCGTCCGATGACGAGAAACCAGGGCTTCTCCGGGTGCAGTGCGCTATGGCTTTTCTCGGCCCCAGGGCTCGCACGCACACGTCCCCTGACAGGCCCAGTTGAGTAAGAGTCCCGCGCAGCCCCCCAACATGACTGCGCAGCAAGTTTCCTAGCTGATGCCAGACACTGAGTCGGAAACTAGCTCAGGCTGACAGACTTCGAGGCTCGCTCAGGCGGCGAGGGCGAAGTCGGTGCGCTTGGAATTGGCACCTATTGTTTTGCAAGGAGCGTTTACGAGATAACCCTGCATCCTCGACCCGCTTCCCCTGGCGTATCGACCACCGTCGAAACCGATCACCCCCGTGAGGGTGTCCACGTCACGCTGTTGACTTGTCAAGCTGCCCTGCGCTCCACCGGGGTGGAGGGAACAGTATGCAGGAGGAACGCTCGGGCGGTCCATGTCATTCCCTGGCGTGGGGCGGTCGCAGGCAGCCGCGCCGCGGGTCGGCGGCCACGCCACTAGGCTGCCCACCGTGGTCGACGAGGACCACACCTCTCGCTCCCGCACCCTGGAGGTCCGATGTTCCGCAAGGTTCTCGTCGCCAACCGAGGCGAGATCGCCGTTCGAGCCTTCCGGGCCGCGACCGAGCTGGGCGCCAGGACGGTGGCCGTGTTCCCGTGGGAGGATCGCAAGAGCGAGCACCGGCTCAAGGCGGACGAGGCCTACCAGATCGGCGAGCAGGGCCACCCGGTCCGCGCCTACCTCGACCACCAGGCGATCGTCGCCAAGGCCGTCGAGGCGGGCGCCGACGCGATCTACCCCGGCTACGGGTTCCTCTCCGAGAACCCCCTGCTGGCCGAGGCGTGCGACGCCGCCGGCATCACCTTCGTGGGGCCCCCGGCGTCGGTGCTGCACCTGACGGGCAACAAGGCCCGCGCCATCGCGGCCGCGCGCGACGCCGGCCTGCCGACCCTGCGCGGCTCCGAACCCGGCACCGACCTCGACTCCCTCGTGGAGGCCGCCGACGAGATCGGCTTCCCCGTCTTCGTCAAGGCGGTCAGCGGCGGTGGTGGCCGCGGTATGCGACGGGTGGAGAGCCGTGAGGGACTGCGCGACGCCCTCGAGGCCGCCCAGCGGGAGGCCGAGTCGGCGTTCGGCGACCCGACCGTCTACCTCGAGGAGGCCGTGGTCAACCCGCGCCACATCGAGGTCCAGGTGCTCGCCGACGGCACCGGCGAGGTGGTGCACCTCTACGAGCGCGACTGCTCCCTGCAGCGCCGCCACCAGAAGGTCGTCGAGATTGCCCCAGCGCCCAACCTCGACCCAGCCACGCGCAAGAGCATGTGCGAAGACGCGGTCGCCTTCGCGCGCTCCATCGGCTACGTCAACGCCGGCACCGTCGAGTTCCTGCTCGGCGAGGACGGCCGCTACGTCTTCATCGAGATGAACCCGCGCATCCAGGTCGAGCACACCGTGACCGAGGAGGTCACCGACATCGACCTCGTCGTCATGCAGCTGCAGATCGCGGCCGGCGACACGTTCGCGTCGATGGGCCTGCGGCAGGAGGACATCCGCACCAAGGGATTCGCACTGCAGTGCCGCATCACCACCGAGGACCCCGCCAACGGCTTCCGTCCGGACGCCGGCATGATCACCGTCTACCGGTCGGCCGGTGGCAGCGGCGTGCGCCTCGACGGCGGCACCGTCTTCGTCGGCGCCGAGGTCAGCGCCCACTTCGACTCGATGCTCGTCAAGCTGACGTGTCGCGGGATGACGTTCCCGATCGCGGTGCGACGGGCCCAGCGCGCCCTCGCCGAGTTCCGCATCCGCGGCGTGTCGACGAACATCCCCTTCCTCGAGGCGGTGCTGAGCGACCCGGTCTTCCAGCAGGGCCTGGCCACGACGTCCTTCATCGACCAACGGCCCGAGCTGCTCTCCGCGCGAGTGGGCGCCGACCGCGCGACGAAGCTGCTGACCTACCTTGCTGACGTCACGGTGAACCAGCCCAACGGCCCGGTCACCACGAGGGTGCGCCCGCGCAGCAAGCTGCCCGAGCTGCCGGACGCGCCCGTGCCACCGGGCGCGCGCGACCGGCTCGTCGCCGACGGACCCGCCGCCTTCGCGCGGTCCCTGCGCGAGGCGAACGACGTCGCCGTGACCGACACGACCTTCCGTGACGCGCACCAGTCGCTGCTCGCCACCAGGATGCGCACCCGCGACCTGCTCCACGTCGCGAGGCATGTCTCCCACCTGACGCCGCAGCTGCTGTCGATGGAGGCGTGGGGCGGCGCGACCTACGACGTCGCCCTGCGCTTCCTTGCCGAGGACCCGTGGGAGCGGCTCGCGGCCCTGCGCGAGGCGATGCCGAACATCCCTCTCCAGATGCTCCTGCGCGGGCGCAACACGGTCGGCTACACGCCCTACCCGACGGCCGTCACCGACGCCTTCGTGCGCGAGGCGGCCTCCACCGGGCTCGACATCTTCCGCATCTTCGACTCGCTCAACGACGTGTCCCAGATGCGACCGGCGGTCGAGGCGGTGCTCGAGAGCGGCACGGCGGTGGCCGAGGTCGCGCTCTGCTACACCGGCAACCTCATGTCGCCCGGCGAGAAGCTCTACACGCTCGACTACTACCTGCGCCTCGCCGAGCAGATCGTCGACACCGGCGCCCACGTCCTGGCCATCAAGGACATGGCCGGCCTGTTGCGCGCTCCCGCCGCCGCCCGTCTCGTGAGGGCCCTGCGCGAACGCTTCGACCTGCCGGTCCACCTGCACACCCACGACACGGCCGGTGGCCAGGTCGGCACGCTGCTCGCGGCCATCGACGCCGGGGTGGACGCCGTCGACGCCGCGACCGCGACGATGGCCGGCACCACGAGCCAGCCCTCGCTCTCGGCCCTCGTGGCTGCGACCGACGACACCGACCGGCCGACCGGGCTCGACATCGAGAACGTCTTCGCGCTCGAGCCGTACTGGGAGGCGGTGCGTCACCTCTACCGGCCCTTCGAGTCGGGGCTGGCCTCCCCCACCGGCCGCGTCTACTTCCACGAGATCCCCGGCGGCCAGCTGAGCAACCTGCGCCAGCAGGCCATCGCGCTGGGCCTGGGCGACCGTTTCGAGGCGATCGAGGACATGTATGCCGCGGCCAACCGGATCCTCGGCAACGTCGTGAAGGTGACGCCCAGCTCCAAGGTCGTCGGCGACCTCGCGCTGGCGTTGGTCGGTGCCGGAGCAGACCCGAAGGACTTCGAGCAGGACCCGCAGAAGTACGACATCCCCGACTCCGTCATCGGTTTCCTCAACGGCGAGCTCGGCGACCCGCCCGGTGGCTGGCCCGAGCCCTTCCGCACCAAGGCCCTGGCCGGCCGCCGCTCCCGCCCACGGCTGACGGAGCTGACTCCCGAGCAGGAGAAGGCCTTGGCCGACGCGCCACGGCGCACGCTCAACCAGCTGCTCTTCCCCGGGCCGTCGAGCGAGTACGAGTCCTCCCGCGAGTCCTACGGCGACCTGTCGGTCCTCGGCACCGTGGAGTTCCTGCACGGGCTGGAGGCGGGCGAGGAGTACGAGGTGGAGATCGAGCCGGGCAAGCGCCTCATCATCGGCGTGCAGTCCATCGGCGAGGTCGACTCCAAGGGGATGCGCACCGTCATGTGCACCCTGAACGGCCAGTTCCGTCCGATCACCGTGCGCGACCGCTCCGTCGAGGCGGACGTGAAGGCCGCTGAGAAGGCCGTTCCCGGAGCGACTGGCCAAGTCGCCGCCCCCTTCGCCGGCGTCGTGACGCTCGCGGTGGACCAGGGCGACCCGGTCGAGGCGGGAAGTGTGGTGGCGACGATCGAGGCGATGAAGATGGAGGCCAGCATCACGAGCCCGGCGGCCGGCACCGTCTCCCGGGTCGCGATCAAGGCGCACCAACAGGTGGAGGGCGGTGACCTGCTCCTCGTCATCGACTGACGCGGCTGACGCGGCTGACGCGGCTGAGGCGCTGACGCGATTGAGGCGGCTGAGGCGGCCGCCGCCTCGAGAGAGGACGCCTGCCCTCGGGACGTCAGGCGGCTTTCACGACCTCGCGCACCAGCCGCAGCGCCCGCTCGACCGACCCCGCCGCGTCGAGGATCGGGAAGAGCGTGGCGCGCCAATCGCGGTCACGGTCGACGACGAGGGCCTGGCGCCGGGCTCGACACCGGCGCCGCCACGAGCGGCACGACCCTCTCGGCGCGCCTCGGGGATGCCGTATGCCGCAGCGCGGGGCCTGCTGTGACTGCTGCGTGGCGTCGTGGCGGGGATCGGGGCCCTCCTCGCGCTCTGCGCCGGGCGCAAGGGCCTCAGGTGATCCTGGGGAGCGACCGGCTGTGGTCCAGGGCGCCCCGGAAGAGGTCGCCGCGCTCGTCGAGGCGGTCGAGGACCGTGCGGATGGTGAAGCGGTCCGGGCGCAGGTCCGGATCCTCCAGCTCGTCCCAGGTGATCGGCGCCGACACCGGGGCTCCGGCGGCGGGGCGCGGGCTGTACGGCGCCACGAGCGTCTTGTTGACCGCGTTCTGCGTGTAGTCGAGGCGTGCCAGCCCAGCGCGGTCACGCTTCTGCCACTTCCAGCTCACCAGGTCCGGCAGCACCGCGCCGACCGTCCGTGACACCTGCTCCACCCACTCCCTCGTCTCCTGGAAGGTCGGGCCCCGGCTGATCGGCACCCAGACCTGGATACCCCGGCGACCGGTCACCTTGGGGTAGGCGTGCACGTGCAGGTGCTCGAACGCCGTGCGGTGCAGCCGCGCCAGCTCGAGCACCTGCGGCCAGGTGGTGCGTTCGCCGGGGTCGATGTCGAAGAGGGCGTAGTCCGGCCGTTCCGGCGCGGCGGTCGAGGACGTCCACGGGTGCCACTCCAGCGCCCCGAAGCCAGCCGCCCACACCAGCGCGGCCGGCTCGTCGACCACGAGGTAGGTGCGGGTCTCCCCCGGGTCGGCGTCCGGGTTGTCCCAGCGAGGCAGCCAGCCCGGAGCTCGCTCGGGAACCTCCTTGTGCCAGAAGCCCTTCGATCCCGCCCCGTCGGGGTAGCGGTGCAGGTTGAGGGCCCGGCCGCGCAGGTAGGGCAGCAGCACGGGCGCGATGCGGGCGGCATACGCCAGCAGCTCACGCTTGGTCACCGGAGGTTCGCCGTCACGGCCGGGAAAGAGCACCTTGTCGAGGTTGGTGACGCGCAGGTTCCGGCCGAAGACCGTCCACCGGCCCTCGCCGCCCAGGTCGGCGAGCCCGGCCAGCTCGTCCTCCGACAGCTGTGGGCCGGGGTTGCTGCCGACCGGCACGGCGGCGACGGAGGCCGGCAGGTCGGAGCGCCACAGCAGGTCCGGATCGGCCTTGACCTCGTCGTTGGTGCGACCGCTGAGCACCGATGTGGGGTGCTCCTCCGGGTTCCAGCCCGGCTCGGCGAAGGCGTCGTGCTTGTGGACCAGGAGCCACTGCTCCTTGCCGCCGCCGCCATCGGCGGACCCGCTCCCGCGCCGGACGAGGGCGAAGCGCCCGCGGAGTCGCTCCCCCGCCAGGTCCACGTGCAGCTCACCGTCCCGGACGGCTTGAGCGGGGTCGTCGGTGCCGTGCGGCTCCCACGTGCCCCGGTCCCAGACGATGACGTCGCCGCCGCCGTACTCACCGGCGGGGATGACCCCCTCGAAGAGCTCGTACTCGATCGGGTGGTCCTCGACGTGGACGGCGAGTCGGCGGGCCTCCGGGTCGAGCGTCGGGCCCTTGGGCACGGCCCAGCTGACGAGGACGCCGTCGACCTGCAGCCGGAAGTCGTAGTGCAGCCGGCGGGCGCGGTGGCGCTGGACGACGAAGCGCCGGGGCCCGTCATCGTCCGGCCGGACAGGCGCAACGCCCCCGGCCGGCTCGCTCGTGCGGGAGAAGTCACGCTTGTGCCGATAGGTCGCGAGCAGATCGACGGCTGCCGGCGTGCCCATGCCGGCTCCTTACCCAGCAGGGATGGGCGCTCGACTCACCACGAGCCCGACGACGAGCCGCCACCCCCACCACCGGAGAAGCCGCCCCCGGAGAAGCCGGACGAGCCCGAGGACCCGGGCGTCGAGGTGAAGGTGCCGGTCGAGGTCGTCGAGAAGGAGTCGACGCCGTTGGCGATGCTCGTGAAGTCCGGGAAGACGCTGCCGCTCCAGACATACCACGTCGGCATGATCAGGGGCCGGTTCGCGGCCTCTGCCGCCTTCGCCACGTCGGCGAACGTCCGGGCCCACCGGTCGGCGACACCGAAGACGACGGCATACGGCAGGTAGCGGCTGAAGATGTTCGACGCCTCGTCGAACTCGATCTGGCCGGCCTCGGCCGTCGTGAGGTACTCCTTGAAGCCGAGCGACTGCGCCAGCACCGCCGACCCCTCGGCCGTCTTGGCCGCCATGCGGCCGCCGAGGACCCAGACGATGATCCCCGCCACGATCAGGCCGACGCCGAGTGCCGCCCCGCCGGTGAAGCTGCCGCCGAGGATCGCTCCTATGGCCGGCCTGCCGTAGAAGAGAACCAGGGCGCCGAGCACCGCGATGACCAGGCCCAGCCCCTGCCAGGCGCCGCGCTGCTTCTGCGGCGAGGATCGGAACCACCCGCGCGTCACGACCTCTTGGTACATCTGGGCCTGGATGCGCTTCAGGGTGCTCGCGAAGGTGTTCTTCAGCTCCGAGAGGCGCACGACGTCGCCACGGCTCGAGAAGATGCCGTCGAGGAGCTGGCGCTCGTAGGAGATCAGTCGCTCGCCCTGCGGGTAGGGCAGGCGGGTCAGGGTCCAGTCGGTGCGGCTGAACATGCCCTCGCCGCCGTTCTCCTCGATGCGCAGGAACCCCCGGACGGCGAGGTCGATGACCGTGGCCGACACGTCGATGGGGTTCGCCGTCTCGTCGATGATCGTCCCCACCATGCCGGGCTGCACGCCCTTGGGCGGCTGGAACTGGACCGCGATCGTCGAGCGGCCGCCTCGGACCGTCGCCGCGGTCGGCGTGCCGTCGCGGGCGGTCGGCGTGCCGTCGCCCATGGCCCCCGTGCCGCCGGCCGGGGAGAGTCCCGGCGTGAGGTCTGCATAGTGCTCGTCGCGGCCTCGGGTCCACACCAGGGCGCCCATCAGCGCGAGGGCGAGAACCGGGGCACCGACGCCGCCGATCCACGCGGCGGCATTGGCGGCGGGTGCCGCCGCGGACCCGACCGAGGAGCCCGCATCGCCGTTGCGGACGTCGGGTCGCACGTCGTGGAAGGCGGAGGCGGGATAGGAGGCGATGACGGTCATGGCATCGCCGGAGCCGAGACCCTGCGCCGAGAAGCGGGACGGCTCGCCGGGACTGCCCTGGCAGGGCGTGGTCGACCCCGACGCACCCGTGAAGCAGAGCACCTTGGTCGAGGCGGCCGGCGCGTTGACGGTGACCGAGACGCGGTCACGCGCGGTGGCCTCGTTGGTGCCGAAGACGTTGTAGTTCAGCTCGACCGTGTCGGCCGGAACGTTGCCCGTGACCGGCTTGCCGTCGGCCGAGATGGGGTTGAGCACGTTGTGCAGCGTGTAGCTGACTTCGTAGATCTGCGTGCCGCTGGTGTACTCGCTCGCCGACCCGATGCGGATCTCCTGGGCAGCGCCGTTGTCGCTGACCCGGAAGCTGTCGGGCGCCCCGCTCGGGCTGCTCACGGCGACGTCGGTCAGGTCGTAGTAGCGGAACCGGTTCGGCTCGTTGTTGTAGCCCATCCGCACGACGATGTCGCGGAAGATGCCGTGGCGCTGCTCTCCGCTGGGGAACCGCCACGTGATCGTCTCGGTGACCTTCATGCTGCCGTCGGCCTGCACGTCGTAGACTGCCACGAAGGAGTCCATGCCCTCCCCGCCAGCCGCTCGCGCGGCGCCGACCGGGCCGACGACCAGCAGGGCCGCCGCGAGCAGCAGGCCGAGCACGCCGAGTCGCCGGCCGCGCATCACGGTCGATCGCGTCGATCCAGCCATCGGGGTGCCCTCCGCGTCGTTGGTCCCTTGCATCCTGACACCGGACGCTGCCGAAGGGCGCGTGGTTCCGCGCCACGGGTCGTCGTGCCGCTCGGTGACGTCAGCGTCGGCGGTGCGCCGCGCTCAGGGCGCGCTCCGCCTCACGGTTGTCCTGGCGCTCGCGCAGGGCGTGGCGCTTGTCGTACTCCTTCTTGCCGGTCGCGATCGCGATCTCCACCTTGGCGCGTCCGTCCTTGAAGTACAGCGACAGCGGCACGATCGTGCGTCCGCTCTCGCGCGTCTTGTGGGCGATCTTCTCGAGCTCGGAGCGGTGCAGGAGCAGCTTGCGCTTGCGGCGCGGGGCGTGGTTGTTCCAGGTGCCGTTGAGGTACTCGGGGATGTGCACGTTCTCGAGGTAGAGCTCGTCGCCGGTGAACATCGCGAAGCCGTCCACCAGGGACGCCCGCCCCATCCGCAGCGCCTTGACCTCCGTGCCGGACAGCACGATGCCGGCCTCGAACGTGTCGTCGATGAGGTAGTCGTGTCGGGCCTTGCGGTTGCTCGCGATGAGCGACCGCCCCTTCTCCTTGGGCACCGGACGTCCTTCCGACTCGGCTGCTGCTCGCCGGCGCACGGAATGGCGCCGGGTGGGTCGTTGGCCGACCGCGCTGCGGTCGGCGAGCCAACGCTACCCCGAAGGGCGGCGCCGTTCAGAGTCGGTATTGCGCTCGGGGGAAGCTCAGAGCCACTTGCGAGGGTCGACGGGGGTCCCGTCCTCGTAGACGCCGAAGTGCAGGTGGCAGCCGGTGGAGTAGCCCGTGGTGCCGGAGTAGCCGATGAGCTGGCCCCGGTTCACCTTCCCGCTGAACTTCACGATGCTCGTCAGGTGGTTGTAGGTCGTGACGAGGTCGATCCCGCGGTGGATCCCGTGGTCGATGACCACCTGGTTGCCCCACCCGCTCGCACGCCAGCCGGCGCGGATGATGTCACCTGGGGCCGCGGCATACACCGGCGTGCCGCAGGCGATGCCCCAGTCGAGGCCATCGTGCAGCATCCACTTCTGCAGGACCGGGTGCCAGCGCATGCCGAAGCCGGAGGTGGTCGGGCCGACGGCCGGGTAGCTCAGGTAGTTCGAGGGCGTGCTGTCGGACGGGACGGAGACCGGGGGCGGTGGCTTCGGGGTGTACTTCTTCCCGCCCCTCGCCGCGGCGGCCGCCTTGGCCCGCTCGGCGCGGATCTGGGCCTGCCGGGCGCGTTCGAGCTTGGCCCGAAGTGCCGCGACGCGCTTCTGCTCCGCGATGCGGGCCTGGCGCGCGCGCTCGACGAGGACCGCCTGCAGGCGAGAGGACTCGGCGCGCGCCGAGGCGAGGTCGGCCGCCTCGCTCTTGCGCTGCTCGGCGAGGTCGGCGGCGTAGGACGACTGCTTCGACTTCAGCTGGTCGAGCTGGTTCTTGGCGGCGGTCGCGTTCTGGGCGGCCGTGATCGCGTTGTTCTTGGCCACGATCGCCTGGTTCTTCGCCTGCGTCGCAGCGGCTGCCGCGCTCTCGGCGCTGCGCAACGCCGCCTCGGCCTGACGCTTGAGCTCCGCGATCTCGCCGCGTACCGAGGTGAGGTAGGAGCGGGTGGAGGTGTTGTCGGCCGTCATCGCCGCGAGCTTGTCGATCGTGTCGCTGGCGACTGCGCTGGCGGTGTCGGCCATGACGAGGCGGTCGGCGAAGTCCTCGGGGGACGTCGAGCCGAACACCATCCCGAGCTGGGACTGCTGGTCGGAGCCCTGGAACACCTCGGCGGCATACGAGTCGAGGGCATCCTGGCTGGTGACGAGGTCGGCCCCGCTCTTGGCCAGCTGCTCCTTGGCGCGCTGCTCGTTGGCCTGGGCCACCGCCAGCTTCTGGGCGACGTCCTCGTTGTGGGCGCGGGCCTTGGCCTCCGCGGCGATGGCGCGCGCCTCCGTGGCCTCGGCGGCCACCTGGGCCGCCTGGGCTCGCACCTGCGCGGCCTGGGCCGAGGTGACCCGCTGCTGGGCGACCGGGAGGGCGGCGTTGGTGCGCTGGAGGTTGACGTAGGCGCGCGCGAGGGAGGCGTTGGTGCCCTCGAGCTGCTGGCCGAGCGCCGCGATCTTCTGGTCGTTGCGCTTCTTCTGGTCAGAGACCGAGTCGGCGTGCGCGACGAAGGCCGTGCCGACCGAGGCCGTGCACGCCAGGACGAGCCCGGCGGCCGTCAGCCTGGTCGCCGGCCCGCTCAGCATGGAACGCCTCTTCAGCCACATATGGACCATTGGTACCACAGGTCACTCTGGTTGGGGAGAGTTCGGCATGATGGTGGCCTTTGCGTCGTCGTGCCTCGCGGCTGGGAAGGCGGGCCCGACACCCGGGGCTGCAGCGCTCGACGGGACCGGGAACAGGATGCGTCGGCGGCGCGGTGCACGTGGGCGAAACCGGAAAATCTTGCAGTTTCCGGGTGGTTCAGACGCGCAGGTAGCGCCGCAACGTCACCCACGAGGTGAGACTCGACAGCCCGACCACCCCGACGACGACGAAGGGCGCGACGTAGAAGACGTCGGCCACGCCGATGAAGGCCGTGTCGGTCAGGGTCTGGCTGAGGAAGCCGACGACGCCGTAGCGCACCGTCGCCCACAGCATGCCCATCGCCAGGACCGCGCCGAACACGCTCGCCAGCACCGTCTCCATCACGAAGGGGAAGCGGATCGTGAAGTTGGAGGCACCCACGAGACGCATGATGCCCGTCTCGCGCCTGCGGCTGAACGCCGTCTGACGGATCGTGGTCGAGATGAGCATGACCGCGGCGAGCACCATGAGCGAGGACAGCGCGATGGCCGCCCACGAGACGGTGTTCATGAAGGTGAAGAACTTCTCCAGGAGCTTCTTCTGGTCCTGGACGTCCGCCACCCCCGGCATGCCCTTGATCGAGCTCGCGACGACGTCGAACTTGCCGGCGTCGTTGAGGTTCACCCGGTAGGAGTCGGCAAAGTACGACTCCCCCGCGCGTGCCAGCGGGGAGTTCTTGTAGGTCTGCTTGAAGCGGTCGTACGCCTCGTCGCGCGACTCGTAGAAGACGTCCTTGACGGTGGGGCGGAGGGAGTCGAGCTCGGCCTTGATGGCCGTGCGCTGCGCGTCGGTGGTCGCCTCACCCGCACAGTTGGTGAAGCGGGTCTTCTCCGCGCAGAGCAGGACCGTCACCTGGACGCGGTCGTACCAGTAGTCCTTCATGGTGTCGACCTGCCGCTGCCCCATCAGGCCGAGGCCGAGCAGGTACATCGAGATCATCGTGACGATGACGACCGAGACGGCCATCGAGAGGTTGCGCCGGAGGCCGTTGCCGATCTCGCCGAGGAGGAACTGGAATCGCATGTCGTGTCTCGCTCCGTCCCGCGCTCAGCGGTCGCTCGTCTGGACGCTCTTGTGGCGGCGGAAGAGCCCGGCCCGGGGCCGCGGCTCGTCCGCGTCGCGACCGATGGGCCGCACACCGTCCGACTCGTCCCCCTCGGCGCCGTAGGCCGTGGGGTCGGCGTCGTCGTAGCCGTCGGCCACCTCCGGCACGTCGGTGCGCCGCGGCGCACCGGACTCCTCGTCGAGCCGGATGCGCGGGATGGAGCCGGTCGTGTAGTCACCGGCCTGCATGTCGCTGACGAGCACGCCGTTGTCCAGGCGGATGACGCGCTTGCGCATCGCGTTGACCGTGACGGTGTCGTGGGTGGCCATGACCACCGTTGTGCCCGTGCGGTTGATGCGGTCGAGCAGCTGCACGATGCCGAGGCTGGTGTCGGGGTCCAGGTTGCCCGTGGGCTCGTCGGCGAGCAGGATCGGCGGCCGGTTGACGAAGGCGCGGGCGATCGCGACGCGCTGCTGCTCGCCACCGGAGAGCTGGTGCGGCAGGCGCTTCTCCATGCCGGCCAGTCCCACCAGCTCGAGGGTCTCCGGCACGGTCTGGCGGATCCGCGCACGGCCGCTTCCGAGGACCTGCAGCGCGTAGGCGACGTTCTGGAACACCGTCTTGTTCGGCAGCAGCCGGAAGTCCTGGAACACGCAACCGATCTCGCGGCGCAGCGCCGGCACCTTGCGCTCGGGAAGGCGGTCGAGATCGCGCCCGGCCACGAGGATGCGGCCGCGAGTGACGTCCTGCTCTTTCATGACGACCTGCATCATCGTGGACTTGCCCGAACCGGACGTGCCCACGACGAAGGCGAACTCACCGCGCGGGATCTCGAGGCTGACGTCGTCGAGCGCCGGACGAGTGGTCCGCGGGTAGGTCTTCGTGACGTTCTCGAAGAGGATCATGCGTCGGGCCTCGACTCGTACTGGACTTCAGCGGGATGGCGGATCGGCGGGACTGTGGCCACGGAACGGCACGCGCCGGCATACGTCGGCTGAGCGTGCACGGAACCGCCTACGAGGCTACGTGGCGCTGGGCGCTTCGCCCGGGAACGAGGCCGCTCCGGCGTGGCGGCTGCCAGCGACAGCACCGGCGTGGCGCCACTGGCGTGCGGGACCCTGGGCCGTCCGAGGACTCAGTCCTGCTGTCGGTTCTGGCCGATCTGCCAGCGGATGCCGGACTCGATGAAACCGTCGATGTCGCCGTCGAAGACCGCGCTCGGGTTGCCCGTCTCGTACTCGGTGCGCAGGTCCTTGACCATCTGGTACGGGTTGAGCACGTAGGAGCGCATCTGGTCGCCCCAGCTCGCCTTGACGTCGCCCGCCATCTCCTTCTTGACGGCGGCCTCCTCGGCCTTGCGCTGCAGCAGCAGGCGTGACTGCAGGACGCGCAGCGCGGCGGCGCGGTTCTGGATCTGGCTCTTCTCGTTCTGCATCGACACGACGATGCCGGTCGGCAGGTGCGTCATGCGCACTGCGGAGTCGGTCGTGTTGACGCTCTGGCCGCCGGGGCCGCTGGAGCGGAAGACGTCGATCTTGAGCTCGTTCTCGGGGATCTCGATCGAGTCGTCGGACTCGATGAGCGGGATGACCTCCACCGCGGCGAAGCTCGTCTGCCGACGGCCCTGGTTGTCGAAGGGGCTGATCCTCACGAGGCGGTGCGTGCCCGCCTCGACGGAGAGGTGGCCGAACGCGTACGGCACGTTGACCTCGAAGGTGGCCGACTTCAGGCCGGCCTCCTCGGCGTAGGAGGTGTCCATGACCTTTGTCGGGTAGCCATGGCGCTCGGCCCAGCGCAGATACATGCGCATGAGCATCTCGGCGAAGTCCGCGGCGTCGACGCCGCCCGCGCCCGAGCGGATCGTGACGACGGCCTCGCGCTCGTCGTACTCCCCCGACAGCAGCGTGCGGACCTCCAGCTCGCCGACGTCATTCCTGAGGGTGGCGAGGTCTCGCTCGGCCTCCTCGAGGGTGGCGGCGTCGTGCTCCTCCTGGCCCATCTCGACGAGCGTCTCGAGGTCGTCGATGCGCGCATCCATCCCCATGACACGGTCCCGCTCGGAGTTGGCGCGGCTCAGCGCGCTCGTCACCTGCTGCGCCTGGTCGGGGTTGTCCCACAGGTCGGGGGCTGAGGCCTGCTCCTCGAGCTCGCTGATGGTGCGGGCGAGCTCGTCGAGGTCCGTGACCCCGCGCACGGATTCCATCGTCGCGCGCAGGTCCTTGATCTCTTGCGTGAAGTCAACAGCCACGATCGGACAGCCTACGGCAGCGCGCACGCGGTCTGCGCCGGTCGAAGCGCCGGTCGAAGCGCTGGTCGCGATGCCCGGCCGCCACCGGCGGAGGTGGCCGGGACGCGGATCGGGCCCACGGCATACGCCATGGGCCCGATCCGATTGCGCTGCAGGCTCCCCCGGTTGGGGTCGGACACGAGAATCAGCAGTACTTGACCGTGCCGGAGCCCTTCCAGGTGCACGTGTCGACCGTCGTGCCGGAGGCGTTCTTCAGGTATGCCGTGTCGCCGGTGTTGTTCCAGACGTACCAGGCCCTGTTGTAGTAGCGGTTGGTCGACGTGGCGGAGCCCTTGCCGGTGTGGACGGTGACGCTCGCCCCGGCCTTGAGCGTGAAGGTCGGGAAGCGGTACGTGTAGCCGGTCTTGTCGCGCAGCGTCCACCCGGTCAGCACGCGGTTGCTGCGCGTGGTGTTCTTGATGACGACGTACTCCGCGTTGAGGCTGGTGTTGCCGCCCCTGTCGGCTCCGGGCGAGTCGTACTGGACCTTGTAGACCATGATCGCCGGCAGCGCCTGGGCGGAGCTCGCCGCAGCGATGGGGGCGGCCACGGCGAGTCCGAGGCCGGCGGTGGCCACGAGGGCCTTGGTGAAGAGGGTGCGCATCGGTTCCTTGTCTTTCGTCGCGGCCCGGCGGCCGCGGCACGTGCGGATGGCGCCGCCCGTCGGACGGCGCCATGTCTTCCTGACGCGACGCACCACGCCGCCGCGCTCGGACGTGCTGGACGGCGTGGGGCGTCGACGACGGACGCTAGTGCCCCACCGGTCCTGGTGTGCCCGTTATGGGGAATCTGCGCAGATCTTGCTCACCCAAGCGGCGCGCGGGCCCGGGAGGTCACGGTGATGGTGACGCTGCCGCCCAGCGACTCGAGCACCCACCCACTCATCGGCAGGGTCGCGGTGCCCTGGAGGGTGACGACCGCGGTCGCGCCGTCCGCGCTGCCCGTGTCGGGGACGACCGACCACGAGGTGATGCCCGGAGGCAGCGGGGTGCGGGCCAGATGCGCCCACGCCGCTTCGGCGACGGACGCGTCGGTGATGGCCAGCCGGTCGAGCACACCCTTTTCGTATGCCGTTCGTTCGTCGAGCGCGTCGGCGGCGTCGAGTGCGGCGGAGTCGGCCGCGTCGAGCAGGCGCATCCGGGCCAGCTGCGCGGCCGTCACGTCGATGGTGCCCAGCACGAGCAGGGCAGCGAGGACGAACAGGCCGAGGGCCAGGACCCCGATCTGACCCTCGTCCCGCCGAGGCAGCGACACGTGCGCGCGCCGGGGTCCGGCGCCGAGGGCAGCCAGCCGGGCGGCATACGTCCTCATCGCGCCACGAACCGGTCGACGGAGGCGACGTGCGTCGAGGAGATCGTCACGGAGCTGGGCAGGTGCGCCGCGATGAAGTCGGGCACGAGGGGCAGCTGCACGGTGATCGTCGCGGTCGAGGTGACCGCCCCGTCCGGGCGCAGGCACGGCGCCGCGTCGCACGTCACGGCGACGGAGGAGCTGTCCCCGAAGTCGAAGTCCGAGAACGCCAAGGACGCCGCGGCACGCGCACGGGCATAGCCCTCGTCATCGGACGCGGCCGTGACGAAGGCCCGTCCGGCCTCACGGCCGGCAAGGGACGCCGAGAAGGACGCCGCCTGCAAGCGGGCCGCGGTGAGCACGAGGTAGGTCAACGGCAGCAGGAGCAGCATGCCCAGGACGATGAACTCGATGATGGCGCGGCCGTCGTCCCCCGCGCCGGGCGCGGCCCTCCGTCGAGCGGCAAGCCGGGCCAGCAGCCGTCGAGGGGTGTTCACTGCTGCCCTCCACCGGCCACGACCTGCTCCTCGCTGAACGCCCGGCCGGACACCCGGAGGCTGCCGGACGGTCCGATGGGTCCGATGACGGGCAGGGGCGCCGAGACCCGCACCTCGACGACGCGCACACCCGAGGCCGTGACGGCGCGGGCGGCCGAGACGTCCTGTGCGAACGCAGCGCTCAGGGACGACGCGATGAGCGCCTGCGTACGAGCCACCCCGTCTCCCGGCTGGGCGTCCGCACGAGCGCCGAAACGGGCACCCTCGGACGCGGCGGAGATCAGGGTGTTGCGGACGTAGAGCGCGAGCCCCACCTGGAAGACGCCCATCGCCACGAACAGCAGGAGCGCGGCGACCATCACGAACTCCGCCACGGCAGAACCGCGCTCGCCGTGGCAACCGTCGTCATGAACCCCGCACGAGCCTGCCTGCCGCTGTCCCTTGAAACTGGAGCGCAGCTCGAGGCGCCCGAGCAGCCGCCCGAGGTGCAGCGCCTCCAGCTCGGGACGCCCTCGCCTCACGGGCCCTTGACGTCCGAGATGGCGTCGCTGAAGAGCTGGCCGAGTTGGGGTCCGGCGATGGCCCAGAGGGCGGTGACGAGGCCTGCGGTCATGATCGTGATCAGGACCCAGCCGGGGACGTCGCCGCGGTCACGGGGACCGGTGATGCGCCGGCGCATGGAGTCGACGGCAGCCCCTGTAGCGCGGACGTGGGCGGTGTTGATGAGTTTCATTCTCTTTCTCCCTGTGGATGTGCCTTGGTGTCGGACCCGATGACCGGGTGTTCAGAGCTTGAGGTGCAGGAAGCTGAGTCCCGGATAGAGGGCGAACAGCACGGTGACCGGCAGCGTCAGGAAGACGATCGGCACCATCATGTAGATCTCCTTCTTGCCGCCCTGCTCCATGAGCGTGCGCCGGCCGTCCTCGCGAACGTCCTGCGCCTGGGCGCGAAGCACCTCGGCCAGCGGGGTGCCTCGCTCGACCGCGACGACGATCCCGTCGACAAACCGGGTGAGGCTCATCAGGCCTGTGCGGTCGGCGAGTCCCTGCAGTGCCGTCGGAAGGTTCGCTCCGGCGCGGGCGTCGGCGAGACACCGCCGCAGCTCGTCGGACAGCTCGCCGTGGGAGAGGCGGCAGACACGTTCCAGGGCTCCCACGGCTCCCTCGCCGGCACTGACAGCCAACGCGAGCAGTTCTGCGACCGTGGGGAACTCGGTGAGCATGCGGGCCTCACGACGCGCCGCAGCGCGGCTCAACAGGTAGTCGCGGGCCGCAACCCCGCCGAAGATGCCGACGACGACCATGGACACCAGGACGGGCACGGGAAAGCGTCGTTGGGCGACCGCGACGACAGCGGTGAAGACGAGGCCTGCGAGGCCACCAGCGGCCCCCGCCATGACCTGTTCCGCGCGGAAGCGTTCCACGTCGGCGGCCTGGCCCGCCCTCAGCTGTCGTCGGGCGACCGACTCCGCGCCGCCGAGCACGGAGCCGACCCCCGCGCCGACGCGTGCGAGGTACGGGGCGAACAGCTCGCCGAAGCCGAAGAGTCCCCGCGCCGGCGCCGGGCGGGAGAGCAGGGTCGAGGGGCGCGGCGTGTCACGCAGGTAGGGCTCGAGACGGTCAACGAGCGTCGGTCGACGACTTGCGGGCAGGCCTGCGACGACGAGAGCAGCCCCGGCGAGCAGCAGCACGCCGGCAAACGCCCCCGCCCACGACCAGCCATCGAAGAGCAGGCCTCCCAGGCGGTCGGCCAGCCCGTTCACCGCAACACCCGCTCTTCCTCGGGGAGCCGCCCGATCCAGACCATCGCCCGGTAGGCCACCAGGCAGAGGGCCGCCCCGACGGCGAGCACGACCCAGCCGGTCGGCGACGAGTAGGCCGCGAGCGAGCTGCCGTTGAGCGCGAGCAGACCGAGGATGACCCAGGGCGCACCAGCGGCCAGGCGCGCCGCGTTGACCGTCCAGCTCTGCCTGGTCTCGAGCTCGGCACGGGTGCGGGCGTCCTCGCGGAGGAACGACGACAGGGTGCGAAGCAGCTTGCCGAGGTCGCTGCCGCCGACCTCCCTCGCGATGCGCAGCGACTCGACGATCCGATCACCGACCGGGTCGCTCAGCCGGTCCTTGAGCCGATCGAGGCAGTCGTGGAAACGCCCGCTCGTCCGGTAGTCCTCCGCGAACGCCTGGAAGGCCGGCCGCAGGTCAACCGGGCCGCGCACCGCCAGTTGGGAGAGCGCCTCGGGGAGCGCCAGACCAGCGCGCACGCCCGAGGAGATGTTGTCGACGACGTCCGGCCACAGGTCGCGCAGCTTGTTGCGCCGCTTGCGCGCTCGCACCCTCACGAGGGACAGCGGCAGGGCGCCGGCCATGAGGCTGAAGCACAAGGCGATCGGGATGACGCGGGTCAGCGCCAGCACGAGCAGGAAGGCCATCACGAACAGCACGACCGAGATGAGCAGGACGTTGCCCGGCGTGAGCGAGGCATAGCCGGCCTGGTTGAGGTGGTCGCGCAGCTCCACCATGAAGCCTGTCCGGTCCTCCCTCTCCTGCTGCGGCTCCTGCGGCCAGCATGACCAGTAGAGGAAGAAGGCACCGGCTCCGAAGATGATCCCGATGACGAGCGGCGAGATCATGGGTCCACTCGTCCGAGCAGGGCGGTCACGTCATAGCCGGCACGCTCGAACGCCTCGCGGTGCGGCGGGAAGCCGTCGGCGCGCCGCAGGACGCCTCCCCGCGTGACGAAGAGGTCGGCGATCTCGATGACGTCGCCCTCCGCCCGCCCGGGGACGGCGACGATCTCGCGGACCCGCCGGACTCCGTCGCGCTCGAGAGCGACGTGCACCACGACGTCGACCGCAGCGGCGACGGTCGGCACGACGAACCGGCTCGCGACGTTCTCCCCGGCCAGCAGGGGCAACGTGCACATCTTCGTGACGGCTTCGCGGGCGCTGTTGGCGTGCACCGTGCACATTCCGGGCACTCCACTGTTGAGTGCGATGAGCAGGTCGAGGCTCTCCTCCTGCCGGACCTCTCCGACGATGATCCGCGAAGGACGCATCCGCAGCGCCTCCTTGACGAGGCGGCGCAGCGGGACCTCTCCGGTGCCCTCGAGGCTGGGCTGGCGACACTGCATCGCGGCGACGTCGCGCTGCGGGATCTTGAGCTCGAAGACCTCCTCGCACGTGACGATGCGCTCACGGGGAGGGATGGCGGCTGCGAGGCAGTTGAGCAACGTCGTCTTGCCGGCCTGCGTGCCCCCGGCGACGAGGACGTTGAGGCCGCTCGCCACGGCAGCTTCGAGGAACGTCGCCGCCTGCCGCGGCATGGTGCCCAACCGGACGAGGTCGTCCAGGTGGTCGGCCTTCACGACGAACTTGCGGATGTTGACCTGCCAGTGCGTCCGGCTGATGTCCGGGATGACGACATGCAGGCGAGAGCCGTCAGCGAGGGTGGCGTCGACGAACGGGCTGCTCAGGTCGACCCGGCGGCCGCTGCTCCGGAGCATCCGCTCGACGAGGTCGCGGACGTCCTCGGCCGACAGGATCGTCGGCGTGAGCTCGGCGATCCCGCCTCGCGCCACGAAGATCTTGGAGGGCTCGTTGATCCAAATCTCCTCCACTGCAGGGTCGTCGAAGTACTGCTGGAGCGGGCCATAGCCGGCCACGACGGCGAGGATCGAGTGGACAGCGAGGCGTTGGTCGCCGAGCGACGGGAGGCCGCCGTGGAGCGATCGTTCGTCGTAGTCCTGGACGGCGTCCTGCACCAGCCGGCGCACGGCCTTGGTGTCGCTCGCAGGGTCCAGTCCCGAGCGGCGGATCAGCTCGCGGACCTCGCCCTCGACGTGGCGCACCGCTTCCTGTGTCGACATGCGTTCCCCTGAACACTGTGAGTTGCTACGCGGGACATCGTGCCCGGCTCGGCCGGATCTGTCGCGTCCAAGCTAGGACAGGTCCGCGGCGACCGGGGCGCGCCATCCACAGGTGACTCCTGACGCGGACCGGGGCTGCCGGCGGTCCCCTGCCCCGAGGTCCGGGGCACCCTACTGGCTCCTCGCCCGCGCCCGCCGCCGTGCTCCACACCTGTGCACTCAGCGCGTCGCTCCCGGCGTCCGGGCGCTCTGATGGGATACCCACGAAGAGGAGGACCGGGTGCGCCTGAACCTGACCGTCATCGACCCCGGCTGTCCCGAGGAGCCGCCACGGCACGTGCTGGTCGAGGCTGCCGCGGGCACGACCTTCGGTGAGGTGCGTGCCCGTCTGGTTGAGGTCGTCGACGTCGCCGAGCTCGCCGGCGTGTCCGCCAACCTGGAGGTGCGGTTCCGGGCCGGAGGCCGCCTCCTCGCCGACGACGACGTCCTCGGCCGGCCACCGCTGCTGCGTGGCGCCCTCCTCGCGGTGGCGCGAACCAACGACGCAGGAGCGCCGGAGCGAGGCGCGGGCCCCGGCGCCGTCGAGCTTCGCATCGTCAGCGGCATGGGCGCCGGCCGTTCCGTTGCCCTGGGTCGCGGCGAGCACGTCATCGGCCGGGCGGCCTCGGCCCAGGTGCGCCTCGAGGATCCCGGGGTGTCCCGGTCGCACGCCGTGGTGGCCGTCTCTGCCGAAGAGATCCGCGTACGGGACCTGCAGCCGACGAACCGGTCGCGCCTGGACGGCGAGAGGCTGCCCCCTGAGGGAGCTGTCCTCGAGGCGGGAAGTCACCTCACGGTGGGCTCGACGACCCTCGTGCTGGGGCAGCCGGACGTGCGCCCCGGACACCACGACACCGTGGCCGGCGAGGTCAGGGTCCACCGCCCGCCACGGTTCATGGACGCCCCGGCGAGTCCCCACGTCGTCTTCCCGGAACCACCGAGCCGTCCTGCGCATGGTCGGGTGCCGCTGCTGGCCTCCCTCGCACCACTCGTGCTCTCTGCCGTGCTGGCCACGGTGCTCTCGTCACCGGCCCTGCTCCTCTTCGCCCTCATGTCGCCGGTGCTGCTCCTCGGTCAGTGGTGGAGCGACCGCCGTGCGGGTCGCACGTCCTACCGGCGGCAGGTGCGCGACCACCAGGTCCTGCTCACGCAGGCGCAGCAGGACCTGGCCGCTGCGGCACGCAGCGACGCGATCCGGAGGCGGGAGGAGCAGCCCGACCTCGCCTACCTAAAGGCGGTCGTCCAGCGCCGTGGAACCCGGCTCTGGGAACGGCGCCCGTCCGACCCCGACCACCTCGTGTTGCGCGTCGGCACGGCCCGACAGCCCGCGCAGGTTCAGCTGTCCGGACCCGCGCCCGGAGCGCCCGAGGTGCCCGACCTCCCCGCCCTCGTCGACCTGGCACGCTGCCAGGTCGTCGGCGTCGCCGGACGCCGATCGCACACGCTGTCACTGGCGGGCGCCCTCGTCGAACAGATCGCCACGTGGCACACCCCGCGTGACGTGGGGCTCACGGTGCTCGCCGACACCGAGAGGCACACCCGGGACTGGGAGTGGGCCGCTCACCTGCCGCACCTGCGCGACCGCGGCGAGCTGCCGGCGCGCATCACCGGCGGCGCATCGGTCGGCCGTCACGTGGCGGAGCTGCGGGCGCTCGTGGACGGCCGCCGGACCGCCATCGAGTCCACGTGGTCCCGAGCTGAAGGACCGCCGCCCCCGGACATCGTCGTCGTGCTCGACGGCGCGAGCGCCCTGCGCGCCGTCCCCGGCGTCGCCGAGCTGCTCCGCGACGGTCGACAGGCCGGAGTCGCCGTCCTCTGCCTCGACGCCGACGTCACCTCGCTCCCGGTGGAGGCGCGCGCGTCCGTCCACCTCGACGAGACCGGTCTGACGGCCACCATCCGCGAGGACGGCCGAGTCCTCGCCGCCGTCGTGCCCGACCTGCCGTCGCGCGGCTGGCTGGAGGTGACGAGCCGCGCCATGTCGCCCTTCGTCGACGCCACCCCGGAAGCCGGTGGCCGGGCGGCACTCCCCCGACAGGTGTCGTTCGTCGAGGTGCAGCGCGAGTCGGGCACCGACCCTGCGACCGCGGAGGGCATGGCGCAGTCCTGGTCGACCGGGCGAGGTCGGCCGACGGCGCTCCTCGGACGGACCACCGAAGGGCCCCTGTCGGTCGACCTGGCGGCCGACGGCCCGCACCTGCTGGTCGGCGGCACCACCGGCTCCGGCAAGTCGGAGCTGCTCCAAGCGCTCGTGGCCGGTCTCGCCGTCAGCAACCGCCCTGACGAGATCAACTTCGTCCTCGTCGACTACAAGGGCGGCTCGGCCTTTCGCGCGTGCGCTCGGCTGCCCCACACCGTCGGTCTCGTCACCGACCTCGACGCGCACCTGACGTCACGCGCGCTCGTCTCGCTCGAGGCCGAGATGAAGCGTCGCGAGCGCCTGCTGGCGCGCGCCTCGGCGCGAGATCTCGATGACTACCAGCAGGCCGCTGCCGTATGCGCCGAGCTTCCCCCGCTGACCCGGCTCGTCATCGTCGTGGACGAGTTCAAGGCCCTCGCCGACGAGCTGCCCGACTTCGTCGCCGGCCTCGTTCGCGTCGCGGCGCTGGGCCGCTCGCTGGGGCTGCACCTCGTGCTCGCGACGCAGCGTCCCGCCGGGATCGTGTCCGCCGATATGCGCGCCAACGTGGCCCTGCGGATCGCACTCAGGGTGCGCGACCGCGCCGACAGCGAGGACGTCGTGGAGTGCGCCGATGCCGCGTCCCTGGATCCGCGTACGCCCGGGCGGGCCTGCCTCCGAGCCGGCGACGGGGGGCTGAGCACCGTCCAGACCGCCTACCTCGGACGCCCGCTCGCCGATGCCTCGACGGCCCTCTCGACGCGGGTCTCGAGGTGCGATCTCCTCGGACCGCCGCGCGACACCGTCGCCGGCGGGGATCCCGAGCAACGGGTCAGGTCGTTCCGAAGCGAGCTCGACGTCGTCGTCGACGCGGCCAACGCCGCCGCGACAGCGCTCGGCGCCCACGCCGCGCCGCCGCCGTGGCTTCCTCCGCTCCCGACCTTGCTGACGACCGCCGCCCTCGAGGACGACTCCGCAGGGCAGGCCGGACCGGGGCTGACAGGCGCGAGCGACCGGGGTGTGCGTCTGGGTCTGCTCGACGTCCCTCGTGAGCAGCGCCAGGAGGCGCTGAGGTGGCGGCCCGACGGGGACGGGCACCTCGGTATCGCCGGCGGTCCTGGAAGTGGTCGGACCACCGCCGCGATCTCGATCGGGCTGGAGCTGGCCCGGCAGCACGCCCCGCGGACCCTCCACCTCCACGTGCTGCAGGGCGTCGCCGGGCCCGGCGGTCAGCTCGAGGCCCTCCCGCACGTCGGCACCGTGGCCGACGCCTCCGATCCCGCATTGTGCAGACGGCTGGTCTCGCGCCTGCTCCGCATCGTCGACGGCGATGAGCCGGGCCCCCCGCTGACCGTGGTGCTCGTCGACGGGTGGGAGTCGCTCGAGGAGTCGTTGGCAGGCCTCGACCACGGCGCCACGGTCGACGACCTGCACCGTCTCCTGCGCGACGGGCCCTCCGCTGGAGTGTGGTTCGTCGTGACCGGTGGCCGGGGCATCCTCTCCGGCCGGCTGCCCGGCGTGCTGCAGCGCCGACTGGTCCTGGACATGCCGGATGCCCTCGACCTCACTCTCGCCGGCATCCCACCCACTCTCGCGGCGGTCCGGCGACCACCCGGAAGGGCCATCGAACTGCGCACCGGCCTCGAGCTACAGCTGGCCGTGGCCGCCGCGGACGCCTCCGCCGAGGCGTTCGCCCTCGCGCTGCGACGACTGGCTGCGGACGGGGGCGCGGAGTCGGGCGGCGAGTCGCCCAGGAAGGACCTGTCGCTCGTGCACCACCCGTGGCGCATCCGGGCGCTCCCAGGGCAGGTCGACCTTGCCGACCTCTACGAGCTCGACGACCGCCCGTCCCGCCCGGACGAGCTCCTCCTCGGGGTAGGAGGGGACGCCGCCGAGGCGGTTGCGCTCACGCCGGCGCCGGGTGCCCGCCGCATCCTCGTGGCCGGTCCTCATCGCTCGGGGCGCTCCACGACGCTCGTGACGATCGGCGAGGGCCTCGTCCGCCAAGGGCGCCCCGTCCTGGTCGTCAGCCCCCGCCGCTCCTGCCTCACGAGCTGGGCCGAGACCCGCTGCCGCCCGTTGCTCACCCAGCAGGACGCCGACGAGCTCATCGCCGCTCGGCCGGCCGACCCGGACCTCTGTGTCCTCGTCGACGACCTGGAGCTCGTGGACGGCAGCCCGGTCGAGGCGGCGCTGCTTGAGACTGCCCGTCTCGTGGACGACACGGAGGGCATCATCGTCGTCGCGGCCGAGCTGGCCCGGGCCAACGGCGCCTTCCGGGGCCTCGTCCCCGAGGTGGCCCGGGACGGGTGTGGCGTGCTACTCGGGGCGACGTCCCCGACCGACGGTGACGTCCTGGGGGTGCGGCTCGAGGTGGGGGGCGTTCGGAGGCCGGGGCGCGGCCACCTGGCGGTACAGGGTCTGGCCCTGCCGGTCCAGATCGCACAGCTCACGCTGGGGACAGCGCACGAGGCCCCGTTTCCGGCACCGGCTCAGCACCCGAGCCGGTGAGCTGCCGCCCGGTGTGCACCCGGTGATCAACGCGGGAGCACCGACGCCACGGACTTCTGCGCTGACGCCGGGGCCGGCGTTCCACCGGTGGCCGGCCGTCTGGCGTCTCGAGACGTATGCCGTTCAGCGGCGGCGCGTGGGCAAGTGCGTCCGCGCAGGCATCCGGGCCCCCCGGCGCGGGCGGCGTTGACCGGCCAGGCCGAGCAGCAGCTGCACCCGGTAGCGGTGGCCACGGTACGGCTCGAGCAGCTCGGCGAGCCCTGCGTCATCGACCGGTGTCCCGGTGAGGGCCCAGCCGATGTCCTTGGCGACGTGGTAGTCGCCGAACGAGACGGAGTCAGGGTCCCCCAGGGCCCGCTGCGCGACCTCGGCGGCCGTCCACACGCCCACCCCGGGAAGGGCACGCAGCCGACGGTGAGCCTCGGCGACCGACATGGACGCGCCCTCCTCCAGCCGGCCGGCATACCGCGCCGCGCGCACGACGGTCGTCGAGCGGGCGCCGTCGACGGACGCCTGCAACCACGCCCACGACGGGATCGCCGCCCACCCGGCCGGGGTCGGCGGGGCCATGAGCCCGGGGAACGGGCCCGGCGCGGGAGTGCCGAACCGCCTCACGAGCCGGCGGTAGCCGGCGAACGCCTCCTGACCCGTCACCTTCTGCTCGATCACGGCAGGCACGAGCGCGTCCAGCACCAGCCCGGAGCGCGGCACCCGCCAGTGCGAGAAGCGGCGCCAGGCGTCGGCGACGACGTCGTGGTGCGGCACAAACCCTGACGGGTCGTCCTCGTCGCCGAGCAGGGCCGGGACCGACTCGAGCAGCCACTCGGCGCCCGGGCCCCACGCCTGCGCGTGCACCTCCGCCCCTTCCGCCAGACAGGCCAGGTGGAGGGTGCCGACGCCCGCAGGAGTGCGGGCCGCCCGGGTCACCGAGCCGTCGCGTCCGAACCACGACGTCGGGTCCCCCGCCCCCCGTCGGAAGACCCCGAGCTGGGCGCGCAGCGAGATCTCCCGGCCGCTGCGCCAGACGCGGGTCGACGGTTCGGACACCACACCATCCTCGCCTACACTCGGCACGGTCGTTGAACGCGACGACATTCCCCGTCACAGCACGACAGGAACGAGGAACGATGGCCCGCGAGACGAGCCGAGACCGACGCGAGCGAGTGGCGCAGATGCAGGCCGACCAGAAGAAGGCCGAACGCCGGCGCCTCCTCGTCGTCATCGGCGCCTGCGTGGCCGTCATCGCCATCATCGCCGGGGCCGTCGCCTGGGCGATCATCGGGGAGCAGGGCAAGAAGGACGAGGCGATGGCCAACATCAGCGGCGACGTCGCCGCCGCCTCGTGCGACCCCGTCACCAACGACCCCGCGAGCGGCTCGAGCGACCACGTCGGCCCGGGCACCAACCAGCCCGACGTCTCGAAGATCGAGTACTCCACCGTCCCGCCGTCGAGCGGCAAGCACTTCGCCGTCCCGGCCGTCGACTCCCGCCGCGTCTACACCGTCGCCGACGCTCCGCAGATCGAGACCCTCGTGCACAACCTCGAGCACGGCTACACGATCCTCTGGTACGACCGCTCCGTCGAGAAGGAGCAGGCCGCCGCCTTCGAGGCGCTCGCCACGAAGGTGAACGCCATGAAGGAGTCGGCCAACAAGTTCCTGATCAGCCCGTGGGACCCCTCCTACGGCGCCTTCCCGGCCGGCAAGAAGTACGCCCTGTCGCACTGGTCGGCGGACGTCGACCCGGCCACCGGCAAGGTCGGCAAGCAGATGGGCCACCGCCAGCTGTGCGGCGGCCTGAACACAGCCGTCGTCGAGGACTTCGTCACGCAGCACCCGTGGAGCTCCGCTCCAGAGCCCGGCGCCGCCTGACCGCAGCACGCTTCCACAACGCCCCGCCCGGGGCCCGGTTGCGGTGAATGCCCGAGTTAGTCTGCAGTCATGGCGATCATGAACGAGTACGTCCCCAGCCCCAGCGAGTGGGTGCGCCAGCAGGTCGACACCATCGAGCGCACCGGCACCACCGACTCGGTCGACATCATGGGCCTGCCCGTGGTGCTCCTGACCATGCGCGGCGCGCGGACCGGCGCGATCCGCAAGGTGCCGCTCATGCGCGTCGAGCACGGCGGCTCCTTCGCAGCCGTGGCCAGCCAGGGCGGCGCCCCGACCCACCCGAAGTGGTACCACAACCTCCTCGCGCACCCCGACATCGACCTGCAGGCCGGCACCGAGACGTTCCCGGTCCTCGCCCGCGAGCTCAAGGGCGAGGAGCGGGAGCAGTGGTGGGAGCGGTGCGTCGCCGCCTTCCCGTCCTATGCGGAGTACCAGACCAAGACCGACCGCCTCATCCCGGTCTTCGTCCTCGAGCCCCGCTGAGCCGCCGCTGAGCCGTCGCTGAGCCGTCGCTGAGCCGTGCCGGTCAACGGCTCAGCTCACGCTCCTCGGCGGCGTGCCTCTCGGTGACGAGGTGGTGGCTTCGGGCATAGAGCCAGCCCCCGAGTGCGGCGACGACGTCGACGATCGTGACGATGAACCGCGACATGATCGCGACGGCGGCGGCGGCCGGGGTCGGGATCGCCGTCGAGAGGATGAGCGTGAGCAGCCCCTCGCGCGCGCCCAGACCCGCCGGGAGCACGATGGTGAGCATGCCGAGCGACACCGACAGTGCATAGCCGGTCATCGCGGCGCTGGTGAGGTCGGGGTGGGCCGTGCCGTCGGCCGAGACAGCGCGAGCCAGCAGCAGCGTGTGGACGCCGAAGGCGACCCACACCAGCAGGAAGATGCCGACAGCGCGCAGCACCGCCCCGGTCGACAGGTTCTGCTCGAGCGGCTCACGCCTGAGGGTGCGCAGCATCCGGTTGATGACGGCGTTGAGCAGCTGCGGCACGCACAGCACCACGAGGATCGGGACGCCGAGCAGCAGCCACCAGTCGAAGCCCGACGAGTTGCGGGTCAGGAGCAAGGACGCCGCCGGCAGCCCGACCAGAAGCCCGGTCAGCAGCGCCAGCCCTAGGGCGAGCAGCCCTGTCACCGCGGTGCGCCGGCGCGGGACCTTGAGGTGGCTGGCGATGTCGGCCTGCACGAGCACCGACCACAGCGAGCCGGGAAGGTACTTGCCGAGCTGACCGACGAAGTAGACCCCCGAGGCAGGAGCCGGGTGCAGGTCGGAGCCGAGGTCGCGCAGGAGGACCTTCCACCCGATCATGGTCAGCCAGGTGCCGATGGCCGCGGCGAGGCTCGACCACAGGAAGGTGACCCACGAGATCTGGTCGAGGTACGCCGACACGTCCGCCCAGTTGCGCACCACCGCGTAGACGACGGCGGCGAGCGTGATGACCGCGATGGCGACGCGGAGGACGGTGAGGATCTTCGAGCGGGTCATGTCCGCACCATCATCGCAGTGCCGGCCCCGTGATCAGCGCCGCCGCAGGCTCAACCGCACGAGGCCGTATGCGGCATCGTCGGCGCGGGCGCGCGACGCCGCCTCCCGCATCCGAGCGGTGACGTCGCCGTCCAGGTCTCCGACGAGCACGAAGCCGAGGTCGTGCGCCCGCGCCAGGAGGCCTCGCACGTCGGCGGGGCCGACCGCGCCCTCGGCGGCGCGGGGGCCGATGGGCACGGTGACGACGAGCAGCCCGCCCGAGCGCAGCGCCCAGGACGCCTGCTCCAGCACGTGGTCGACGTCGTCGGCGTCGCAGCCGTTCGGGTGGATGCGCACGATGACGTCGAGGGAGCCGGTGTCGACGTCGAGCGCCGCCACGCTGGGGTGCGACCCGGTGAAGTCGATCTCGACCGGCACGAAGCCGACGGCCCGGGCCCACCGCGACAGCACGGAACGGGTGCCGCCCTCGTCGACGATGACCGCGCTGCGGCGCCCGTCGTCGCGCACGCGCAGGATGGCGGCCAGGGCTCCGAGCGCCGCCCACGCCGACACGCTGTCGAGCGACCGGGGCAGACCGAGGATGCGGGACAGCCGGCGGGCGTCGTCGGCCTCGTCTGGCTCCCCCAGCACATCGGTGGCGAGGACCCAGTCGGGAAGATCGTCGGGGCGCAGCGAGACGAGGGGCCGCCGGGAGGCGACGGCCCGGGTCACTGCGCGCCGGGCCCGGCCTGCGACGGCGCGAGCCTCCGCACCCACGACCCGACCCACGCGTTCGAAGGCTTGGACCGGCCCGTGCCCCTCGGTCACAGGGTCGGCGCGAGTTGCGTCCCCGAAATCTGCGCTGCTGTCCCCGCTGTCCTCGGGGTCGTCAGGCCCGCTCGCGGCGAACAGCACGCTGTCGGCGACGGACAGCGCCTCGACGGTGCCGAGGTAGTGCGCCCACGGCCCGGAGAGGTCCGGCGTCTGGACGCCCTCCGCGAGGCGACGGCGCACGTCCGGGTCGCCCAGGCGACGCAGCGCGCCGACGAGCGCGCGCTCGTCGTCAGGCGGCACGAGGAGCCCGTTGACGCCGTCGACCACCTGCTGGGAGAAGGGCACGATGTCGGTGGCAAGGACGGGTAGCCCGTGCGCGTGCCCGAGGACGACGTTCTGGGACGCCGTCGCCGAACGGCACGGCAGGGCGAGGACGTCATGGTCGGCCAGCAGCGCGGCGAGGGCGTCGGCGGGGACGTGGCCGTCACGGATCTCCACGCGGCCGGCGAGCGCGGGGTCGGCGGCCAGCCGCGGGATGACATCGCGGTTGGCTCCCCAGATCTCGCCCGCGATGGTCAGGGTCACGTCGGGGACCGCGCGCATCGCCCGCAGCAGCACGTCGATGCCCTTGTGCTCGCGCGCGAGACCGACGGCGAGCAGCCGGGTCGGTCCAGGGCGGGGGCCCCGGTGGACGGGGTCGCCACCGGGCAGGTGCGGCGGCAGCTCGGCCTCCGAGACCCGGCGCGCGCCGAGGTCGTGGGCCACCCGCGCCTGGTCCGCGCTGTGGACGAGCACAGAGTCCACGCGGGAGAAGAGCAGGGACATCAGCCGGGTGTCGCCGACGTGCGGCTCGTGCGGCAGGACGTTGTGGCACACCACGACCGACTGCGGGCGTGGGCCGGCCGTACCGGGCACAGCGCCGGGCGTCGCACCGGCCGCCCGCAGCAGCGCCAGGTGGGCCGGGACGACGGCCGGCATGAGGTGGACGACGAGGATCGTGTCGACGTCGCGCAGCCGTCGCCCGGTGCGTACCCACGTGTCGGGTCGGGCCCAGCTGAGCGCGCGGATCGTCCGCGGGAACGGAGGCACCTCGGGTCCGCCGTCGGCCACCGTCGCGTCCGCCTGGTGCAGCCTCGAGGGGTAGAGGTGGGCCCACGACACGAGCGTGACGTCGTGCCCCGCGTCCGCCAGGTGGTGGGCCAGCATCGTCGTGTGCGCCGCGATGCCGCCCTGGTGCGGGTGCGTCGGTCCCACGATCGCGATCCGGAGCGCGGACGAGCCCGTCGAGGCGTCCGGCCGGGCCGAGACCTCGCCGCCCGGGGCTGCTGCCGGGGCCCCGGAAGAGTGCTGGCCCGGCGACCGGGAGTCCTGTGACAACGCGTCCGTCATGGTGGGACGACTCTAGTTCCCGGCGTATGCCGTCGGGCGGCCTCCGGTCGGCGCCTCGCGTGTCGTCGTCCCACCGCCGTGGCGCGTGGCCGGGCGAGACTCTCGGCGGCTCTACGCTGGGCAGATGCAGAACGAGGACGTGTGGCTGGTGGTGCCCCTCTACAACGAGGCGGCCGTCGTCGCCGACGTCGTGCACGAGGCCCGCAACGTCTTCCCCAACATCGTCTGCGTCGACGACGGCTCCCGGGACGACTCATCCGAACGCGCCGCGCAGGCGGGGGCGGCCGTGGTGCGCCACCCGGTCAACCTGGGTCAGGGCGCGGCCCTGCAGACCGGTTTCGCGTACGCGCTCGGGGACCCGGCCATGCGCTACGTGGTCACCTACGACGCCGACGGCCAGCACCAGATCCACGACGTGGAGGTGATGGTCGAGCGCATCCGGCGCGGCGACGTGCGCGTCGTGTTCGGCTCGCGCTTCCTGGACGAGCGCACCGAGGCGACCACGTCCAAGCGGCTGGTCCTGCGTGCGGCCGTGGCCTACACGAACGTCACCACCGGAACGCGCCTGACGGACGCCCACAACGGGCTGCGCGTCCTGCACCGCGACGTCGTGGAGCGCCTCGACATCACGCAGAACCGGATGGCCCATGCCTCCGAGATCGTCGCCCAGATCGGCTCGATGCGCTTCGAGGGCGCCCCGGTCGCCTACGCGGAGGAACCCGTGCACATTCTCTACACCGACTACTCGAGGGCCAAGGGCCAGTCGATCTGGAACGCCGTGAACATCCTCGCGGAGCTGATCTGGCGATGAGTCGGCAGAGCGTCATCCAGATCCTGCTCATCGCAGCGGTCCTCACGATCGCCTGGCGGCTGCTGATCGGCTCGGGGCAGCGCACGCAGGCGCTCCGACGGCTCGGGCTGCTGCTGCTGCTCGGACTGGTCATCTACTCGATCATCGACCCGAGCAAGACGTGGACCAACCTCGCCAAGGCGCTCGGGATCGGGCGTGGGGCCGACCTCATCCTCTACGGGCTCGTCGTCGCCTTCCTCGGCTTCGTCGTCACGACGTACAAGCGCTTCCGGGCGATGGAGACGCGCTACACGAGGTTGGCGCGCCGGATCGCCCTCGACGAGGCGATGCCGGCCACGCAGCACAGGCGGTCGACAGCGACACCTGAGAGACTGTCGGCCGATGTGACCCCGCACCCGAGCGTGAAGGCAGCCGATGCCGACTGATCCGAGCACTCCCCGCCGCCCCGGACGCGACGACGCGTACGTCGTCGACACCCGGCGCCGCCCCAAGCGGGCCGGCGGCCCCGTCGTCGCCTCGCGGCAGGAGGTTCGGGGCCGTGGGTCAGCTCTCGACGACGCCGCCGACGCCGTCCTCGTGGACACTCGCGACCGGCGGGGCGCACCGGCGGGGTCCGCTCGCCCGGCCGAGGTCCCACCCCGAAAGCCGCGCCGCCGCTGGCGCCGAGGACGTGTCGCGCTGGTCGCCCTGCTCGTCCTGCTGCTGGTGTGGGTCGGGTTCCTGGTCTGGGTGCCCCTGCAGGCCTGGGGCTCGGTCAACAAGGTCGACAACATCCCGGACGGCAACCGGCCCACCGACACCTCGGGCTACAACTACCTGCTCGTGGGGTCCGACAGCCGCGAGGGCCTGACCAAGGCGCAGCGCAAGAAGTACGCCACCGGCAACGCCGCGGGCAACCGCACCGACACGATCATGCTCGTGCACGTCTCGGAGAGCGGCGGCAAGCCGGTCATGGTCTCCCTCCCCCGCGACTCCTACGTCCCCGTCCCCGGGCACGGCTCCAACAAGATCAACGCCGCCTACTCCATCGGCGGTCCCAAGCTGCTGACCGAGACGGTCGAGCAGGCCACCGGCATCCACGTGGACGGCTACGTCGAGATCGGGCTCGGTGGCTTCGCCGCGGTCGTCGACAGCGTCGACGGCGTCAACCTGTGCGTGCCTCGCGACATGGTCGACAAGAAGGCGGGCATCGACCTGAAGAAGGGCTGCCAGACGCTCAACGGTGGCAACGCCCTCGGCTACGTCCGGTCCCGCTACGAGGACCCGCTCGGTGACATCGGCCGCGCCGCGCGCCAGCGCCAGTTCCTCGGGGCGCTCATGAAGAAGGCCGCGACGCCCTCGACCGTGCTGGTTCCGTGGCGCTACAAGAGCTTCGCCGACGCCTCGGCGGCCGGGCTGGCCGTCGGCACCCAGACCGGCATCATGGACGCCGTCCGCGTCCTGCAGGCGATGCGCGCGGTCAGCAACGACGAGGGCCTCTCGCTCTCGGTGCCCACCGCCGACCTCTCCTACCGCACGAGCGCCGGCGCCCTGGCGGTCAAGTGGGACACCGTGCGGGCCAAGGCCCTCTTCACGGCGCTCAAGAACGACGAGCCGCTCACGGAGCCCCCGCCCGGCACCACCGTCGAGGGAGCGAAGAACAGCTGATGCGACGCCGAACCACCGGAGGCCCCCCGTGACCGCCTCCTTGCTGCCCCGCGACGTCCTGGCTCGCATGGTTGCCTCGGATCCGGGACGCCCCCGGCTCACGTGGTACGACGACGAGCCCGGTCCGACCGCCGGCGAACGGATCGAGCTGAGCGCCCGCGTCCTCGCCAACTGGGTGTCCAAGGCAGCGAACCTGCTGCAGGACGACGCAGCCGCCGGGCCGGGCACGACGGTGGGGCTCGACCTGCCCGCGCACTGGCGCTCGCTCTACTGGGCGCTCGCAACGTGGTCGGTGGGCGGCTCTGTCGTCGTCGGGGACGCTGCCGCCGGGGCTGACGTGCTCGTGACCGACTCCCCCGTAGCTGCGGCCGGCCACGGGGGCGACGCCGTCCTCGTGTCGCTGCCCGCGCTGGCCCGCAGCCACCCCGAGGCGGCCTCGGCGCCGGGCGCCGTCGACGAGGCCCGCGAGCTGGCGACCCACGGCGACATCTTCTCGCCGATGTCCGACCCGGAGCCGGGCGACGTGGCGGTGGCGGGGACCGGCCGCGACACGGCATACGGCGACGTCGTCGTGAGCCAGCCGGCGTGGGGTGCGAGCCCCCGGGTGGCGCTGCAGGGCCCTCTCGAGACGGTGCTGCGTCGGGCCCTCTCGGCGTGGGCCGCCGACGGCTCGGTTGTCCTGCTCCGAGGTCCGCGCGGCGACCTCGTCCAGCGGTTCGACTCCGAGGGCGTCACGGTGGACGCCCGCGACGAGACCGACTCCCTGCCCGCCTGAGGCCTCAGGCCGACAGCCGGTCGAAGAGCGACCACGTGCGCGAGGCGACCACGCCGGTGCTCGCCAGACCGGCGCGGGCCTGAGCCGCCTTGACGGCCTCGCGGGTTGCGAGGTCGAAGACGCCCGTCTGGCGCACCCCCAGCAGCCGCTGGACCGCGAGCACCTGGGCGCCGGTGTCGCCGGCGCGCAGCACGGTCGAGCGGTCGGTGACGAACGGGAAGTCACGCGCCTCGAGCACGTCCCACAGCTCCGGCGTCACGACTCCGGTCTGCGGCAGCGCCAGCGAGCGCTGCAGCGACACGACCTTGTCGCGCGTGACCGCGCCGAAGACGCCGTCGACGGCGACGCCGCCCAGCGCCCGCTGCAGCACCCGCACGGCCGCGCCCCGTGAGCCGTCCCCGAGCGTCAGGCTCTTGTACGCGGTATAGCTCGTCCCGACGTCGACGCTGGCCACCGCAGGGCTGGTGCGTGACGACGTGCTCGCGTAGGCGGTCATGGGTTGGTCCTTCCCGGTGGGAAACGAGGCCTTGCCGGCGGTCGCGGTGACGCTGGCGGTGGCCGACCAGCCGCGCATGTAGAGCGCCTGCTGGGTCCTCGAGTCGGCGACGCCCGTCTGCGCGAGCCCGGCGAAGCGCTGGTAGGCGACCACGCGGGCTTGGGTCAGCGTGCCGTAGTAGCCGGTGGTCGGCAACGAGCCCAGCCTGGCCTGCAGCGTCTTCACCGCGGCCGAGGTCATGCCGAAGGTCAGGGTCGGGTAGGTCGTCGTGGAGGGCCCGGCCGCGGTGCCGGTCCAGCCGCGCACCCAGAGCCGCGCCTGCGTCACGGGGTCGGCCACTCCCGTCTGCGGCAGCCCCACGAATTTCTGGTATGCCGCCACGCGGGCCTTGGTCAGAGTGCCGTAGTAGCCCGTGGTCGGCAGCGAGCCCAGCTTGGCCTGGAGCGTCTTGACCGCGGCCCACGTCGTGCCGTAGCCCAGTGTCGGGTACGCGGCGGTGACGCTCTTCCAGCCGCGCCCGGCGAGGATCTCCTGCGTGCGCAGGTCAGCCGCGCCGGTGCGCGGCAGTCCGACGAAGGCCTGGTAGGCGACCACGCGGGCCTTGGTCTGGTCGCCGAAGTAGCCGGTGGCCGGCAGGTTGGAGAGCCTGACCTGCAGCTGGCGCACGGCCTCGGACCGCATGCCGAAGGAGAGCACGACCGGCTTGGCCGGCACGGGTGTCGTGGGCGTGGAGGGCGTCGTCGGCGGCGTGGTGGGCAGCGTCGAGCCGGCCCGAGGGAGCGAGGTGAGGTAGGTCTTCGTCGGTACCCCGGTCCACCAGGACGTGCGGCCCGCGGCACCGTCGTAGTTGAAGCTGAAGTGGATGTGGTCGGTGTGGGGCGAGCTGCCGTAGTACGGCGCCCAGCCGCGCTCCGTGGCGTAGGACCGCCACATCTTCCGGTTGTGGATGATGTACATGATCCCGAACCGGCGCGCCATGGCGCCCTTCACGCCGTTCTCGTCCGGGCCCGTCAGCCACGGCAGCACCGACTGCGCCACCGCCTCCTGCGACGGGTTGTCGACGTTGAGCATCCAGTCCCAGGCTCGCCCGTCGTAGTGCTCCGACGGGCCGCTGCCGCAGGTGCGACCGATCAGTCCCGTCGATCCCATCCCGTAGTGCGAGGTCATCAGACGGGCAAAGGAGAGCACGCCCGGCCGCGCCACGGGGTCGCAGATCGTCTGCGCCTGGTAGGGCACGTAGACGTCGAGCCCGCTCGGCAGCGTCCGGGTCGGCGGCGCCTGCACGGCCGCGGCCGGTGCGACCGCGAGCGGCACGGTGAGGGCGGGAAGAGCGAGGACGAGGCCCAGCGGGCGTCGGCGCAGGGCCATGGGTGTTCCTCTGGTCAGCGTGGGTCGATGTTTACTCCCGCACCATTTATGCACTCCAGTCACAGCCATCACAAGCCAGTCGGTTGAATTACAAACCTGTTCTTCGCGAGGGACCACCGGACGAGGCGTCGGTCCTCCGCTCAGCCCCCGGCATACGTGCTCGGCGACCATGGAAGCGGCGATCCTGTGGCGCGGCCCCACGGCACGGGGCGCCCCAGGCGCGGATAGAGTCCGCCCCATGGACAAAGTCGTCTCCACACCACAGGAGGCCATCGCCGGGATCCGCGACGGAATGTCGCTCTCGGTCGGTGGTTTCGGCCTCTGCGGCATCCCCTCCGTTCTCATCGCGGCGATCCACGACGCCGGCCTGACCGACCTCGAGGCCGTCTCCAACAACTGCGGCGTCGACGACTGGGGGCTCGGTGTCCTCTTGCGGGACAGAAGGATCCGCCGCATGGTCAGCTCCTACGTCGGCGAGAACAAGGAGTTCGAGCGGCAGTACCTCTCCGGCGAGCTCGAGGTGGAGCTGACACCCCAGGGCACCCTGGCCGAACGGCTGCGAGCCGGAGGCTCCGGCATCGCGGCGTTCTTCACCATGACCGGGGTCGGCACCCAGATCGCCGAGGGCGGGCTGCCCTGGCGCTACGACGCCTCAGGCGGCGTGGCCGTCGCGTCCCCGCCCAAGCAGACCCAGGACTTCGAGTGGATGGGCGAGCGGCACACGTTCGTCCTCGAGCAGGCCATCACCACGGACTTCGGGCTCGTGCGCGCCGCCAAGGGCGACCGCCACGGGAACCTCGTCTTCAACCGGTCTGCCCGCAACTTCAACCCACTGTGCGCCATGGCCGGCCGCACCACAGTCGCCGAGGTCGAGCAGCTCGTCGAACCCGGCGACCTCGACCCCGACGAGATCCACCTGCCCGGCATCTTCGTGCAACGCGTGCTCCCGCTCACGCCGGAGCAGGCAGCCGAGAAGCGCATCGAGCGCCGCACCGTGCGCCCTCGCCCGACGACCGACAAGGAGGCCTGAGCATGGCCCTGACCCGTGAGCAGATGGCCGCGCGCGCCGCGGCGGAGCTGTCCGACGGCTCCTACGTCAACCTCGGCATCGGCCTGCCGACCCTCGTGCCCAACTACGTGCCCGACGACGTCGAGATCGTGCTGCAGTCCGAGAACGGGATCCTCGGTGTGGGCGCCTACCCCTTCGACGGCGACGAGGACCCCGACCTCATCAACGCCGGCAAGGAGACCGTCACCCTGCGCAAGGGAGCGGCGTTCTTCGACTCGGCCACGAGCTTCGGGATGATCCGCGGCGGCAAGGTGGACGCCGCCATTCTCGGCGCCATGCAGGTGTCGCAGGGCGGCGACATCGCCAACTGGATGATCCCCGGCAAGATGGTCAAGGGCATGGGCGGGGCCATGGACCTCGTGCACGGTGCCAAGAAGGTCATCGTCCTGATGGAGCACAACGCCAGGGACGGCGCCTACAAGATCGTCAAGGAGTGCTCCCTGCCCTACACCGGCCGGGGCGTCGTGCAGCGCATCATCACCGACCTGTGCGTCCTCGACGTCACGGAGTCGGGTCTCGTGCTGCGCGAACTCGCGCCGGGCGTCACCGTGAACGAGGTCCGCGACCGCACCGAGCCAGATCTGACCGTCGGCATCTGAACCTTCCTTCGGGCCGGACCGGTTCAGCCCCCGTAGTGGCCCATCAGGTCGGCGATGACGTGGACCGCGCCCGAGGTGCTGACCATCGAGACGCTCGCGGCCCGGATCCCCGTGACGGCGAGGCCCGAGACGGCTCGACCGGGGGTGACGTTGAGGTTGGAGGTGGCCGGTTGCGGTGACCCGGTCGGGTAGACCGTGACCGCCGTCGGCAGGGTGGCGCCCGTGCCGGACAGCGACAGCGCGACACCGCTCGCGGAGGATGGCACCCCGTCCACCGGCACCGCGAGGGCCCGACCGGCCTTCAGCGGCCCGTAGGGCGCGGACCAGCCGTACCTCGTGTCGAGCACCCGTCGGGGGCTGACAGGCGTGAAGCGCGAGCCGCTCCCCGAGACGAAGGCGCCTGCGAGGTCGGCGACGACGTGGGTCGGGGCCGAGGCGTAGATCGTGACGGTGCCCCCGGGCCCCACCGGCACCGTCGCGAGGTTGGCGACGTTCTGCCCGCTGACGAAGTTGACGTTCGAGGTGGACGGCCGCGCCGCCGACCCCGCGTAGGCGGTCAGGTAGCCCGCTCCCTGGGTCCCGGTCGCGGTGAGGGTGAGGTTGACGGCCCGGGTGCCGGCGGGCAGTCCGGGGAGGGCGAGCGTCAGTGGACGGGCGGGCTCGACCCGCCGGGCCGGCGCGCCCACCCCCGATCGCGTGTCGAGCACCCGCCGGAAGCTGCCCACCAGCCCGGCCGAGGCCCCCGTCGAGTAGTAGCCGGCGAGGTCCGCGACGAGATGGACGTCGCCGGAGGCGTTGCGCAGCGTCAGCGAGCCGCCGGAGCCTACTCCGACCGTGACCGCGGCCGCTGTGGTGATACCGGGCCCGGTGTTGAGCATGGAGGAGCTGCCCGGTGTCTGCCCGGCCGGGAACGCGGCGACGGACGTCGGGCGCGTGGCCCCCGTCGTGGTCACGTTGAGGGTCACCGCCGTGGCGTCGGAGGGCAGGCCGGGCGGCCGGAAGGTGAGGGACCCACCGGGACCGACGGGCGTGCGCGGGGCACCCAGGCCGCTCCGAGTGTCGAGGAAGCGGCGGGCCGTCACCGGTGTGTACTTCCCGGGCCGGCCGACGTACTGGCTCGTGGCCCACTGCGACGCCGCCGAGGAGCGGATCCCCGACACCTGGGGGTATGCCGCGTCGCCGGGGCACGAGGTGAGGGCGAGGTCGAGATGCCCCATGACCCGGGGCTTGCTCACGCGTACCCCTGCGTCGTAGCGGGTGCTGCCGGCCGAGGTCAGGGTGACCGACGCGGAGGGGTTGAAGGCGCTGCGGTCCGCCTGCCAGGCGATGACCCGCGCCAGCGACGTGCGGACCGCGCTGGGGAAGGCCGAGGAGGTGAAGTCGCCGATGACGGAGACCCCGAACGTCTGCTGGTTGAAGCCGCCCGCCTGGGCGCCCATGGTGAAGCCACTGATGCTGCCCTTGCGACCCTCGTAGATGCGCCCGAACCGGTCGACGAGGAAGTTGTACCCGATGTCGCACCAGCCGCGGCTCTGGGTGTGGAAGGCGAAGATGCCCCGCATCAGTGCCGGCGCCTGCGCGGACGTGTAGTCGTTGGCGTTGACGGTGTGGTGCACCACGGCCGCCTTGAACCCTGCGAGCCGGTCGGGCTGGCACGGCATCAGGCTCTCGTCGGCGCCCCAGGCGCTGCGCGGCACGACGGAGGGAGCACCGACGGACGCTGTGGAGCTCTCGGTGGCCGCGGCGTCGGCCCTGGACGTGGTCGTCGCGGCGCGGGCGGCGTCGACGACGGTCACGGCGAGGTCCGGCGGCACGGAGCCGTCACGGGTGGAGACCCGGACGTCCACGCCGTCGGATCCCGCCGCCGTGAGGGGCACCGAGCCGGGCTTCTGGCGGCGTGCCTCGCTGGAGCCGGGGTCGGGGCCGTCGTCGGAGTCGAGCTCGAGCGGGAGCCACGGGCCCCAACCCCCGGAGGTGCGGGTGCGCACCTCCACGCCCATGCCGTCAGGCGCCGGCCCCGAGAAGGTGACCCCCGCGACGTCGAAGGGGATGCCCACCTCCGTGGTGGCCGCAGCGATCGGGTCGCCGGAGGACGAGACCCCGGCACGTTTGCCGGCGGGCACAGCAGGGATCGCCAGGCGGGTCAGGTGGCTCGACGACGCCGGTGCGGAGGCCGACGGGGTCGCGCTGCCCGGGACCGCAGTCCCGGCCGCCGCGGCCGCGCCGGGGACGAGCGACCCGAGCGCGACGATGACCAGGCCCACCGTGCTGCCCCACCCCCTGAGCCGCCGCGTGTCCGGGCGCCCCGGGCTCGCAGGTCGACGTGTGGACGGGTCGGGCGCGAGCGACGGCATACGGGATCCTCTTGCAACGATGGACGTGTCCGGTTCATCACCATATGTCTTCCCGGTGATCGCCGCTCCCCCGCCGACGCACTACGCTGACCGGGTGGTCGGCGCCCTCGGGCGGTCGTGGTGCTCGGCGTCACGGCGATCCCGGCCGAACCGACGACCGACAGCCAAGGAGTGGGTGGGACGTGCCCCGGACGACGACCGGCGATCGATCCAGAGGCCGCCTGTGGGCCCTGCTGACGCTCGTCACCGCCGTCGTGGCAGCGCTCGTCCCGCTCGTCCACGAACGGCGCTACTACTTCTTCGGTGACACCCAGATCGGCGCCTTCGGCCAGTGGTACCACCTGGGCCAGCAGCTCCGCTCCGGGCACTGGCCGCTCTTCGACCCCCAGGTCTGGGCGGCCGGCAACTTCGTGGCCGAGGGCCAGTGGGGACTGTTCAGCCCGCTGACCGCGGTCATCGGCCTGCTCGCCACCGTGACGCCGAACGCCGTCGTCTTCGCGACGGCCGTCAAGATCGCCCTGCTGGCCGCCGGGTCGGTCGGCACCTACGCGCTCGCCCGCTCCTACCGGGCCAGCCCACCGGCCGCGTTCGTGGCGGGCGCCGCCTCGGGCCTCGGGGGCGCCACGCTCTACCTCGAGTCGCCCTCGTGGGTGACCGGCCAGATGGTGTGGGCCCTGCTGCCGCTCTTCTGGTGGCAGCTGCGACGGGTGGCCGTTCCCCTCGCGGAGCGCCCCGACGGCGTGCTGCGCTGGGCGAGCCCTGCCGCGGTGCTGACTCTCGGGTGGCTCATCGTGGCGGTCGGTTACGTCTACGGCACCCTCTACATCGTGCTGGTCGGCGTGGCGACGATCATCGACGGTGGCCTCGCCCGACAGTGGGCAGGGGTGCGGCGTGTCGTGCTGGTCGGCGCGATCTGCGGGCTGCTCGCGGTGACCGTCTACCTCCCCGGTGTGCTCACCGCGCCGGTGACGACGCGGCTCGGCTTCGAGATCATCAGCGACGGCCGGCTGCAGGGCACCGTGTCCGGCGTCCTCACCTCGATGCTGCCCTTCACCGACGACACCCAGCCCACCGCCTACATCGCGTGGTTCCTGCCGCTGCTGCTGTGGGTCAGGCTCGACCGGCTGCGCGCCGTCGCCCGCGAGCTCGTCGGGCTGCTCCTCGTGCTGCTCGTCATGCTGATGTGGCTGCTCGGCCCCAACCAGGTCGGACCCATCCGTTGGCCGATGCGAGTCCTGCCCATCGTCACCCTCGTCATGGTCCTCAGCGTGATGATCGTGCTGTCCCGAGCCGGCGTGAGCCGACCCTCCGTGGGCCGGCTGGTGACCGCCGTCGGGGTCGCGCTGGTCGCCGGCTACCTGACCGTCTCGCGCTCGTGGGAGTCCCGGTCGGTCATCGCGCTCGGTACGGCCCTCGTCGTCGTCGGCCTGGTCGCGACCTGGGCCGTCCTGCGCGTGCGCAGCCGGAGCCCCCTGCTGCGCCCCGACCGGCGCACCACCACCGCGCTGGCCTTCGTCGCCGTCTGGAGCGTCGTGGTCCTCGCCGTCCAGCACCAGCAGTTCCCGGCGCCGTCGTCGGCGGACCGGCACATGCCCGCTGCCGTCAGTGCCTATGCGCGGCCCGCCTCGGCGGCGCAGGGTGACACCGTCGTCGTCGGCAACATCGAGAAGGTGCTCGTCGCGGAGCCGGCCGCCAGTCACGACTTCCTGATGGCCAACTCCTGGTACCTCAGCCCCCGCCCCGTCCAGAGCACCTACACGACCATCGGCTACGAGACGTACACCAAGCGCTTCTGCGTGCTGTACAGCGGCAACCTGTGCCCCCGCGGCCTTGCCGCGCTGTTCCAGACCGACCCCGGCACCGGTGCCGTCCGCGCCGACCTGCTCTCCGTCAGCACCGTGCAGCTGCTGCGCAAGGACTTCAGCGCCAACCGCCTTGACAACCCCCCGGTCGGCTGGCGCGTCGCCTACCGCAGCCAGTACGCCGTCACGTGGGTCCGCGACCGGGTCCTGCCCCCGGCGGGTGGGGTCACCTGGACCTCGGATGGTGTCGCGGTCACCCAGAACAGCCGGGACGAGCGCTCCGTCACCTTCACGGTGGACCGGGTCCCGGCCGGCGGAGGTCGCGTCGTGCTGAGCCGTCTCCAGTGGCCGGGCTACACCATCGCAGGCGCCACGCTGGCCGACCCGACCGACGGCTACCTGCTGACCGTCTCGGTGCCGCCGACGGCTGCCGGCCATGAGGTGACGGTGTCGTTCAGCCCGCCCGGCTGGCCCGTCGAGCTGGGGTGCCTCCTCGTTGCAGCGGTGCTGGCGGTCGCCTGGCTCGTGGTCGCGGCCCTGCGGCGACGTCGCGCATCCGCTGCCGCGGCACTCCCGGGCGCGCCGGAACCGGAGCCGGAACCAGAGGCCGGGCTCGAGCCGGACCAGCGCCCCACGGGCAAGGACGACCGCTCAGTCGACGCGGTGCTGTAACCGGGCCTGCAGATCCTGCAGCGTCGCCGAGACCCCGGCAGGGAACGTCGTCAACGTCCGCCGGTCGATCTCGGGCCAGACGTGCGAGGTGAGACTGAGGTCGCGTGACTGCAGCGCGGAGACCGGCGAGGCACCGAGCACGATCGTCGGGCGACGGCGGAAGATCCGTCGGAGCTCGGCGATCACCGCCCCGATCGTGATCGCCCGTTGCGTCGCAAGGACCTTGGTGACGACCAGCTCTTCGTCGATGCCCTGGCGGCCCCGTTCCGACCGGGCGCGGTCAAGGCAGTCCAGCACCATCTGGGCGCAGTCGGGTGCGTAGATGTAGTCGCGCAGCGTGTCGAGCGACACCCAGATCGACAGGGGTCGACGCTCGAGGTGGGCCGCACACAGCTGGGACACGAGCCCCTGCGGCTTGGCGAGGTTCTGCCCGGGACCGTAGAGGTTGGCGATGCGTCCGATGACGACCGGCGTTCCCCGCCCGGCCCACCTCGCGACGGTCGCCTCGGCGCGCAGCTTGGCCCAGCCGTAGTCCGCCAACGGCCGCGTCGGCGAGAACTCGTCGTATGGCGAGGCCGCGGCCCCGGCATACACGCCACCGGCCGACGACGCGAGGAAGAAGGCGCCTCGTGCCATCTGGGCACGTGGCCCCTCGAGCCCGCGCAGGGCAGCGACCAACAGGCCGTGCTCGGTCTCGAAGGACTCCGCCGAGGTGCCGGTGACTCCGGCCCCTGCGCACCACACCACCTGCCACGGGCGGTCGCCGGCAGTGCGCAGCAGCCGGGCAGCCGTCTCGAGCAGCACGCGATCGGCCTCGACCGGGTCGGCCCAGGGGATCGTCGGAGCGTCGAAGCGGAGCGCACGGCCCCGGAGGGCGGCCACCACGTGCTGACCGAGGAGCCCACCAGCCCCGACGACCCAGGTGAGCGGAGCCGAGTCGTCGCTCATCGCCTGCTGGTCATCGGGACCCGGGTCGACGGCCCAGCGGGCCGCTCTTCGGGTCGCTGATGATGAGGTACGGCGGCTTGCCCATGGCCATCCCCACGGCCACCCCGATGTACTCGGCGATGATGCCGAGGGAGAAGAGGATCGCGCCGGTGCTCAGCAGGACGGCCACCATGTTGGAGGTCCACCCCTCGGGGGTGGGACGGCCCATGGTCGAGGACAGCACGAGGTAGAGCGCGAAGAGCACGCCCGCGAGCCCGAAGACGACCCCCAGCGCGCTGACCACCCGCAGTCCTCGCGTACCGCTCGAGAGGACCAGTCGCCAGAAGTGCGAGAGCAGGCGACGCATGCTGTAGCCGGAAGGGCGGCCGCCCTCCTCGCGCAGCTCGATGTCGACGTGCGAGATGCGGCCCACGACCCAGCCCAGCGCCACGTCGAGGTAGACGCCCGCTCCGGCATACGCCGCCACGCTGCGTCCCAGCTCACCCAGCACGAGCCGGTAGCTCTGGAAGGTCTGCACGGCGCCACCGGCCAGGAAGCTGGCGAAGACCCACTTGGCCCCCCTGGAGGCGAGGTTGCGCACGACCCCGTGCGGCGGCTCGTTGGTGGGCTCGGCATAGACCAGGTGGGCGTTCTCGCGGAGGGCCACGTCGAGGAAGCGCCCGATGTCGGCGGGGTCGTGCTGGCCGTCCTCGTCGAGGGTGACGATCCAGTCCCCGCTGCTCGAGGCCATGCCGGCCAGCGTCGCCGGGTGCTGGCCGTAGTTGCGGCTCAACCAGATCGGGCGCACGAAGGGGTGCTCTGCCGCGAGCGCCGCGATGGTGTCCGCGGATGCGTCGGGGCCGTTGTCGTGGACGAGTAGCCACTCGGTGAGCTCCCAGCGGTGGCCGTCGGGACTCACCTGCTCGCCGCCGAGCGCCAGCATCTCCTTGGCCAGGCCGGGAAGCGTCAGCTCACCCTTGTAGACCGGTGTGACCACCGAGATCCGGTGCAGGCGATCGGACTGCAGAGCAGGCGTGGGGTCTGACACGCTACGAGACTAAGGGATCGGCCGACAGTGGCTGACTCAGGCCCCGACCTGGTCGCGCGTCGGGGTGGGCGGCGTCATCTTGTGACCGAGCCAGATGTAGGCGAGACGACGGACGTATGCCATCGCCCGGGCCAGGTTGTCACCGCGCAGCAGGTCGGCCCGCGAGAGGAGCCCCGGGTTGTCGGCGGCCAGGCGGTGGTGGAAGCGCACGACCTGGTCGGACTGCTGGCGAGCGAGGTCCACGCTCCACTGCGAGGCGCTGAGCCGGAAGCTGGCGAGCGACTCGGGAACGGCGAAGAAGTCCCCGAGCATGAGGACGTTGCAGAACGTCTGCTGGTCGATGACGTAGGGCTCGGTGTCGGCCCAGCCACCGGCACGCTCGAAGGCGTCGCGCCGCAGGAGAACGCACGCCGGCTCACCGAAGATGTTCGAGCCGACGATGACCGCACGACGGGCCGCGACACGGCCCGGCTGGACGCCTGTCAGGCCGGCGAGGCCGCGCGCCTGGGCGACGGTGCTGCCGTGGGCGTCGATGAGGGTGCGCCGGCAGGAGGAGAGCACGACCTGGGGACTGGCCACCATCGCGGCGACCTGCAGCTCGAGGCAGCGCGGGTCGATGAGGTCGTCACCGCAGACGAGCTTGATGAACTCACCGGTGGCCTCGCGGGTCACCCGCGACCAGTTGGCGGGCGCGCCACCCCCGGCGGGGGTCTGCATGAGGCGGACGCGGGGGTCGTCGGCGTAACGCTGGATCCGCTGCCAGGTGTCGTCGGTGCTGGAGTGGTCGGCGACGAGCAGCTCGAAGTCGGTGAAGGTCTGGGCCAGGATCGAGTCGAGGGTGGCCTCGATGAAGTCGGCGTTGTTGTAGGCGGGAACGACGACGGACACGGTCGGGGGCACTGCTCACTTCTCCTTGGCTGGGGTGGACGGCTCGGTCGGCGTTGCGGGCTCGCTCGGCGTAACAAGCTCGGACGGCTGGGGTCGGCGGAACGAGTAGCGGTTGTGCCCGACCCAGCTGAACAGCGTCGTGACCAACGTGATGAGGCACTGGGACGGGAACGCCGGCCAGTGGAACAGGTGCACCATCACCCAGAGCAGCACGAGGTTGACGGCGAACGCGCTGAGGTAGACCGTGCTGAAGCGAGCGAGGTCGCGCGAGACGTTGCCGTGGACCTTGAAGACGATCCTGCGGTAGAGGACGAAGGCGCAGAGGATCGAGAAGACGTAGGTGATGACGAGCGCCGGGTAGTGCCCGTAGCCGTTCCACTTCGTGCCGAGCAGCGAGTCGAAGAGCAGGAACCAGAGGGTGCCGATGGCCGTGTTGAGGCCGCCGACGAAGAGGAAGGCCACCCGCCTGTCCTTGATCACCCGCAGCAGGAGGCCGTCCTCACCGCTGACACCGGGAGGAGCCTCGCCGCTTCGGGTCCCGGGGTCACCTGCGACGCTGGCGGCGCGGTGCTGATCCGGGACCTTGGGCATCCGACGATGCTACTGGCAGCGCCTGCACGCGACCCAATCCGTGGGTCGCGGCGCGTGTCCAGCGGTCAGGAGAGCCCGGAGATGTGCTCGATCAGGCCGGTCGTGGAGACCGAGGGGGTGCGCGGGAGGTAGATCACGTCGCAGACGTCCTTGACCCAGTCGAACCGTCCGGCCCAGTCGTCACCCATCACGAGGACGTCGGCGCGGTGCTCGACGATGTAGTCGCGCTTCTTCTCCAGCGACTCCTCGAGGAAGACCTCGTCGACGACCCGGAGGCTGCCGATGATCTCGCGTCGCTCGTCCTCGTTGAAGACCGGTGCGCGCCCCTTCTTGGAGAGGTTGAGCGCGTCCGAGGACACCCCCACGACGAGGCGGTCGCCAAGCTCCGCCGCGCGTTGCAGCACCCGGACGTGCCCGACGTGGAAGACGTCGAAGGTGCCGAACGTGATGACGGTCCGTTGGGACACGAGTCTCCTCCTGAGGGGTGGGCCGGGCGTTGGCCGAGGTGTGCGCCGACCGGCTCAGAGGCTACCGCCTCAGCGGTGGGCGACCGAGTCGGAGGCGCAGAGGGCTCGGGTGGCAGCGTCCGCCAAGGTGGTGTCGACCAGTCCCTCCCCATCGCTGACGACACCGCCGTGCAGGACGGCGTCCGCGATCTCGCGGGCATCGAGGCCCGAGAGCTCGACACCTCGTGGTCGCGGTGACGTGCCGCTCGCGACGACGCGGGCGCCCATCGCGAGGGCCTCGCGCACGATGATCGAGTCGCCGTCCCAGCTCGTCGGCCGCAGCAGGATGCCGGCGGCGGCCAGCAGGCCGGTGACCTCCTCGGCCGGACGGTCGAACCGCAGGTCGACCCACTCGATGCCGGCCACGTCGGCCCGGAGCCTCGCCAGCTCGGGTCCCTGGTGTCCGTAGGCGAGCAGACGCAGGGTGGCGTCCGGCCACTGCTCTCGGACGAGGCGCGAGGCCTCGACCCCGAGCTGGGCGTTGTAGTGCGCCAGGCCGGAGTTGGTGGCCAGGACCAGGGCGTGCGGGTCCCGCGGTCCGGTCTCCCCTGCGGCGACGGCACGCGGGTCGAACGGCGTCACCACGGTGGTGCGTGCAGCCAGGCCGGCCGGGAGGGCGTCCCGGATGGCGTCGCTGACGGCCCAGATCTCGTCGAAGGCCCGCAGCGCCTGCAGCACGAGCCGGCGGCGACGGTTCGTCATCGCCGAGAGCTGGCTCGCGGTCGAGCCCGAGTGCAGCACCAGTGCAGTGCGTCCCGGCAGGACCGCGAACACCGGCGCGAGCAGGGCCGCGCGGCGCAGCTTGGTGATGTGCAGGACGTGCAGGGAGCCGCGCCTGAGCAGTGACGGCACACCGCGCGCCGCGCGCCGGGCCGAGCCGGTGTCGAGGTAGCTCACCTCGTGGCCCGACGCCCTCAGCACCTCGGTCATCTGGCTGTGGCTGGTCATGACGCCCCCGAGCTCCCCGTGCTCCTGCGCCCACTGGACGACCCGGGCGCGCACCCGCGGCTCCCGGCCGCCTGCCGCTCCTTTCGGTGCGCCCGTCACTGCGCCCGTCACTCGAGCCTCGAGCTCGTGAGCACGCCCACGAGGTGGCCCACTGCCGTGAGCACCGCCAGCGGGATCATCAGGACCACGAGGACCTGGGTGCCGACCACGTCACCGCGCACGGTGTCCACCACGGCGGCGAGCAGGGCCAGCAGGCTCGCCTCCACGGCGACGAAGGCCCTGAAGAACGGCAGGTGACCCGCGGCGCGGCGTACGCGGGCGATGCCGGAGACCCTGGAGGTGGCCGTCTGCGCGAAGTCGTCGAGCAGTGGCCGGCCGGTCTTGGCGCGCGCCACGACGACGAGGTCGGTGAACGCCTTGTTGAGCAGCACGATGACCGCCACCAGCAGTCCCGCCACGGCGCCGGCTCCCACCTCGAGCGGACGGGAGGGGGACCACTCGCCGGCCCGCAGGCCGATCGCGATGGGGATCGCCGCCTCAGTCAGGTAGTGACCGATCCGGTCGAGGTAGATGCCGGCCGGGGAGAACCGCTGCCTCCACCGCGCGACCTCGCCGTCCGAGCAGTCGAGCAGGATCTGCAGCTGCATCGCGAGCACCGCGACCACCGGGCCGACGAGGCCTCCGAACGGGATCGCCGCCGCACCCAGGACCCCGACGACGATCATCAGCCACGTCACGCCGTTGGGCGTGATCCGCGTCGGCAGGAGCGCCCGGGTCGCGTAGATGGACAGGTGCCGGATGTAGAGGGCCCCGGCCCAGTGCTCGGCGTTGTAGCGCGCGATGTGCTCCGGCGGTTGGGCCACGGCCCGCAGCTCTTCGAGGCTCGGGTGGTCGTTCGACGGGTCGTGGTTCACGAGCAGCCATCCTGCCCTGTCCGGACCCCCACCACGTCATCCACCCCGACGCACTCGAGGGGACGCGGTCGCCGCGCCTCGCCGCTCACGGCCGCACGCAGCCGCGGTCCGCCCCGCGGCCGATGAGGGTGTAGGTCAGTCCTGTGAGGGTGCGCCGGGAGACCCGCACGACCTCGCCGGGGTAAGGAGCGCGGTGCGTCGGCCGGGGCGCGTACTGCCCGATCACGCAGACGCTCGCGTCCTGGAACAACGTCGTCACCCACGACGAGTACCCCACTTCGCGGCGGGCGTGGTAGACGACCGGCTCGGCCTGGTGCAGGCCGAACCACTCATAGCCGGCGTCGACCGTCCCCGCGGCGTAGCCGGCCTGTACGGCCTTCTCCCCCAGGCTCCACTTGGTGCCGTCGAAGGTGGCCGAGGCATCCACCTGGGTGACGCCGATGGCGCCCAGGAGGACCAGAGCGACCACCGCTGAGACGGTCCCGGCCCGCTGCGGTCGCCTCGATCGCGACGCGTGCAGGGCCGCGGCCGCCAGGAAGGGGACCGATCCGATGACGTAGCGGTCGAACGGGCGAGCGTGGGTGATGAGGCAGACGACCACGGTGAGGGCCACCCCGGCGACGCCGAAGGCGAGCGCCAGGCGAGGCGTGGGATCCAGCGCCCGAGGACGCCGTCCCCCCTCCGGGGTCGGCGCAGGCAGCCGCGACGTGCCGGGCCCTTTCGGTTCCGCTCGTCTGAACCGTCGCACCGCGTGGATCACCGCGAACGTGACGAGCAGGGCGGTCGAGACGTTGGCGACCGCCATGACGCACCACCACACCGGCTCCGAGAAGACCCGAGGTGCGTCGCCGGCCAGGGTGCCGGAGTAGGAGCCGCCGAGCCGCAGGTAGTTGCCGACCAGCAGCGGGTAGTTGAGGACGCTGGAGGTCACCGTCAACAGCGCGACGAGCGCCACCGGGAGCGGCCACCATCGACGCAGGACGCGCCAGTTGCCCCCGCGCCACACGGCCACCGCCACCGGGAAGATCATGAAGCAGGTCGTCGTGAGCAGCCCGACCCCGACGTAGGCCACGCGCTGGCCGAGCTCGATCTGCGCCGCCAGGGCCCGCGGCTCCGCGACCAGGGTGGAGCGCCAGTGCACGAGCGCCCCCGCGACCACCGCCCACACGAGGCCCATGGCTGCCAGGCCGAGCAGTGTCCGACGGACCCGAGCATCCCCGAGGTGGCGCCAGGGCAACCCCGACGGGCCGTACACGCGGTATGCGGTGTAGAGCACGGCCGCCGTCGCCGCGAGGGCGTACTCGCGCACGCTGAACGCCGCCAGCGCCAGCGTGAACGAGGCAGCGAGCCACCCCCACCGGATCCGGGGACCGCGCAGTGCGGGCACCGCGGCGCACAGGCTCAGCACCTGCAGGGCCAGGGCCGGCACCTCGGACATGAAGGAGACGCTCAAGCCGCCCCAGAGCGGTCCCACCGCCAGGCAGAGGACGCACACGACGGACCAGAGGACGGGCAGGAAGTGTCTCAGGAAGAGGTAGGAGGCGGCCAGGGTCACGGCCGACAGGAGCGCGACCGCGATCTGCAGCGCCACGATGGACTCGCCGAAAGCGGCGATGACCGGCTGCGCGGCGATGATCTGCCCGACGATCAGGGTGCTCGTGTAGGGGTCGACCTCGAGCTGGCCGGAGCGGTGCAGCTCGAAGGCGAGGCGGTAGTAGACCCAGTCGTCGTTGCGGGCGGCGCCCAGCGCCCCGTGCACGCCCGCGTTGAGGACGTAGAGCCCGGCTACCGAGAGCGCCGCGCTCCAGGCGAACACGATCTCGCGCCACGACCGGGCGGTGGCGGGCCGAGCCGGGCGACGCTCCAGCAGTCTGGACATCGTGTTCATCGGCGAGGGTCCTTCGCCTCTGGGTTGGCACGCCAGTAGGCGCCGGACTCGCCGATGGACAGGGCAGCCAGCACGACCGCTCCGACGAGGATGGCCGTTGCCGGCGCAGGCAGGCCGCCTCCGATGACGGCGAGCACGACGACCCGCACCTCGAGGCCGCTGCTGCGGCGCAGCCAGGCGGCTGCACCTCGGCCGGTCTCGCGCAGGCGGTAGACGTTGTCGTAGGCGCGCCAGCAGACGACGGCGAGCCACGCGTAGGCGGCGGCGCGGGCGACCGTGTCGTCACCGGCGGCGACGAGGAGGGCGGCGGTCTCGACGGCGAGCAGCAGGCCGGGCAGCTGCCAGGCCAGACGGGCCCGGCCGGTGGGCCTCGGCAGCACTGCGAGGTCGCACAGGGCGCCGAGCAGTCGGTCGGCGCGGTCCGGGGAGAAGCTGTCGCTCCCGCGGACGGCCCGCAGCAGCCGCCCGGTCTGCGTCCACCCGAGGGCGAGCGCCGAGGCGACACCGAGCGCCCACAGCACGAGGGACGGGCTCAGCGTGAGCAGGCCGAGCGACATGATCAGGTAGCGCTCCGCGACCGGCAGGTGCACCACCTGCTTGACGTCGCGGGCGAGGCGTGCCCGCCGGGCCAGCGGCAACGGCGGCTCGGTCGGCACGCCTGCGGGGCGGTCGTCGACGGCATCCGGGCCCAGCACCGGACCCGGCGTGGGGTGCTCGGGCCAGCCCGGCCGCCCGAGCAGCTGCGCCCGGGTGCGCATGGCGTACGCGTGGTCCTCGACGTGGCGCACCGCGAAGATCGCGAGCACGACGATCGCGAGCCACCACAGGTCACTCCCCCGCCGGGCGGCGACCCAGGCGACCGCCGCGAGGAGCGTGAACTCCTTGACGCGGTCGCTGACGGCATCGAGCCACGCGCCCAGGGGGCTGGAGGCGCGCGTGAAGCGGGCGATCTCGCCGTCGACGCAGTCGACGACGAGCGAGGCCTGCAGCAGCACCGCGGCGAGCAGCCAGGCCCACCACAGTCCCGTGGCCACCGCCGCACAGGCGGCCAGGCCCAGCCCGAGGCTGACCGCCGTGACCGCGTTGGGAGACCAGTCACGCCCGAGCCCGTATGCCGTCAGCCGCCGCGAGAGCGGACGGATCGCCAGCGTGGAGAAGACTCCGTCGTTGCCGCGGGACGCCGCACGCAGACGCTGCTGCCACGCAGAGCCGGGGACGCCGGGCGCCTGCCACGCGCCGCGCCGGACCTGCTGGTGGGCAACGATGACGGCCCGCACCGCCACGCCGGCCCGGACGAGCGCGAGCAGCACGAGGTCGAAGGCATCGGCCACTGCCGCGCCTTCCTCCCCGGCATCGCCCCTGCGCACGGAGTCAGAGACTGCCATGACGGCTCCGGCGAGCGCCGCACGGTCGGCAGCCCGTACGCGGAGGACGCCCACGGCATACCCTGTCGGTCGCCCCACCGGGCGCCCTGCGGCGGCGACCCCGACCACGGCCCGGCGGGCCTGCGACACGCGCACGGCGGCCGGTGCGCCAGTGCGGTCTGCGACGGCCGCTGCGTCGACGACCAGCGCACCGGTCGTGTCGGAGCCGTCAAGCACGTCGAGCAGGGCGACGGGGCTCACCCGCAGGTCGGACGCCATGAGAACGAGCGGCGCGGCGTCGTCCGACCCGGCGAGCGAGGCGACGTGCTCGAGCATGTCGGCCAGGTCCCCGCCCACCGCCTGCGCGTGCAGGTCGTACGCCTCGGCCAGCGTGGCGGCGTCACCGGGAGCCGGCTCGTGGTTTCCCGGAAGGACCAGGAGCGTGCCGCCCGCCGAGGTCCCCTTCAGGGACCGGGCGCGGGCGCTGCCGACGAGGGGAGGCTCGCCCCAGGTCACCTCGTGGCGTCCACGTCGAAGTTGTACTGGTCGATGATCGTCTCGATGGGCCCGTCACCCACGAGGGTGCCCTGCTGCAGGTAGAGCCCCCGCTCGGCGAAGCGCCGCAGGTCGGCCTCGCTGTGCGAGACCATGAAGAGCGTCTTGCCGCCCGCCAGCATGTTCTCCATGCGCTGGTAGCACTTCTCGCGGAAGGCGCGGTCGCCGACGGCGAGCACCTCGTCCACGAGGACGACAGGCTCGTCGAGCGTGGTGATCAGGGCGAAGGCGAGGCGCACCTGCATACCGGACGAGAAGTGCCGGTAGGCCATGTCCATGCCGGCCCTGACCTGGGGCCCGGCGAAGTCGACGATCTCGTCGTAGCGCTCGTCCATCTGCGCCTTGTTGAGGCCGTGCAGGCCGCCGGCCAGGTAGAGGTTGTCGCGCGCGGTGAGCTCCCCGAGGAAGCCTCCCGTCAGCTCGATGAGCGGCGCCACCCCGCCTCGGACGCGGACGCCGCCCTCGTCGGGGATCATCACGCCCGCGATCATCTTCAGCAGGGTGCTCTTGCCGCTGCCGTTGCCGCCGACGAGACCGACCGCCTCGCCCTGCCTGACGGTGAAGGAGACGTTGCGCAGTGCCCAGAAGGTGTCCTTGGGGGCGCTGTTGCGTCCCTTGAAGACGATCTCGCGCAGCGACATCTTGCGCCGCCTGCTCCGGTAGAACTCGATGCCCAGGTCGTGGGCCTCGATGACGGGACGCATCAGATTTCCTTCAGCACGGAGGCCTCGAGCCGCTTGAACACGATGGTCCCGACGACGAGGGTGGCGAACGTGATGACGACGGACGACAGGATCGCAAGGAGGTTCAGCTCCTGCGGGAAGAAGCCGGCACGGTACATCTCCAGGATCCCGGCCATCGGGTTGAGCAGCAGCAGGTCGCGCAGGAACGCCGGCGCGGCGTGGACGCCGTAGATGATCGGCGTGGCGTAGAAGCCCATCCGCAGGGCGATGCGCACGATCCTCGGCATGTCGGTGAAGAGCACGGTGACGGACGCGAGGATGAGGCCGAGACCGACCGAGAGGAGGAACTGCAGCACGATCGCGAACGGGAACAGCAGGATGCGGTAGTGCAGGGTCGTCTGGCCTGCCGCGATGAAGAAGATCGCGAAACCGGCGAGTACCGGCAGGGAGAGCAGGAACTCGATGCCCTTGGCCACGACGATGCGCACCACCCACAGCTCGCGGGGAAGGTTGGTCGAGCGGACCAGCCGCGCCTCGGCGAGCAGGGCGCGGGAGGTCTCCGTCGCGCACTGCGAGAACCACTGCCACGCCAGCACGCCCACGACGATGAACAGCACGTACGGCTGGTAGCCGACGCTGCGCGCCTTGAAGATGAAGGTGAAGACCACGAAGTAGATGAGCGCCATGGCCAGCGGGTCGATGATGGTCCAGAGGTAGCCGATGGGGCTGCCGGCGTAGCGCACCCGCAGGTCGCGGCGCACCAGGGTGGCGAGCACCTGCCTGCGCGCGACGACGCCTCGTGCCTGGGGCAACAGGATCATGCGAGCGGGTCCTACCTTCTCGTTCCGGAGCGGCCGGCGGTGACCGTTCCGGTCGCCGCCGAGGGGCAGTCTAGGCCCCGCCCCTTCGTGCGGGCGCACGCCGTGCTGGGCGTCGCCGGGGACCCCTCCCTGCCTCCTCGATGCCACAATGGGGCACCGACGACGAGGAGGCTGGCACTCCGGGACGCGCGAGCGGGCCTGTCGTCCACTCCGACCACCAGGGAATTCGAGGGGCTGTTACGTGCTGGGCCGATCAGAACTGAAGCGACGGGCGAGCCGGGCGATGAAGGCGGTGCGTCGCTCCATCCCGCACCACCGCTGGGAGGTCCTGCGCGACCGTGTGCACCCGGCCCTGCGCCAGACGATCGTCTCGGCCGTCAGCCCCTCGCCAGCCAGCCTCGGACGGGTCTCGGTGGTCGTCCCCTGCTACAACGTCGAGGAGTACCTCGCCGACTGCCTCCAGAGCATCGTGCGCCAGAGGTACCGCGACCTCGAGATCATCGTCGTCATCGACGGCAGCCCCGACCACAGCGTGGACATCGCCCGCGGCTTCGCCCGGTGGGACCGTCGGATCCGCGTCCTCGAACAGCCGAACGCCGGCCTCGGGGCGGCCCGCAACACCGGAATTCGCTCCGCGACGGGCGAGTTCATCGCGTTCGTCGACTCCGATGACACCCTGCCCGCCAAGGCGATCGAGACGATGGTGTCGTGTCTGACCGAGTCCGGCTCGGACTTCGTCGTGGGCAACCTCGAGCGTCGCAACGAAGCCCGGTCCTGGGTGCCAGTCTGGGCCCAGGAGGTCCATCGCCGCGACCGTATCGGCCTGCGCCTCGACGACTTCCCGGAGGTGCTGGCCGACGTCTTCGCCTGGAACAAGCTCTTCCGTCGTGACTTCTTCGACCGCGCCGTGGGCTCCTTCCCGGAGGGCATCCGCTACGAGGACCAGGAACCGTCCGCCAAGGCGTACTCCAGCGCCGACGCGTTCGACGTGCTGCACGAGGTCGTCTACTCCTGGTACGTCCGTGGTGACGGCACCTCCATCACGCAGCAGAAGTCGAACATCGCCGACCTCACCGACCGTCTCACGGTCATGTCCAACGTGGCTGACGTGCTGCGCGAGCGGGCCAGCCGGGACGTGCTGCACCGGTGGCAGGCGAAGTCGCTGGGCCTCGACCTGCGCTCCTACTACAACGAGGTCCCGCGCATCGGCGAGGACTACTGGGAGGCGCTGGCCTCCGGTGTCGCGGCCGTGGCCCAGGGCATGGACGACCACACCTGGGGGATGGTGGGGCTGCACGACCGCCTTCTCGCCCGCATGGTGGAGCAGGGACACCGCGACGACATCCGCGTCGCCCTGCGCCGGCGCAGCGAGGTCGGCGACGCATGGGTGGCCGACTACTCGGTCGAGCCGCCCCAGGCCCGTCCGCTCTACCTCGAGGACCTCCAGACCTACCGTCCGACGGCGGCCGACCTCGCGCTGACCGAGGTCGACGCCCGGATGCGCGTGACCGTCTTCGGCTACGAGGTGGAGGACGACGACCTCGTCGTCACCGGCATGGCGTGGGTGCCGGGGCTCGACCTCGGAGCCAGCGACACGACGCTGACGGCTCACCTGGTCGACGAGTCGGTGCAGGGGCCGCCGACGCCCGACTCCGACCTCGTGCTGTCCGTCCAGCGCTTCGAGGACGCGGTCCTGGACGAGCTGGCCGGTCAGGCCTCACCCAGCCAGGCCGCGTCGGGCTTCCGTGTCCGCATCGACCTCGCTGACCTCGCCGCCGCCCTCGAGGCCCGGCACCCGGCCGTCGACGACGTCGTCGAGTCGCACCCGGGCTGGCACCTCGAGCTCGCGCTGGAGCTGCATCGCGACGGCACGCTTGCCCGCTCGTGGCGTACGCCGGTCACCTCCTGGGACCGCCGCTGGACCGGCAACGAGCTCGAGGTCTCGCCCCTGCACGACGGCAAGCGGGTGGTCCCGGTCTACTCGGCCGCGCGTGGACTGCACTTCCACCTGTTCGCCCCCCGGGTCGTCGCCTCCCGGGCGCAGCTGGTCGGGCGCGAGCTGGACCTCGTGGCCTCCACCGACGGGGAGCCGATCTCGGCGTTCACCATCTCGTGTGGCGCCGTGGGCATCCAGCGCAGCTTCCCCGCGCGGTCCGTCGAGGGCGGCTATGCCGCGACCGTGACCGTCCCGCCGCTGCCCTCGGGCGCATCGCCGACGACCGACCACCGCTGGGGACTTCGGGCCGTGGTGTCGAGCGGCACGCGCCCCGTCGTCTACGGTGGCTCCTCCGGGGAGCTGACGGGCGGGTCTCCCCACACCGGCGGCCTGCGACTCCGGCTCGTGGGCTCGGGCCGGCTGCGGATGCTCGACCGGAAGCTGCACGCCGCCATCCACGCCGTCGAGGTGGCCGACGACCGCCGGTCGTTCACCGTCAAGGGGTGTGCCGCGGCCGGCGTCGCGCTGCACCTCGCGCTCGTGTCCGACCAAGAGACCTGGCCGCCCTCCGACGTGCGCCACGACCGGGCGTCCGGGAGCTTCGAGGCCGACTTCGACCTCGTGCGGCAGCGCTGGGGCAGCTCCGTCGCCCAGGCCACCGGCGGCTACTCGCTGAGGCTGCTGCGCGGCCCGGGGGTCGTCGAGCGCAGCGTGTGGGTGCCGGTGGCGCCGCACGCCGTCGAGGACGTGAGCCCCCGGTTCCTGCACTGGCACCGCACCGACGAGGTCTCCTTCCGCTTCACGGTCACCTCGCGGGCACGGGCGCTCTGGGTCAACACCCGGTCCTCGGTGCCGGAGGAGGACTGGACCCGCGCCGGCCAGTGGGCGGAGCGACGCGGCATACCTGCGTTGCTGAGCTCACCGGTCGAGGAGGCCGTGCTCTTCTCGACGTTCGGGGGACGCTCGTCCGCCGACTCGCCCCTCGCCGTCTACGACGAGCTGGTGCGGCGCGACTACCCCCACCGTCTCGTGTGGGAGGTCGCGGACGGCACCTCCGTCGTGCCCGAGGGCGCCGAGAAGGTGGTCATCGGAACCCGGGAGCACCTGCACGCGCTGCACACGTCGCGTCAGCTGGTGGCGAACAACAACTTCCCGTTCTACTACTCCAAGCACCCGGACCAGACCTACCTGCAGACCTGGCACGGGACCCCGCTGAAGAAGATCGGGCGGCACGTGCCCGCGGCGAACCTCTCGCTGTCCTACCGAGACCTGATGAGCCGGGAGGCCCGGGCCTGGGACATGCTGCTGGCCCAGAACGACTTCGCCAGTTCCGTCCTGGCCGATGCCCTCGGTTTCGAGGGCGAGGTGCTCAACCTCGGGTACCCCCGCAACGACCTGCTGAGCACCGGCTCCGAGGCCGACCGCGCCCGCGTCCGGGCGCGGCTCGGGGTCCCGGCCGACGCCCGGCTCGTGCTCTACGCGCCGACGTGGCGCGACAACGTGCGCACGGCCTCGGGTGGCTACGCCATGGTCAACCACCTCGAGCTCGACCTGGTCTCGCGCGCCTTCGGGTCCGGCTCGGTGCTGCTCGTGCGCGGGCACAGCAACACGCCCGGGCTGGGCGACAGCTCGGCGCCGAACATCGTGGACGTCTCGCGCTACCCCGACATCACCGAGCTGATGCTCGTCGCCGACGTGCTCATCACGGACTACTCGTCGGTCATGTTCGACTTCGTCAGCACCGGGTCCCCGATGCTGTTCCTGACGCCCGACGTGTCGGAGTACGCCGGTTCGACTCGAGGCTTCTACCTTGACTTCGCGGAGATCGCGCCCGGGCCGCTGCTCTCGTCCACCGACAGCGTGCTGCAGGCCCTCGGCTCGCTCCCCGCCGTCGGCGAGACGTACCGGGAGCGCTACGACGACTTCCGGGAGCAGTTCGCGCCGCGCGACGACGGCAAGGCGGCTGCTCGGGTCGTCGACGCCGTATGGGGACGGTGACGGGCCGAGCAGACCGGTCGGCCAGGTGACCCCGAGCGCTCGCTACGGGGTGGCACCCACGGCGCGCTCGAACTCCTCGAGCACGACCTTGTTGTAGACGTCGGGGTCGAAGGGCGCCCAGGGGACGCGCGCCTCGACCGCCGCGACGAGGCCGGCCGCGACGGCGTCCACCGACCGGTCCACCACGAGCCCTTCGCCCGGGCCGAGCGCCGAGCCGACCGAGTCGAACGACGTGGCGACGACGGGCAGGCCCAGGGTCCGCGCCTCGAGGATCACCATCGGCTGGCCCTCGTAGTCGCTGGACAGCACGAAGCAGTGGCTGTGCGCCATGATCGCCCACGGGTTGCGCTGGAGGCCGGTGAAGACGACGATCCCGGACAGCCCGAGCCGGTCGGCGCGGGCTGCGAGGTCGGCGCGCAGCGGCCCGTCCCCCACCACGAGCAGCCGGATCTGCGGATGGGCGCGGCGGGCGATCCGAAAGGCCTCGAGGAGACGCTGGTGGTTCTTCTCCGGGGACAGCCGTCCGACGGCGACGAAGACGAAGGGGTCGGCGCCGTCATCCGTCGGCCGCAGCGCACCGAACACCTCGGGGGGCGGCGGGTCGCCCGCGCCGCTGACGACCCGCTGGCTGTCGATGGTGTTGCGTGCGGAGACGAACTTCTCGGCCGGCGCCCAGGCGGCGAGGCAGCGGGCATTGACGTCACGCAGCGCCTCGGACACCGAGACGATGTGGTCGAAGCGCGCGTAGCTGGTGAAGACGCCCCTGAGGTTGGCGGCGTGCGGCTGCTTCCCCGCGATCTCCCGCATCTGGTCGGCCAGCAGGTCGTTGTGCTGCCACACGGACCGGCTGCCTGCGGGGGCGTGCCCGAGAAGGAAGGTCCAGGCCGGTGAGTAGCCGCTGAAGTCCACGACGTGGTCGAAGCGGGCCGAGCCGACGAGACGCCGCCAGTCCTGGGCGAGGGCAGCGTCGAGGCGCTGGAGGGCGCCCGGGGCCAGACGGTCGATCTGTCCGCGCATGAGCCGGCGCCGGCTGCGCCACAGGGTCTTGCTCACCAACGGGTTGCTGCTGCGCACGAACTGGCGCACCCGCGGGTCGATCGACGCAGCGTTGGCGCGACGGTCGTCGTTGTTGATGGCTCCCATGACCACCGAGACGTCCCATCGCGTGTGGTCGATGGTGCGCAGCAGGTTGAGCGCCGAGCTCGTGATGCCGTTGGACATCATCCCGCCCAGGTAGAGCAGGAGCGTGCGTCGGCCGTCCCGTCGCGTGTGCCGCACGGTGTGACCGTCGCGCTGACCCCTCACGACCACGTCGAGCACGCGCTGGGTGGAGCCCCCGTCGTCGTGGGGCGCGAAACGGGCCCGGGCGGCTTCCCGCCGAGCGCCGTGCGTGACCAGCGGGTCGTCCGCCGAGCCGGTGCCGATGGCCGCGATCCTCTCGGCGAGCTCGTGGGCGGAGTCGGTCTGGGGCCCGGGCAGCTCGTCGACCGTCAGGTAGCACCCGCGGTAGCCGTCGTACTCGTCCCGGTCGGGGGCGTGGAAGAGGATGGGGCGGCTGGTGGAGAGGAAGTCGAAGAAGATGCTGGAGTAGTCGGTGACGAGCACGTCGGTGGCGCCGAGCACCGCGTTCGTCGGCACGTCGTTGGGCACGAGCCGGCCTGCCAGCAGGGGCTCGCGGCCGGCGAAGCGGTAGACCTGCTGGTGCACCTTCAGCAGCACCCGATGGCCGGGCGGGAGACGGCGTTCGAGCTCGTGGGCGAGCGCGGCGAGATCCGCGGCGTCGTTGCGAGGGCTGTGGAAGGACTCGCCCTTCCACGTGGGCGCGACGAGCACGAGTGTGTCGTCCGCGCTAACGCGCACGCCGGCCGCCCGGAGCCGGGTGAGCGTGTTCTCGCGCGCCCGCTCAGCCGTGAGCTGCAGGTCGGTGCGTGGGTAGCCGACCTCGACGATCTCGCCCGGCGCGACGTTGACGAGGCGGTAGGCGTGCTCGTACATCTGCTCGCTCATGAACGTGCTGGTGGACAGCAGGTAGTCCGCCATCATGAAGTTGCGCAGCACGTTGCGGGCGCCCCAGCCGCCTTGCGACTCGTCGTAGCCCATGGCCTTGAGGGGCGTGCCGTGCCAGGTGTTGAGGTAGGTCTGGCCAGGTCGCTTCCCCCAGTCCGGCGGGAAGGTCGCGTTGTTGACGAGCAGGCCCGCGGTGGCCAGCGCCCGGTGGTACGCGAGCGACCCGCGCCGCACGAAGCGCACCCTGTCGTCGTCCGAGAACTCCGCCACCGTCGAGGCGTAGGCCCGGAGGTCGGCGAGGACCCACACGTGGTGCAGGTGCTGCTGGTCGGGATCCTCGAGCAGGGCGCGGAAGATCGCCTCGGGGTTGCACAGCATGCCGTTGCCGGCGAACGACTCGTAGACCACCAGGTCCTTGCGGACCGGGAGCGATGCGAAAGCTGCCTTGAGCTCGTGGGGTCCGGCGCCGACCAGCTTGCGGGCGAAGCGCCGGGCGATACGCGTCGAGGGAAGGCGCGGTGACATGTACCTCTTCACTCCTTGGTCTCCGGGGTGCAGCGTCCCGGCGGTACCCGGTGGCCCCGCCATCGTAGTGACCGCTCGTGGGACCGAGACGTCAGCCTGCATGGGACCCGGCCCGCGTGCGTTCCGGCCGCCACCCTTCAGTACGCTCTGCCGGGCAGTTGACAGCGGTCGAGCGAGAGGATGTGCGCGGTGCTCATACCCAACACCGCCTCGTGGAGCGACACGCTCCCCGTCTTCCTGGTGGTGCTCTCCCTCACCTTCCTTCCCGGCCTCGGTGCCGGGATCCTGCTCGGGCTGAGGCCGCTCGCCGCCCTCGCTCTGGCGCCGCTGCTGTCGACGAGCTGCCTGGCGGTCACTGCCGTCGCAGCGGCTGCGCTCGGAGTGCGCTGGGGAGTCGCACCGCTCGTCGTGGGCACGCTCGTCATGTGCGCGCTCGCCCTCGGCGCCGGCGTGCTCACGACTCGGGCCAACACCCACCTGGCGGCCCGCCGGCCGGAGTGGGCCCGCCGGCTCGAGCACGGCGACCGGGTCCGCTTCGACGCGGTGTCGTGGTGGACCGTCGCCAGCGTGTTCGTGACCCTCGCCGTGGTCCTCGTCACCATCCGCACCGAGGTGCGGACACCGGAGGCCCTGCCGCAGGGATCGGACACCATCTTCCACGTGGCTGCGCCCCAGTGGGGCCTGGCGAACGGGACGCTCTCCTCGTTCGACATCGGGCGCTTCAACTTCCCCACGTGGACAGGCTTCTACCCGGCAGCCTTCTACGCCTTCACGGCGACTGCGTCGCTGCTCACGGGTGCGTCGGTCGTCGTCTGCTCGTCGGTCTACGTCGTCGTGCTCGTCGCAGTGGTCTGGCCGCTCGGGTGCATCGTGCTGTCCCTGGCTCTGCTGGGGCGACGCGTGGTCGTCGTCCTCTCAGCCGCCTTCCTGAGCATCGCCTTCACGACGTACCCCTACATGCTCATGGGCTTCGGTGTGCTGTGGCCCAACCTGCTGGGCCAAGCCCTGGTTCCGGCCGCCGTCGCCGCCGTCGCCGGGCTCTTCCGTCCCCTCGGGCGACCGCCGTATGCCGTCGCCGACCGTCTGCGCTCCGCCGTGGTCCTTCTCGCCGCGCTACCGGGCGTCGTCATGGCCCACCCCAACGCCTTCGTCACCCTGTGCCTCTTCGGTGGGCTGCTCGTCCTCGGGCGCGTCATCGGTCTCACCGTCCGACAACCCTCGTGGCCCCGACGTGCCGCAGTGCTGACCGGAACGGTGCTGGCGGTCGCGACAGTCGCAGCCGCGTCGGTCGTCCTGCGGTCGCCCTCCATGTTCGCCACTGGTGCGGCCGGTCCCGAGCGGGAGCCGGGCCTCGCCTGGCATGATCTGGTCAACTTCGCACCGCGCCTGACCCGACCGCTGCCGGTGCTCGCGGCCGTGGTCGCGGTCGGCGTGGTCGCCCTGCTCGTGCGCCACCGTGGCGCCCGGTGGGTCGTCCCTGCTCTGGTCGCAATGCTCGCGCTCTTCTGGTTCAACATCGCCGTCGACACCGATGTCGTGCGGTGGTTCACCTGGCCCTGGTACAACAACGCCGTCCGGCTGCACACGGCAGCCATCCTCCCGGCCGTCGTCGCCGCGACCGCCGGCCTGCTCGCGATCAGCGACCTGGTCACCCGACTGGCCCCGCAACGCTGGGGTGCCACCCGCGGCGTGGGGCTCGGGGTTTGCGTTGCGCTGGGGATCATGCTGCTCGACGCCGGGGCTCAGTCCGGGGCGCACCGCCACATCCTGCACCGCTACTTCCACCCCCAGGCCGCCGACTCGTGGGCGAGCGGGCCGGACCTGCAGGCGCTGCGGCGGCTGTCGACGCATCTGCCCGAGGATGCGGTCGTCGCCGCCAACCCGTGGAACGGCGGCACGTACCTGTATGTCGTCAGCGGCCGACAGCTGCTCATCCCGACCGAGAAGACCAACACTTCCGGTGACCGTCAGCTGCTCGCCGCGGGCCTCGACCGCGCAGGAACCGATCCGAAGGTGTGCGAGGCGGCCACGCGGCAGGGCGTGTCCTACGCCATCACCGGGGGACTGCCGTTCTCGTGGGCCGGCAACCGCGTGGCGCAGTACGCCGGCATCGACCGTGTCGGCAGCTCGCCGGCGTGGCGTGAGGTGACATCCGCGGCCCCCTACACGCTGTACGAGATGGTCGGCTGCGCGCAAGCCGAGTGAGCGCTCGCGACGAGTCCGGCTCAGCGGGTCAGTCGTCGCGGGCTGGTGAGGAAGCCGACGCCCCATGCCCAGTGCATCGTCGCCAGGACGACCGGCGTCACGGCGCGGCTGCGTGCGGACTCACCGCGGGAGATAGCGGCTCCCCCCGCGACGATGCCGGCGGCATACGCGGCGGGAACGGCCCAGGCCGGGCGCCAGAAGAACCCGGCCACCGTGGCGGCCGTCGTGACGATGACCATCGTCGGAGGCGCGAGGTAGCGCGGGTTGATGGTGCCCTCGTGGTGTCGCGCGACGACCCGGCGCCACCTGCCGTAGTGGAAGTACTGCTTGGCGAGGGCCTTCACCGAGGCACGGGGGCGATAGGTGACCCTGAGGGCCGGGGTGAACCACACCTTGCCGCCCGTTTCGCGGATGCGGTGGTTCATCTCCCAGTCCTGGGCGCGCGCGAAGTGGGAGTCGTAGCCGCCTACCCGTTCCAGAGCGGCGCGACGGAACACGCCGAGGTAGACGGTGTCGGCGTCACCGGCCTCGCCCCCCGTGTGGAAGCGGGAGCTGCCCACGCCGAGGGGGCTGCGCATCGCGGCCGCGACAGCGCGCTCGAAGTCGGTCGTGCCGCGGGCGTCCATGATGCCGCCGACGTTGTCGGCGCCGACGCGGAGCAGCTCGTCCACCGCGACGCGGATGTAGTCGTCGGGGATCTCCGCGTGCCCGTCGACGCGCACGATGACCTCGCCGCTGCTGGCACCGATCGCGGCGTTGAGGCCGTCCGGCGTGCGCCCGCTCGGGTTGGCCACGAGCCGGACGCGCGGGTCGGCGGCGGCAACCTGTCCCGCGACCTCGTCGGTGCGGTCGGTCGAAGGACCCAGGGCGAGGACCACCTCGAGCCGGCCGGGGTAGTCCTGCGCCAGGATCATCGCGACAGCGTCACGCAGGTGCCTCTCCTCGTTGAGGATCGGCATGATGACGCTGACCGCCGGCCGGGCGTCACGGGTCAGATCCACTGCAAGGTCCTTGTCGTCGTCAGGCTGTCGGGCTGGGGCGGCCCGACGTCCCCCTTCGAGCGGCGCCCAGCCTACTTGAGGAGCTGACGGGCCATGACGAGGCGCTGGACCTGGTTGGTGCCCTCGTAGATCTGGGTGATCTTGGCGTCGCGCATCATCCGCTCGAGCGGGAAGTCGCTCGTGTAGCCGGCGCCACCCAGCAGCTGCACCGCGTCGGTCGTGACCTTCATCGCGACGTCGGAGGCGTAGCACTTGGCCGCCGCCCCGAAGAAGGTGAGGTCCTTGTCGCCGCGCTCGGACTTGGCGGCCGCGACGTAGACCATCTGGCGCGCTGCCTCGAGCTCCATCGCCATGTCGGCGAGCATGAACTGGATGCCCTGGAAGTCGGCGATGCGCTGGCCGAACTGCTTGCGTTCCTTGACGTAGGCGACGGCCTGGTCGAGGGCGCCCTGGGCGATGCCCACCGCCTGAGCACCGATGGTGACCCGCGTGTGGTCAAGGGTGCGCAGAGCGATCTTGAGCCCGTCGCCGACCTGCCCGACGACTCGGTCGCCGGGGAGACGGACGTTGTCGAAGTGCAGCTCGCGGGTGGGGCTGCCCTTGATGCCGAGCTTGCGCTCCTTCTCGCCGAAGGTGAAGCCCTCGTCGGACTTCTCGACGACGAAGGCGGTCACGTTGGCGCCGCGAGGACCGTCCGGGTCGGTGACGGCGAGGACGGTGTAGTACTCCGAGACGCCGGCGTTCGTGATCCATGACTTCTGCCCGGAGAGCACCCAGCCGTCGCCGTCCTGACGTGCCCGGCATTTCAGGGACGCGGTGTCAGAGCCCGCCTCGCGCTCGGAGAGCCCGTAGGAGAAGGTCGTCTCACCCTTGGCCAGTGGCGGCAGGTAGCGGCCCTTCACCTCGTCGCTGCCGTCGAGGATGAGCGGGAGCGAGCCGAGCTTGTTGACGGCGGGGATCAGGGAGGCCGAAGCGTCGACGCGAGCGACCTCCTCGATGACGATGCAGGTGGCGAGCGCGTCGGCACCGACGCCGTCGTACTCCTCGGGCACGTGGGGGGCGAAGAAGTCCGAGGCGACGAGCGCGTCGTGCGCCTCCTGCGGGTAGCGCGCCTCGGCGTCGACGGCAGCGGCGTACGGGGCGATCTTGTCCTCGGCGACCGCTCGGACGGCCTCCCTGAGGGCCTCGTGGTCCTCGCTGGTCCGGAACAGGTCGAAGTCGGGGTTCGTGCTCACGAACAGTGATCCTACTCGCCAGTTCGGATTACTAGGACGTCCTAGTGATCGAGGCCACGGCACTTTGGCGCCCTCCGTGGCCGTGCCTCAGGAAGGGCTCGCCCACCGGATCAGTCGACTCGTCGGCGCAGCCCGTGCACACCCCGAAACAGCCGAGCGCGAAGGCGCGTCCCACGATGAGGACACCTGCTCCCGAGGCACCGAACGGCATACGTACACTCACCGGTAGGTCATGAGCGCCAGCGACAAGCCCCGGCTCGCTGGCCGGCAACCCTCCAACCGCGGTGGGGTGCCCCGGGTGAAGACCTGGCCCGTCGGCGCCATCCGGCGCGCGGGCAAGCGCGGAGAGTCACTCTCCCGCACCGACCCGTCGGTGCAGCCGGCCTTCCCCGCGGAGGTCGCGGTCACCGACTCGACCCAGAAGCAGGACGACCGATGACCGAGCCCAACTGGTCCTTCGAGACCAAGCAGATCCACGCCGGACAGAGCGCCGACAGCGCGACGGGAGCCCGCGCGCTGCCGATCTACCAGACGACGAGCTGCGTCTTCAGCGACACCGAGCAGGCCGCGAACCTCTTCGGGCTCAAGGAGTTCGGCAACATCTACACCCGCTTGATGAACCCGACCACCGACGTGGTCGAGCAGCGCATCGCCGCGCTCGAGGGCGGGGTCGGCGCGCTCCTCGTCGCCTCCGGGCAGTCCGCGACGACGCTCGCACTGCTCAACATCGCAGAGGCGGGCGACCACATCGTCGCCTCTCCGAGCCTCTACGGCGGCACCGTCAACCTCCTGAAGTTCACCTTCCCCAAGCTCGGCATCGAGGTCAGCTTCGTCGAGGACCCGACCTCGGTCGAGTCCTGGCGAGCCGCGGTCCGGCCGAACACCAAGGCGTTCTTCGGTGAGACCATCGCCAACCCCAAGGCCGAGGTGCTCGACATCGAGGCCGTCGCGGCGCTGGCTCACGAGCACGGCGTCCCGCTCGTCGTCGACAACACGATCGCCACGCCGTACGTGATCCGGCCCATCGAGTGGGGCGCGGACGTCGTGGTGCACTCGGCGACGAAGTACCTCGGTGGCCACGGCACCTCGATCGCCGGCGTGATCGTCGACTCGGGCAACTTCGACTACGCCCGGGACCCCGAGAAGTTCCCGAACTACAACACGCCGGAGGAGAGCTACCACGGCCTGGTGTTCGCCCGAGACCTCGGCGTCGGCAGCCCGCTCGGGGCGAACCTCGCCTACATCCTCAAGGCGCGCGTCCAGCTGCTGCGCGACCTCGGGCCCTCGGCCGCGCCGTTCAACGCCTTCCTCGTCGCGCAGGGCCTGGAGACGCTGTCGCTGCGCATCGAGCGGCACCTCGAGAACGCCGCGAAGGTGGCCGCCTACCTCCAGGACCACGCGCAGGTCGAACGGGTCGTGTGGGCCTCCCTACCGGGCAGCCCGTCGTACGCGACGGCGCAGAAGTACGCCCCCCGTGGGGCCGGTGCGGTGCTGTCGTTCGAGATCGCGGGCGGCCTCGAGGCGGGCAAGAAGTTCGTCGAGGGGCTCTCGCTGCACAGCCACGTCGCCAACATCGGCGACGTGCGCTCGCTCGTGATCCACCCCGCCTCGACGACGCACTCGCAGGGCCCGGACGAGGACCGGCTCGCCGCCGGCGTGACGCCGGGGCTCGTCCGCCTGTCGGTCGGCCTCGAGCACATCGACGACATCCTGGCCGACCTCGAGCAGGGCTTCACCGCCGCGAAGGCCTGACCTCGAGGCACAAAGCGGGTGAACGGGGATCGGCATGGCTGGCACGATGGCAGCCATGCCGATCCGCTACCCCGCTCCCCTTCGCCCCGGCGACCGGATCGGCGTCACCTCGCCGAGCTCGGGCGTCTCCGACGCACTCTGGGGACGGTTCTCGTATGCCGTCCAGTGCCTGCGAGACCGCGGCTTCGAGGTCGTCGTCGGCGAGCTCAACCACGCCCCGAGCCACGTCAGCGGGCCGCGCGAGGCACGCGCCGCCGAGCTGATGGGGATGCTGCTCGACCCGAGCATCCGCGCCGTCGTGCCGCCGTGGGGTGGCGAGACCGCCATCGACCTGCTCGACCTGCTCGACCTCGACGCGGTGGGCGCCGCCGAGCCCACCTGGTGCGTCGGCTTCTCCGACACCTCGACCTGGCTGACGCCGCTCACACTCACCACGGGGATCGCGACGATCCACGGGCAGAACCTCATGGACACCCCGTACGCCGTGCCGGACGGCATACTCCACTGGGTCGACGTGGCCGGCGCCACGGTGGGTGACGAGCTGCGCCAGCACTCCCCCGGCCGTTTCCGCAGTGGCGGCTGGGACGACTACGCCGGCAACCCCAGCGTCTCCGAGATGACCCTCGACGGGCGCGGCACGTGGACACGCCTCGACCCCGGCCACGAGGACGAGCCGGTCACCTTCTCCGGGCGTCTCGTCGGCGGGTGCGTCGAGACGGTGAGCTTCCTGGCCGGTGGGCGGTTCGCCGACATCGGCGCCTTCGCGGGCGACCATGCGCGCGAGGGCGTCGTCGTGCTGCTCGACATCGCCGAATGGGGCGCCTACGACATCTGCCGGGCCCTGCACGCGATGCGGCTACGCGGATGGTTCGACGCAGCGAACGGGGTGCTCGTATCACGCACACACGCACCGGAGCCCCAGGGATTCACGCAGCACGCGGCGGTGGTCGACGCCCTCGGCCTGCTCGGCGTGCCGGTCGTCGCCGACGTCGAGTGCGGGCACGTGCAGCCCTTCCTCGCGCTCGTCCAGGGAGCGTCGACGACGGTGGTCCACGACGGCGACACGCATTCGATCACGCAGCGCCTGGACTGAGAGCGCTCAGCCGACCACCTCGTCGACGAAGCACCACCGCCAGGCCTCGCCCGGCTCGATCGAGCGCATCACCGGGTGCTGCGTCAAGTGGAAGTGGCCGGTCGCGTGCCTCATCTCGGAGGAGTCGCAGCAGCCGACGTGCCCGCACCGGAGGCAGAGGCGCAGGTGCACCCACGTCGTGCCGTCGCGGAGGCACTCCTCGCACCCCTCGGGGGTGCGTGGTGCGACGCACGAGTCGCTCTGCTCCAGGTGCTCGCAGGGAGCCTCGATCGTGTCCACGGGCAACACCTCACTCTCCGCCAGGCGGCTGTCCTGGTCGTCGATCCGGTCCAGCATGGTCTCCTCGAGGTCGAGCGAGCCCAGCACCACCCGGAGCACGGCGTGGTCGGCCCGACCCTCGTCACGCAGCCGAAGCACCTCCTCGCGCTCCGCCTGCAGCATCTGCATGCGCGCCCGCCGGTACCGCGCGCTGGGCGTCTCGTCGACGTCGCCGCCGCGCGCACCGAGCCGCTCCCACATCTGGTTCAGCCGGTCCTCCGAGCGGGAGCGGAGGACCTCGCGGGTCGTCTGGTCGACGTCGTCCATCCGGTCGAGCACGTCGAGGCCCGAGCGTGTCGCGGCCTGCAGCACCGTGGCTGCCTGGAGCGCGTCCTCCCGGGGGTCGGGCCCGCGCACCCCGAGCCGGCGGGCGAGGCCCGGCAGCGTCGTCCCCTGGAGGAGCAGCGTACCCACGGTGACGACCACGGCGATGAGGACGAGCACGTCCCGGTACGGCGTCTGCGGAGGCAGCAGCAGCGCCGCCGCAAGAGTCACCACGCCACGCATGCCCGCCCATGAGAGGACGACCGTGTGCGTCCACGGCGCCTGCGCCTCGATGCGCAGGACGCGCGTGCTGATGAAACGGAAGGGCACGATCCACAGCGGTCGCAGTACCAGGACCGCCAGGAGCGTGCCCACGGCCGCGAACGCGATCTGGCCCGCCGACAGAGGCGAGCTGCGGACTCGGTCGAGCACGTAGAAGACCTGGAGCCCGATGAGGAGGAAGACGGCGTTCTCGAGGAGGAACTGGATCGAGGACCAGTTGATCCGCTCGCTGAGGCGCGAGGCGCCCATCTGCGTGCGCGGGGACTTGTGCCCCAGCACCAGGCCCGCCGTCACGACCGCGATGACCCCCGAGGCGTGCAGCTCCTCGGCTGGCACGTAGGCCGCGAACGGGACCATGAACGACAGCACGGTGTCGAAGGCCGGCTCGGTCGAGAAGTACCGGCGCAGCACGGACACGAGCAGGGCGACGGCGAAGCCGACGGCGACGCCACCGACGGACGCCCACGCGAAGTCGAGCACCACCCCGCCGAAGCTGACGCCGCCCGACGACACCGCGGTGGCGAGTCCAGCGGCGGCCAGCGCCGTGCGCAGCGATACGAGCGCGGTCGCGTCATTGACGAGCGACTCACCCTCGAGGATGGACACGAGACGGCGCGGCAGCCCGATGCGACGGCCGACCGCGGTGGCGGCGACGGCGTCCGGTGGCGCGACGACGGCACCGATCGCGAAGGCGACCGCGAACTGGAGGCCGAGCACCCACTGGAGGAAGATCGCCACCCCGAGGGCCGTGAAGAGGACGAGCCCGACCGACAGGCTGAGGATGACGCCACGGTTGTTGCGGAAGTCGACCAGCGAGGTCTGGATGGCGGCGGCATACAGCAGGGGCGGGAGGATGCCGAGCAGGACGATCTCCGGGCCGAGCGCCACCTCGGGCACGAACGGCACGTAGGACCCGAGGATGCCCAGGACGATGAGGACGAGCGGCGGGGGCAGGTCGAAACGGTCGGCGACCCACGACCCCCCGAGAACAGCGGCCGCGATCGCGAGCAGCCCGATGGCGATCTCCACGACGACATCCTGCCGCACAGGGAACACCGACGTCTCGACCGCCCGCGGCCGGGGGCGGCGTCCGGGCCGCGCCGACCTGGGCGGGCTAGTCGAAGAAGGAGCGCACCGCCGCGATGACGCGGTCCTGGTCGGCGTCGGTCAGCTCGGTCGCGCAGGGCAGCGACAGCCCCCGGGCGAAGAGCCCGTCGCCGACCGCTCCCCCGAGCACGGGCGCGCTGAGGAACGGCGGCTGGGCGTGCAGCGGTCGCCACAGCGCCCGCGCCCCGACGCCGAGACCGTTGAGGTGCTCGAGGAACTCGTCGCGGCCGCGGCCGTCGGTCTCCGGCACGAGCACCGAGTAGAGCCAGTAGGTCGCGCCGAGGCCGTCGACCCGCGGCGGCAGGGCGAGCGGGAGGTCGGCGAGTGCCTCGTCGTAGCGGGCCGCGATGCGGTGCTTGGCGGCGACGAACTCGTCCAGGCGCTCGAGCTGGGCGAGGCCGAGCCCCGCGGCGAGGTTGGTGAGCCGGTAGTTGTAGCCGACCTCGTCGTGGAGGTAGCCGACGTCGGGGACCTTGGCCTGGGTCGTGAGGTGCCGCGCCCGTGCAGCGAGGTCGTCGTCGTCGGTGACGATCATGCCGCCGCCGCCGGTCGTCGTGATCTTGTTGCCGTTGAACGAGAAGCAGCCGATGCGGCCGACCGTGCCGGTGTGCCGCCCGGCGTACCGGCCCGCCGTCCAGGTCGCTCCCAACGACTCGGCGGCGTCCTCGAGCACGGGTATGCCGTGCCGGTCGCAGGCGTCCATGAGCGGTTCCATGTCGGCGGGCTGCCCGAGCACGTGGACGATCTCGACGACCGTGGGCTGTGCCTCGCCGGCGGCTGCGCGCCGGTCCAGCTCAGCGGCGAGCAGGGCGGGGTCCAGGTTCCAGGTCGTCGTCTCGGAGTCGACCAGGACGGGACGGGCGCCGCAGTAGGCGATCGGGTTGACCGAGCCGACGAAGGTGAAGTCGGAGCAGGCGACGTCGTCGCCCCGCCGGACCCCGAGCAGGAGCAGGCCGACGTGGATGGCGGCCGTGCCGGTGGCGCAGGCGATCGCGTGCTTGGAGCCGACGCGCTCGGCGAAGCGGCGCTCGAAGTCCGAGACGAAGGGACCGACAGACGAGACGAAGCCGGACTCGACGGCCTCGAGGACGTAGCGGCGCTCGAGCTCGCCGATGTTGGGCACCGCGAGCGGGATGGTGCCCTCGGGCCCGCGGGCTCCGGGCGCGTGCGCCTCGCCGGTCGCCGTCATCGGTGGTACCGCCCGGCGGTCTCGGGCTCGACTCGGGGCCGCAGCCACTCGGCCGTCGCCGCCAGGCCCTCCTCGAGCGAGACGGTCGGCGCCCAGCCGAGCACCTCGTTCGCGCGGGTCGGGTCGGAGAGCAGGATCTGCACCTCGGAGCCCTCGGGCCGGATGCGGTCGCTCTCGGTGACGATCTCGGCGTCGCTGCCGGTCACCTTGCGGCACAGCTGCACGACGTCGCCGACCGAGACGGTGCGGCCGGTGCCGAGCTGGATCGTCGTGCCGGGGGCGACGTCGGCCAGCGCTGCGCGCACGAAGCCGTCGGCTGTGTCGGTGACGAAGGTGAAGTCGCGCTTGGGCGTCACGTCGCCGAGCTTGAGCGCGGCGGCGCCGGCGAGCAGCTGCGACAGGACGGTCGGGATGACCGCGCGCGTGGACTGGCGGGGCCCGAAGGTGTTGAACGGGCGGAGGGTCGTCACCGGCGTCTCGAATGACAACGCATACGACTCGCACATCTTGTCGGCCGAGATCTTCGTGGCCGAGTAGGGCGACTGACCGCGCAGCGGGTGCGCCTCTGTGATGGGCACCTCCTCCGGCGTGCCGTAGACCTCGGACGTCGACGTGTTGACCATCCGCGGGGTGCCGTGGCGGCGGACGGCCTCCAGCACGTTGAGCGTGCCGATGACGTTGGTCTCGACGTAGGAGCGCGGCGCGACGTAGGAGAACGGGATGGCGATGAGCGCCGCGAGGTGGAGCACGACGTCGACGCCCTCGGTCGAGGCCATGACGTGCTCGGGGTCGCGGATGTCGCCGAGGACCACCTCGGCCTGCCCGTCGCGCACCGCCGTGCGGAACGTCTCTGACTCGTCGAGCCAACCGGTGGAGCCGTTCGAGTTGTAGAGGCAGAAGGCCCGCACGTGCGCGCCGTCCCCGACGAGCCGCTCCACGACGTGCGAGCCGATGAAGCCGTCGGAGCCGGTGACGAGCACCGTCTTCCCGGCGATCGACCCGGCCATCGGCACGGGCGTGAGTTCTATTGTCACAATTGCCTTTTCGTCGTCTTCATCTGATTACGAGTCTCTCTGGACCGGCCGGGATCACGCCTCACCCTTGGCGCGGGCGAGATCCTTCGGGGTGCCGACGTCGATCCACTCGCTCTGGATCGGCCACGCCGTCACCGGCTCGCCACGCTCGAGGCACGTCTGCACGAGCTCCGGCATCGTGCTCGCCCGGCCGCTCGGGAGCCAGGCGAGCGCCCTCGGCTCGACGGCATACACGGCTGCGTTGATGTCGAAGCTCAGCGTCGGCTTCTCGGTGACGCCGGTGACCCTGCCGTCGGTGCTCTCCACGACGCCGAAGGGCACCTCGTGCTGGTAGGTGCGCGTGGCCACCGTGAGGGCTGCGCCGGTGCGCCGGTGGGCGTCGAGCAGGTCGCTCGCGTCGAACTCGACCATGAGGTCGCCGTTCATGACGAGGACCGGGTGCTCGAGGTCGGGGCGCTCCTCGCGCAGCAGCGCGAGCGAGCCAGCCGTGCCGAGGGGCAGCTCCGGGTCCTCGCGCAGGTAGCGGATCGTGCAGCCGAGGCGTGTGCCGTCCCCGAGGTGCTCCTCGATCCGCTCGGCGAGGTAGTTGACGCTGACGTAGATCTCGCGGATACCGTCACCGACGAGTCCGAGCACGATCCACTCGAGGATCGAGCGGCCCGCCACGGTCATGAGCGGCTTGGGCGTGTCCCTGGTCAGGTGGCCGAGGCGCGTGCCGCGCCCGCCCGCCATGACGACCGCGACGTTGGGCAGCGGCGCCGAACCGACGACGTCGGAGAGGGTGTGGAGCCCGACCAGCGTCCGGTCCTCGGCGAGCTCGGGCACCGCGGAGATGCGCAGCGCCTGCATGAGGTCGAGCACGAGGGCGCGCGGGGAGCCTGCAGCGACGAAGTGAGGCGCGCGGGTGGCGTGGTCGAGCGCCGGGCTGTCGAGGCTCGTGCCCTTGAGGAACGCCCGGCGCAGGTCTCCGTCGGTGAGCAGGCCGGTGAGGCGGCTCTCCTCGTCGACGAGGAGGCACACGAGGTTGCCGGTGCGGTCGACGACCTCCAGGACGTCGCGGATCGTCGCGGTGGTCGGCGCGCACGCCGCGCGCAGGTCTCGCGCCGTCACTGCTCCTCCTTCGTCTCGCGCGCCCCGGACGGACGTGCAGGCGGCCCCTGGTCCACGAACCGTTTGGCCCGCGGGGCGAGCGCCGCCGTCCGAACGATATCGAGGATGCGGGCGCTGGCCGCCCCGGTGCCGTAGGGGTTGCTGACGTGGGCGGAGTGCTCGCGCCAGCGGGGGCTCAAGGCGGTGCGGAGCGCCGCCGCGACGGCGGCGCGGCCCTCCGCTGCGTGCACGACGTTCTCCCCCCGGAGTCGGCCACGCTGGCGCTCGCCGATGTCGACGGCCGGCACGTGCAGGGTGGCCGCCTCGATGACTCCCGAGCTTGAGTTGCCGATGACGACGTCGGCCGCCGCGAGCACGCGCGGGTAGTCGTGCCCGAGGGCGGCGACGAGGCGCAGCCGCGGCTCCTGGTCCGCGAGCCCGGTCAGGGCCGCGAGGACCTCGTCCCGACCGTCGTCCATGCCCGGGTGGGTGGCGACGACGGTCCCGCACGCCGCCAGGGTCGCCTCGGCCGCCTCGCGCGCCCACTGCGCCACCGGGGCGCCGCGGTGGGCGGTCGGCGGGTGGTAGGTGAAGAGCCCGAGCGGTCGCTCGACGGTGGTGTCCAGCAGGTCGCCGAGGTCGGCGTCGCTCATGGGCGCTGCTGCCGCGAGCCGGTCGAGGCCCGGGGCGCCGGTCACGTGGATGCGGTCCTCCGGCTCGCCCAGCTGGCGCAGCCGCGCAGCGGCGTCCTCGGACGCGACGCAGTGCTGGTCGGCCAGCTTCGTCACCGCGTGGCGCACCCTCTCGTCGAGCGCCCCCTCGGTCACCTCTCCCCCGTGCAGGTGCACGATGGGGATGCCGAGCAGGACGGCGGCGGGCACGACGTAGAGCAGCTCCCACCGGTCACCGAGCACGACCAGGACGTCGACGTGCTCGTCGCGCAGCGCCCGGCCGGCGCCGCGCGCCAGCACGGGGCCGTGCTCGAGCTGGGCGTCGACGCTCACGCCGGTCATCGGCTCGGCCAGCGGCACCACCACCGCCCGCCACGCCTCGGGGGTGGCGGCCGGGGGCAGGGCCGCCGCGAGGTCGTCGACGGCATACATCACGCCGGTGAGGACGCGCAGCGTCACGTCGTCGGCCGCCTGCATACCCTCGAGGACCGGCGACAGCGGGCCGAGGTCGGCGCGCGTGCCGACGAAGACGGCGACCGTCAGCGGGGTCACGGCGGGTCTCAGCCTGCGAGGTCGGCGTCGGTGACCGGTGCCCCGGCCTCGACGGCGCGGGCCAGGACCCGTCCACGGATGTCGACGGCCGGGCTGACACCGCCCTCGGGGCGCAGCAGCTGCAGGTCGTCACCGGCGAGCTGCGTGCCGGCGGGCAGGGCCCGCGCCGCGTGCCACGAGCGGCGTACGAGAACGGCGTTGTCCTCCTCGGACGGCATCCGCACCTTGACGCCGTCGCCGAGGGCGCGGGCCAGCTGCTTGGTCGTCGCGACGTACTCCGTGAGGGCGTCGGGCTCGAGGCTGGCGAGGTGGTCCGGGCCGGGGAGGGTGCGGTCGCTCGTGAAGTGCTTCTCGAGGATGGGCGCCCCGAGCGCCACCGCACCGAGCGCCGTCGTGAGGCCGGGCGTGTGGTCCGACCACCCCACGGGTATGCCGTGCAGCTCGGTGAGGCGTGGGATGACCCGCAGGTTGCACTCCTCCACCGGGGCCGGATAGGCCGAGACGCAGTGGAAGAGCACGAGTCCGGGCGCGTCGGCGCACGCCTCGACGGCGGCCTCGACCTCGTCCTCGGTGCCCATCCCGGTCGAGACGAGCAGCACGACGCCGAGCTGCGACATCTCCCGCAGGTAGGGCAGGTTCGTCAGCTCGCCGGAGCTCACCTTCAGCGCCGGCAGCCCGAGGTCGACGAGCATCTCGGCACTGTCGAGGTCGAACGGCGTCGACAGGAACGTCGTACCCGCCTCGGTGGCGTGGTCGCGCAGCTCGACCCACGCCTCCTTGGGCAGGGTCAGCGCCTCGAGGAGGCTGCGCTGGTCGGAACTGCCGCCGCGGTCGCGCTGGTAGGGGGTCGTCGCCGCGGTCGACGAGACGAGCTTCTCCGGCGAGAAGGTCTGGAACTTCACGGCGTCGGCGCCCGACGCGGCCGCGACGTCGACGAGTCGGTGTGCGAGCGCGACGTCCCCGTTGTGGTTGACGCCCGCCTCGGCGATGACGTAGACGTCGCCCGGCGTGGGCACCTGGACGGCGCCGATGGCGACCGGGGTGACGGCGTTCAGGTGGTCGCTCATGGGGTACCTCCAGGCGTGCGCATGCTTCGGGTCTCTCGGGTGTCTCGGGTATTTCGAGTGTCTCGTGGGGCGGCGGGCGCGGCGGCTGGCGTTGCCGGCGTCCCGACGACGGTCTCGCCGTCGGCCACGTGGCGCGTGACGACGGCGCCGGCACCGACGGTGGCCCCCGAACCGACCGTCACGAGGGGCAGGACGCGCGCGCCGCTGCCGACCAGCGATACCTCACCGACCGACGCGCCGCCGAGGAGAACGGCGCCAGGAGCGATGTGGGCGCCGGCACGGACGCTGCAGTCGTGCTCGACGACGGCAGCGGTGTTGACGATGACAGCGTCACCGAGCCGGCTGGCGGGCCCGACGTGGGCGTGCTCCAGCACCACACAGCCGGCCCCGAGGACGCTGCGGGACGCGACGGTGGCGGTCGCGGCGACCAGCGACGGGACGGAGAGCCCGCGGAGGGTGAGCTCGTGGACGACGCGCACGCGGGCGGCATTGGCGCCGATGGCGACGGCTGCCTGCAACCCCTGTGCCTCGATCAGCTCGAAGGCCGCGCGGTCGTCGGCGAGCACGTCGACGTGCCACACGTCGCCCTCGGGAACTTCGCCCGACACGGCGACGACGGTCTGCCCGGCGCGCTCGAGGACGTCGACGACGGACCGGGCGTGCCCGCCCGCACCGAGCACCACCCACCCGGCGCCGGGGGCCGGCCCTGACGTCACGTCAGGCCGTCCCGGTGACACTGGTCGCGCGCGGGCCGACGGCACCCGGCGGCTGGTGACCGAGGGAGCCGGCGGCCTCGCCGAGCGCGCCGCCGACCTTGCGGATGTTGTCGGGCTCGAGCACGGCCGGCACCCGCGGCGGGTCGAGCACGAGGCCCTCCCACGAGTTGCGCACGTAGTCGTGGACGAACCACTCGTCGATGGCGGCCTGGTCGGCGCGCAGCGACTCCCAGCCGCGTTCGGCGACGAACTGCGTCAGGTCGTCGGGCGAGTCGAGGCGTGCGACGTTGCCGAGGCCGCTCCACGGCATCTCGGCGCCGGTGACCACGGGGAGACCGAGCAGGCCGGCCTCGAGGCCGACCGTGCCGGTCGCGGTGACGGTGAAGACGGCCTGCTTCATCAGCTCGCGGGAGTCGGCGAAGGGGTCGATCGTCGCGATGTTGGGGTGGGCGTCGAACTGGGGCCAGTAGTCGGGGTCCCGGCGCCACATGAAGTGCGCGTGCTCCTTGACGGCGACACCGATGTCCAGCGGCGCGAGGGCCTCGGCGAGCACGCGGGCGGTGTAGGCCTGGTCGCGCCACTCCTGCCCCATGACGTCGGCGCTCGACTCGGGCTGCACCTGCAGCGGCAGGAAGACGAACTTCTCGGGCACGGGGTCCCAGCGGCGGTCCTGGTACTCGCGCAGGTTGAGCCGCGCCTTGACGGGGTTGAGCCACGGCAGCCGGGCGTAGTCGGACGGGCGAGGCAGCTGCAGGTTGGCCCCGCGGTCGACGGCGAACTCCTTGATGCGGTCGCTCGCGAGGCGCCAGATCTCCTGGCCGGTCTCCACCTTGAGGTTGCGTGCGAAGCCCATCGGGCGCCCGTGCTCGGCCCGCCACGTGTCGATGAACGCCTGCCCCGCGGCGACGGCCGTCGGGTCCTCGACCTGCCGCTCCCACAGGGTGATCCCCTTGGGCGCGCCGATGAGGCCGAAGCGGTCGGACGGGAGGCGTATGCCGCGTGGCCACGTCGCGAGGCCGCCGTGGTGCGTGACGAGGCCGGCCGTGAGCAGCTCGGAGGTGACGGTGAACTCGACGAGGGCGAGCACGGGTCCGCGGCCCGCGATGGCGGCCTCGAGCTCCTCGGCGGCCAGGTTGAGGAAGTTCATCGCGGTGTCGACGCGGTTGCGGCGCAGCGCACGCTCCGAGACGAGCAGGTCGAGCGGCTCGAGGCCCACGCCGGCGCAGGCGCGTTTGAGGGCTGCGTGGGGCGCGAGGCCGCTGACGACGTTCGCCTTGCGCGCGGCGGCATACGGCAGCCGGACGGTCGTGGCGCGCGGAGCGTGCTTGCGCACCCAGGCGAGGTTGGCGTCCGTCCGCACGACGAGGACGAGGTCCTTCGTCTCGAAGCCGGCGTGCACGAGAGCCGGTACGAGGAGGTCGTCGTAGCCCAGGCCCATGTGGACGAGCGGTGTCACCACGGAAGCGTGTCTCCTGCATGTCGGTGCGGGCCGGCACAGGTCAGGCCGGGCGAGCGCCTCATCCTATCCGCGCAGGGTGCGCAGGATCCGCGGCGCGACGGCGACGGCCCCTGCGGCGACGAGCGCAGCGAGGACGAGGCGGGCCCACGCGGCCGGCCCGTGGAGGGGCAGCACCGCACCGACGAGCGCGAGCACGACGCCTGCCAGGGCCACCGCGGCGACCCGTGGCGGCCACCGCAGCGGTGAGTGGGTGCGCGCGAACCACGTCGTGAGGGCCATGAGGACCACGTAGCCGAGCGCCTTGGCGATGGCGACCCCGACGATCCCGCCTGTCGCCCCGGTGCCCGGTGCGAGCAGCAGCGCGACGAGCACGACCACCGTGAGGGCCACGAGGGCGGCCCACGCGAGCCGGCCGGTGCGCTCGGCGTCGAGGACGGCGAGCGAGGAGCCCTGGTAGAGCATGTACGACACCGACACGGTGCAGATGACACCGAGGGCACCGACCATGGCGGCGCGGTCGAAGCCGGGGTCGGCCATGACGGCGACCAGCCACGGTCCGAGGAGCGCGACGCCCGCCGCCCCTGCGGCGACGACGGTCGTCAGTGCGGTGCCGGTGCGCGCCGTCCAGACCCACCGGCGCTCGAGGGGGTGCGAGAGGACGAGCGGCCCCCAGGCGTTGAAGAGCGCGACGGCGAGGACGAAGGGCATGTTCCCGAGCTGGAGCGCCACCTGGTAGCTGCCCGCCCCCGCCTCACCGACGAGGACCCGCGCGAGCAGCACGTCGCCGGAGAGCAGCCCGAGCATCGCGGCCGCCTGCGGCAGCAGCGGTGCTGCCAGACGCAGGCCCGCCCGGACCCGATCTCGCTCGACGGTGGGCGGCAGCGGGCGCCCGAGCACCAGCGCGACGACGGCAGCGAGGACGACGACGACCGCGTATGCCGTGAGGTACGTCCCAGCCGTGGGCTCCCCTCGCGCGGCGTGGAGTCCCGCGAGCTGTGCCCCCACGGTGGCGAGCACGGCGAGCGCGAGGAAGCCCCAGGGCTGCAGGCGTGCACGCATCAGGGTCTGGCCGGCCACGACGGTCGTCAGCGCCACCGCCGCCACGACGAGGGGCACCCACTGGCTCAGGTCGGCATGCCCGGCTGCAGACAGCACCAGGGCCAGCACGAGGCAGACGGCGCCGAGCCCCAGAGCCAGGAGCGTCATCATCCCGGCGAGCGCCCGCGCGACCCGGGGGCCTTCGGCGCCGCGGTGGTGCTCCCGGAGGACGACCTGCGGCAGGCCGGCTGCCGCGATCGTGCCGACCATCTGGACAATGACAAGGCCGGTGGCCACGCGGCCGAACTGGACCGGTCCGAGCACGCGGGTCGCGAAGGGGAGCACGAGCAGGACGCCGAGGCCCTGCAGCGCGGTCCCGACGAGGTAGACCACCGAGTGCGCACCGAGCGAGCCGGCTGCGGGGGCGCCGCTCCCACCGGGCATGTCGCGTGCCTCGGGCGCCTCGGGCACGGGAGAGTCGGGATGATCTGCCACGATGGGAAACCTACTAGGGCAAGGGAGGGCCGGGTGAGCGCGACGTGAGCGGCAACGTCGTCGTGCGTGGCTCCGGCTCGATCGGGCAACGCCACGCCCGGGTCTTCCGGCAGGTGGGCGCCCAGGTCTCCCTGTGGCCGGTGCGCGACCGTGGTCTGGGGACCGACGCCGTCGACGAGGTCACCGGCGCGCGCCTCCTCGGTGACGAGACCGCCGCGTCGGCGCTGCCGGGCACGCTCGTCGTCATCGCGACCGACACGGCCCGCCACGTCGCCGACGCCGTCGAGGCACTCGACGCGGGGGCGACCGCCGTCCTCGTCGAGAAGCCGGTCGCCGTGACGGCCCGCGACGCGATCGCGCTGCGCGAGCACCCGCGGGCCCAGGACGTCTGGGTCGCCGCTCCTCTGCGAGCGCACGAGGCCTTCCGCCACCTGCGCCGCCTCGTGGGCCGCATCGAGGGGGCCGCCTCGGCACACCTGTGGTCGCAGTCGTGGCTGCCCGACTGGCGGCCCGACCGCGACTACCGCGAGTCCTACTCCGCCCGGCCCGACGAGGGCGGGGTGCTGCGCGACATGGTCCACGAGATCGACTACGCCGCAGTGCTCTTCGGTCGTGCCACGCTCCTCGGCGCCGGCGTCGAGATCGAGGGCCCGCTCGACATCAAGGCCGAGCAGGCAGCCACCCTGCTGTGGGTCACCGACCACCCGTTCACCGTCACGGCGCGCCTCGACTACGTCTCGCGACCGACGTCGCGCGGTGTCGTCGTGCACTCGCCGCACGGCCTGCTCGAGTGGGACGTCGTGCGAGCCGTCGTGCGCCACACGACGCCCGACGGAGACGTCAGCGAGCAGGTCTTCGAGCACGACCTCGACCGCGACATCGTCATGGGCACGCAGGCACGCGCAGCACTCGACCTGAAGCCGTGGTCCCCGGCGACGCAGCGCATCGCCCGCGGCGCCCCGGCCTCGCTCGCCGAGGGCATCGACGCGGTGCGCCTGTGCGACGAGGCCCGCGCCATGGGGGCGCTGACGACCGACACCGACACCGAGGACCCCTTGTGAGCGACCAGCACCCACCCCGCGTCCTCGCGGTCATCCCCGCGCGTGGTGGCTCCAAGGGGCTGCCCGGCAAGAACGTCCGCCCCCTGTGGGGACTGCCCCTCATCGCGCACAGCATCCGCGCCGCAGCCCTGACGCCCGAGGTGACGCGCTGCATCGTCACCACCGACTCGGCGCAGATCGCCGAGGTCGCGCGCGCGCACGGCGGCGAGGCTCCCTTCCTCAGGCCGGCCGAGCTCGCCGCCGACGACACCCCGATGGCGCCCGTCGTCCGGCACGCCCTGGAGTGGGTCGAGCGCGACGAGGGCGCCGCATACGACGCCGTGCTGCTGCTCGACCCGACGAGCCCGGCTCGCGTGCCGCCGCAGCTGACCGAGGCGGTAGGCCGACTGACCGCGACACCGACGCTCGACGGGGTCATCAGCGTCTCGGAGCCGACCTTCAACCCGGTGTGGGTCGGTGTGCGCCCCGACGACGATCGCGGCGGCGCGCTCACCCGGTTCTTCGAGGCCGGCACGGGCGTCACCCGGCGCCAGGACGTCGGCCGCTTCCTGCGGATCAACGGCAACTTCTACCTGTGGCGTGCCGGCTTCGTGCGGCGGCTCCAGGCGTCGTGGTTCGACGAGGGCACCCACGACGGCCTGGAGATCCCCGAGGCACAGGCCTTCTCCATCGACGACGACTACGAGTTCCGGCTCATCGAGGCGCTCATCGGCGCCGGCCTCATCACGCTGCCGTGGCTCGACCCGGCTCAGCCCCCGACCGCCGTCCCGACCCAGGAGCTCCAGTGACGACCGACCAGTTCACATCCCTCGCCGGTCGCACGGCGGTCGTGACCGGCGGCGCGGGTCCACTCGGCTCGGTGCTCGCCGACGCGCTGGCCACGGCGGGCGCGCGCGTCGTCGTGGTCGACCTCGACGAGTCGGCCTGCGCCGCTGCGGCCGGCGCACTCCCGGGCACGGGCCACCTACCTCTCGGCGCCGACCTGCTTGACCCGCAGGGCATCTCGCGAGTCGTCGCAGCCGTCACCGAGCTCGGCGCCTGCGACGTCCTCGTCAACAACGCCGCTTTCACCGGCACCTCCGGCGTCCCCGGGTATGCCGTGCCGTTCGACGAGCAGACCGACGACGCCTTCGCGATGGCGCTGGCCCTCAACCTCACCGCGCCGTTCTCCCTGACGCGCCGGCTCGCACCGCTCCTGCGTGCCTCGGGCCACGGCAGCGTCGTCAACGTGTCGAGCATCTACGGCCTCGTCGGCCCGAACATGGGCCTTTACGAGGGCACCCGGATGGGCAACCCGGCCGCCTACGCCGCGAGCAAGGGCGGCATCGCCCAACTGACCCGCTACCTCTCGACGGTGCTCGCACCCGAGGTGCGGGTCAACGCGTTCGCCCCCGGCGGCATCGCGCGCGGGCAGGACGACGCGTTCGTGCAGCGCTACGAGCGCCTGACGCCGCTGGGCCGGATGGGCACCGAGGACGACTTCCGCGGGGTCGTCTCGTGGCTCGCGTCAGACGCCTCGGCCTACGTCACCGGCCAGGTCGTCGCCGTCGACGGCGGCTGGACGGCCTGGTGACAGGCCGTCCAGCCGTGCGTCCTCAGCCCTTGAGTTCCGGGGCGACCGTCTGCTCGAAGAGCTCGATACCCGAGCGGTCGTAGGCCGCCTCGGCGAAGTACGTGATGGCGTACGTCATGCCACGCCCCTCCATGTCCTTGAGCATGGAAACGATCTTGTCGGGGGTGCCGACCGCGGGCTGCTTGCGGAGGTCCTCGACCGCCGCTGCCGCCTTGTCGTCGGCCACGCCGCCCTTGCGCAGCAGCTCGCCGTAGAACTTCAGGCGGTCCTCGACATCGGCGTCGGTCTCGCCGATGACGACGTTGTAGTTCGCCGAGCGGACGATCTCGCCGAAGTCGCGGCCCTCGCTGTCGCAGTGGCCCCTGAGGATCTCGCTCTTGTGGTCGAAGCCCTCGGGCGTGCCGTCGAAGTTCGTGTAGTCGGCGTACTGGGCGGCGATCTTGAGGGTCACCTTCTCGCCTCCACCGGCGATCCACATGGGGATGCCGTTGAGCGGGCTGCCCAGCGAGGACGTGCCCTGCAGCGGCCGCGGCGCGCAGATGGCGCCGTCGACCTGGTAGTACTTCCCGTCGAGGGTTGCCGAGCCCTTCATCCACATGTCGCGGAAGACCTGGACGCCCTCACGCAGCGCGCCCAGACGGTCGGCGGCCTTGGGGAAGCCGTAGCCGTAGGCGCGCCACTCGTGCTCGTACCAGCCGGCGCCGATGCCCATCTCGGTGCGGCCACCGGAGATGACGTCGACCGTCGCGGCCACCTTCGCGAGGTAGGCGGGGTTGCGGTAGGCCATGCACGTGCACATCTGGCCGAGCCGCACCCGGGAGGTGGCGGCGCCGAAGCCCGCCATCAGCGACCACGCCTCGTGGGTCGCCTCGCCCGAGGGCTGCGGCACGGTGTGGAAGTGGTCGTAGACCCAGATGGACTCGAAGACGTCACCGTCGTCGGCGTGCTTGGCGAGGTTGACCATGGCTTCCCACTGGTGGGCCGGCTCGATGCCGACGAGATCCATCCGCCAGCCCTGGGGAACAAACATTCCGAATCGCATCCATCCATCCAACCACGGCCGAATGGGAGCAGCATGGGCACTGTCCGGGGTTTCCGGGCGTGTGAGGATGGCGGCATGAGCCAGCACCGCAACAGCGCCGACGTCATCCGGGACCTGCTGCACACCCCGGCCACGTGGGCCGTCGTCGGCCTCGGCGACAACCCCGACCGCACGGCATACCGGGTCTCCTCGTGGTTGCAGCACGAGCTGGGCATCCGCATCGTGCCCGTCCATCCGAGCGCGGCGAAGGTCCACGGCTCGCAGGGCTACAAGACCCTCTCCGACATCCCCGACGGCACCGTCGTGAAGGTCGTCGACTGCTTCGTCAACAGCGAGCGGGTCGGCGCGGTCGTCGACGAAGCCATCGCCGAGCGCGAGCGGCTGGGCATCGAGGCGCTGTGGCTGCAGCTCGGCGTGATCGACGAGGAGGCTGCGGCGCGGGCGGAGGAGGCCGGGCTCGCCGTCGTCATGGACACCTGCCCGAAGATCGAGTACCCCCGGATCCGGCCCGGCGACGGCGCAGACGCCGTCACCGACTGACCCGACCGTGACCGCGGTCGACCTCCACGCCCGCTTCTGGGGCAGCCCGGGCGAGCTGCCGCCCGTCCTGCTGGTCCATGCCACGGGGGACACCTCGGCGGACTGGGCCGAGGTGGCAGCCGGTCTGGCGGCCGACCGGCTCGTCGTCGCCGTCGACCTGCGCGGCCACGGCGCGAGCCCCCGGCCCGGCAGCTACGCGCTGGCCGAGCTAGCGGATGACCTGGTCGTGGTCGCCGCCGCCCTGGCAGCCGAGCACGGCAGGCCGCCCGACGTCGTCGCCCACTCGCTCGGCGGCCTCGTCGCTTGCCTGCTCGCGAGCCGTCGGCCGGACCTCGTGCGGCGGCTCGTCCTCGAGGACGTGCCCGTACCGCATGCGCGCGAGCCACGCCCTCTGCAACGTCCCGACGGAGACCTCCCCTACGACTGGGAGGCGGTGCTCCAGGTGCGAGCACAGATCGACGACCCGGACCCGCAGTGGCGGCAGGTGGTCGCCGCCGTCACGGCCCCGACGCTCGTGGTGTGGGGTGGCCCGAGCAGCCCGATGCCGCCCGAGCACGTCACGGAGATGGCCGAGACCGTTGCCGACGGTCGCCTCGTGCGCATCGACGCCGGGCACCTCGTGCACGCCCGGCAGCCCGACGTGTTCACAGCGGCCGTGCGCGGCTTCCTGGCGCTGCCCGGCTGATCGAGGGGCGTATGCAGGCTGCGCGGTCCGCCGTGCCCCTCGAGACGAGCGGCGGCTCAGTCGGTGAGCCCGCGGGCGACGTGCTCGCGCAGCGACGCCCCCTTGGCGTGCGCCTGGTCTCGCAGCTCCGCCTGGAAGGCGACCATCTGCTCGCGCACGTCGGCGGCGAGGTCGTCGCTGCCGGTGCTGACGATCCGGGCCGCCAGCAGGCCGGCGTTGCGCGCGCCGCCGATCGACACGGTCGCGACCGGCACCCCGGCCGGCATCTGGACGATCGAGAGCAGCGAGTCCATGCCGTCGAGGTACTTCAGCGGCACCGGGACGCCGACGACCGGGAGGGTGGTCACGGACGCGAGCATGCCGGGCAGGTGCGCGGCTCCCCCGGCGCCGGCGATGACGACGCGGAGCCCGCGCGCGGCGGCGCCCTGGCCGTAGGCGATCATCTCGTCGGGCATCCGGTGGGCCGAGACGACGTCGGCCTCGTAGGGGATGCCGAACTCCCCGAGCGCCCGGGCGGCCTCGCGCATGACGGGCCAGTCGCTGTCGCTGCCCATCACGATGCCGACGACGGGCACGATGGGTACGACGGGCACGGCGGGATTGGTCTCGCTCACTCGGTGATCACTCCTCGGAGGTAGTCGGCGGCATGCCCTGCCCGCTCGCGGGCGTCGCCGAGGTCGGCTCCGCTGACGTTGACGTGCCCGATCTTGCGGCCAGGGCGCACGCCCTTGCCGTAGACGTGCACCTTGGCGCCGGGGTCCCGGGCCATGATGTGGCGGTAGGCCGGGTAGAGGTGCTCGTAGTCGCCGCCCAGCACGTTGGCCATGACGGTCCACGGCGCCCGGGGGCGGGGATCGCCGAGCGGCAGGTCGAGCACCGCCCGCAGGTGCTGCTCGAACTGGCCGGTGACGGCGCCGTCCATCGACCAGTGCCCGCTGTTGTGCGGGCGCATCGCGAGCTCGTTGACGACGTAGGCCGCAGGCCCGCCGGTGCCGGGTCGCACCTCGAACATCTCGACGGCCAGCACGCCGGTCACCTCGAGCTCGCCGGCGATGCGCAGGGCAGCCTCGGTCGCGACAGAGGCGAGGTCGGGGTCGAGCGCCGGCGCAGGCGCCAGCACCTCGGTGCAGACACCATCCGTCTGGACCGTCTCGACGACCGGCCACGCCGCGGCCTGACCGGACGGGCTCCGGGCGATGAGCACCGCCAGCTCCCGCACGAAGTCGACCTTCTCCTCGAGCAGCAGGCCACCCTCGAGGGGGCCCGGCTCGCCGATGCGCGCGATCCAGTCGGTGAGACCGTCCGCGGAGTGCGCCACGGCGACGCCCTTGCCGTCGTAGCCGCCGCGCGGTGTCTTGGCGATCACCGGCCACCCGACGTCGTCACCGAAGGCCGTCACGTCTTCGGCGGTCGTGGCGCGGGTCCAGCGAGGGCAGGCGATCCCCAGCGCGGTGAGCCGCTCGCGCATGGCGAGCTTGTCCTGGGCGAAGTGCAGCGCGGAGCGCGTCGGGTGCAGCGCCGCCCCGTCGGCCTCGAGGGCCTCGAGGACGGCCGGTGGCACGTGCTCGTGGTCGAAGGTGACGACGTCGCAGTGCTGCGCGAAGGCGCGGACCGTCTCGAGGTCGGTGTGCTCGCCCACGGGCGAGCTCGGCACGACGAGGGCCGCGGCCGCGGTGTCGCTCTCGGCCAGCACGGACAGCTGCACGCCCAGCTCGACGGCCGGGCCCTGCATCATGCGGGCGAGCTGCCCGCCGCCGACGACGCCGACGACGGGGAATCCTCCGGGGGCGCGCTTGGGCTGGCTCACGACGGCCAATCTAGTCGGGGTCAGCCGAGGCGGTCGGGGCGGCCCGGGGCGGCGGCGGCCGGCTGGTCCGGACCGGTGAGCCCGGCCTGAGCCTGAGCGTCCTCCGACAGGACGGCCTCGACGTGGCTCGGGTCGGCGAGGTCCGGGTGGTGGGTGCGGACGGCAGCGAAGGTCCACAGCTTGTTGAGCACGAAGGAGAGCGGCGTGACCACGGCGATGACGATGAGCTGCGCCCAGTAGAGGCGGGTCCGGAAGCCCGTGGAGTCGTCGAGCACGGTGGGCGAGAGGTGGATCGGGGAGTTCAGGTGCATGAGCATCGTCAGCAGCACGAGCCCGATCACCTGGCCGAGCAGCCCGACCGCGAGGAAGGGCCAGTACTCCCGCCACCATGGCGCGTGCGTGCCGGTGCGGAAGGTCCAGGTGCGGTTGAGCTGGAAGTTCCAGAGGTTGGCGACGAGGAAGGCGATCGTCGAGTAGACGTGGTACCAGCGGACGTTGAAGTCCGTGCCGGGCAGCCCGACGATCGCCTGGTTGAAACCGGGACCGAGCTTCTTGACGACGACCAGGGTCAGGAGGTTGACGAGCACGCCCGAGGCGCCCACCACCGCGAACCGGAACAGCAGGAGCCAGTTGTGGCGATGGCGCACGAACAGGAACTGGTGCAGGCGCCTCACCGGGGCACCCTACCCCGCTGGGCAGGCAGCGCCTCGTCCTTCGCGGGCTCGGCGCAGCTTCGGCTCAGTCGGTCTCGGCCTCGGAGAGGAACAGCGCGAACCGGGCCGGCTGGGCCTGCACGAGGTCGAGCCGGCCACCGTTGGACTCCGCCAGGTCACGAGCCAGCGCAAGGCCGAGGCCGGTGCTGCCGCCGGCGCCGCTGCTGACGGAACGCTCGAAGATGTGTGGGGCCATCGCTGCCGGCACGCCGTCGCCCTGGTCGCTCACCTCGACGATGACGGACGGGCCGGACCGTCGGGCGTGCACGTCGACGGTGCCGCGTCCGTGGACGAGGGAGTTCTCGAGCAGCGTCGAGAGCACCTGGGAGAGCGCGACCGGCGTCGAGCGCACGAACAGGCCCCGCTCCCCGCGCACCCGGACCGAGCGGCGGGCCTGCTCGAAGGCCGGCTGCCACTCTCGCTGGAGCGCGGCGATGACGGAGTCTAGGGAGACAGCCGGTGAGGGCCCGCCGGCCCCGCGCGTGCGGCCGAGCAGATCGTCCACGACGCGCGTCAACCGTTCGACCTGAGCGATCGCGATGGTCGCCTCCTCCTTGACGACGTCGGCGTCGTCGGTCTCGGAGATCTCCTCGAGCCGCATCAGCAGGGCGGTCAGGGGGGTGCGGAGCTGGTGGGAGGCGTCGGCGGCGAAGTCGCGCTCGGCGGCCAGCGACTTGGTCATGTCGTGGGCCCGGCGCGTCATGACGCCGGACACCTGGTCGATCTCCTCGATGCCGGAGCGCACGGGAGTCAGGCGTGCCTCGCCCGCCGCGAACCGGGTGGCGAGCGCGACGAGCTCGGTCGAGCTCGCCTGGACCCCCGCCCGGGCACGCGCGGTGGCGAGGTAGGCGGCTCCGGCGCTCAGGGCGCCCACGGCGAGCATGGCACCGGCAAACCGCGCGATGCCGACGGACGGGTCGGACATCACCCAGGCGGTGAGCGAGGCGGGTCGCTGCGTGACGGCCCAGGTCACGACCGCGGTCGAGAGCAGCACGAAGAGCCCCCCGCAGACGACTGCTGCGACCAGAGCCATCCGGTCCAGGACCCGCCGCACGGTCAGTCGGCCTGGGGTCGCTCGAAGCGGAAGCCCACGCCACGGACGGTGGCGATGTACTGCGGTGACGTGGCGTCGTCGCCGAGCTTCCGACGCAGCACCGAGATGTGCATGTCGAGAGTCTTGGTGGAGCCGAACCACGCGGTGTCCCAGATCTCGCGCATCAGCTGCTCGCGGGAGACGACCTTGCCCTGCTCGCGAACCAGCACCCGGAGCAGGTCGAACTCCTTGGCGGTCAGCTGCAGCTCCTCGCCCTTGAACCAGGCGCGGCGCCCCTCGGAGTCGATCCGTACCAGCTCGCCCGAGGCGGCCACCTCGGTCGGGGTGCGCCGCAGCAGCGCACGGACGCGGGCCAGCAGCTCGGCCAGGCGGAACGGCTTGGTGACGTAGTCGTCGGCGCCGGCGTCGAGCCCGACGACCGTGTCGACCTCGTCCGCGCGCGCCGTGAGGATCAGCACCGGGATGGTGCGCCCCTCGGCCCGGATGCGGCGGCACACCTCGAGGCCGTCGATCTTCGGCAGCCCGAGGTCGAGCAGCACCAGGTCGGGGTTCTCCTTGGCACCGTCGAGGGCGGCGAGACCGTCCTCGCGCACGTCGACGTCGTAGCCCTCCCGCCGCAGCGCGCGCGCGAGCGGCTCGGAGATGGCTGTGTCGTCCTCCGCCAGGAGCACTCGGGTCATGTCACCGTCCTCAGGATCTGCCGGCCCGGGGCGCGCCGACCGTGGTGAGCCTATCCACTACGGACCGATATGCACCTTGACCGGCCCGCGACACGGGAGATCGTCGCCGCGGCCGCGGGGCGTCGTGGCTCGTGGACCGCGTCAGCGTCCCGGCCAGACGGGCCGGCGCTTCTCGGCAAAGGCGGCCACGCCCTCGCGGCGGTCGCCCGAGAACGCCGTGGCCCGCCAGCAGCCGTCCTCGATCTCCAGGCCCGCGTCCAGGCCGACGTCGGCTCCCAGGCGCATGGCCCGCTTGGCGTTCCGCAGCCCGACGGGAGAGTTCGCCGCGATGGTGGCAGCCAGCTCCAGCGCACGCCCCCGCGCCGTCCCGGCCGGCACGACCTCGTCGACGGCACCGAGCTCGAGAGCCTCGTGGGCCCGCATCCTGGCCGCCGTGAAGATGGCCTTCGCGGCGCGCGACCACCCGACCCGGCGCACGAGCAGCTGCGTGCCGCCACCACCGGGGATGACGCCGACGCCGACCTCGGGCAGTCCGACGAGCGCGTCCTCGCCCGCGACGATCACGTCGCACGACAGGGCGAGCTCGAAGCCGCCGCCGAGGGCGAAGCCGTCGACCGCTGCGACGGCGGGCATGGGCAGGCCGAGTACCCCACCGTATGCCGCCCGCGCCACCGGGCGCTGCTCCATGAGCTCCGCGTCGGTGAGCGTGTTGCGCTCCTTGAGGTCGGCACCGACGCAGAACGCCTTCTCGTGGCTGGAGGTCAGCACGACGCACCGCACCGACTCGTCCGCGGCCACCTCGGCTGTCGCCTTCGCGATCGCCTGGGCCATGGCCGTCGACACGGCGTTCAGCGCCGTGGGCCGGTCGAGCACGATCTCGGCGACGTGCGCCAGCTCGGGCTCGGTGAAGCGCTCGACACGGACGAGGACAGGCGGTGCCGACCCGTCGCTGGGGGTGGCGTCGGCTGCGGTCGGCGTTGACGGCATACGTCGGTCTCCTTCGGGGCTCACGCGTCGGCGCGGGTCGGTGGTCGGTGGTCTGCGGGCTCACCCTCGGGCGAGGTGGATCGGCGGGCCGCCGACGTCGCGCGGCGCAGCAGCGAGGGAGTCACGGGCCCGACCCCGCGCAGGATGCGCCGGCGCTGACCGGTCAGCTCGAAACCTGACAGGCTCGCCAGCTCGCGAGCCATCGTGGCATCGACGAGCACGGTGCCGGCCTGCGCGACGGCGGTGAGGCGGGAGGCCCGGTTGACGGTCGTTCCGAAGACGTCACCGAGGCGCGAGACGATCGGCCCGCGGGCCATGCCACAGCGCACGTCGGGCAGCAGGTCGTCCTGCGCCATGGCCTCGACGAGGTCGAGGGCGATGGCGGCCGACGGCGCGGCGCCCACCGTCGTGAAGAGGACCTCGTCGCCGACCGTCTTGATGAGGCGGCCGCCGTGGGCGGTGATGACGTCGGCCGACAGTGCCTCGAAGCGTGAGACCAGGCGCGCCAGGTCTCGCTCCGACATGCGCCGCACGAGCGCCGTGAAGTTGACGAGGTCCGCGAAGCCGACGGACCGCATCTTCGTCATGCCGTAGGACTCGGGGTCTGCGTCGGCAAGCATGCGGGCGACCGTCGCGGACAGGTGCCGGCGCCACGCGTAGACCAGCAGCGGCTCGAGGCGGTCGGTGAGCGCCGAGAGGCGCTTGGCCGTCTCCGTCGCCGTCTCGAGGCTCGGCACGGCCCGCGTCTCGCCCTCGTCCGGCTCGCCGTCGCCGCCGAGGGCTGCCGTCATGTGGGTCTCGACGGCCTCGGCGATCAGCTGGGACTGCCAGCCGGCGAGACGGTCGGCCGACCTCGCGAAGGCGCGCGTCATGGCGAGCGCCGTCGGCTCGTCGAGCAGGCCGTCGCGCACGATCCCGGCCACGGCGGCCAGGGCCTTCAGGTCCGCCTCGGTGAACAGCTCGTCGTCGGTGTCGACGACGGGGAAGCCAAGGGCGTGCCAGAACTTGCGCGCCGACAGCAGGGACACCTCGGCGCCACGGCTCACATCGCGCCGGCGCAGCTCGAGGGGACGGCCGAGCAGCTGCTCGGTGAAGTCCTCGCTCGCCCGCCCGGCAGGCTCGGTGCCCGGAGTGCCCGGAGTGCCCGGGGTGCCCGGGGTGCCCGGCTCGGTCATGGACCGATCATGCCAGCCCGCCTGCGGCGGGCCTCACGTGGACGACGTCACCGGCGGCGAAGCTGCGCGGGCCGTGCGCGGTGCGCACGACGAGGGCGCCGTCGTCGTCCACGTCCACGGCGGTCCCCGTGGCCGCGTCGCCGGTGGGCAGCTGCACCCGGACCTCGAGCCCGAGGGTCGAGCACGCCTCGCGGTAGGCCGCCCGCACCGCTGCGACGTCGCCCGGTCGCACCGGATCCGGCCCGACATGCACGCCCGCGCCGGGAAGCACGGCGACGAGGTGGTCCAGGTAGGCCGTCAGCAGGTCCTCGCGCCGCACGGGCGCGCCGGCGAGGACCAGGGAGGTGGCGGTGTCGACGGGCAGCTCCTCGCGGGTCTGGTCCACGTTGACCCCCGTCCCGACGACGACGGCCGCCCAGGTGGGATCGGTGCCGGTCCCGACGAGCTCGCAGAGGATCCCGCTCACCTTGCGGTCGCCGTCGTCGGCGAGCAGGACGTCGTTGGGCCACTTGAGACGTGCGGTCAGTCGCCGCCCCGAGGCCTCGGTCACCTCGCCGACCGCCCGGGCCAGCGCCAACCCGGCGAGCAGCGGCATCCACCCGGCCTGCAACCGGTCGGCGACCGGTACGGCGACGCTGACCGCCAGGGAGGCCTTGTCCGGCACCGTCCAGGCCCGACCGAGACGGCCCCGGCCGCCGGTCTGGTGGTCCGTCAGCACCACCCACCAGAGGCCCCGCTCGTCGGGCGGCGCGCCCACGGCACACGTCGTCAGCGCCCGGGGCGCCCCGGTCAGCAGCTCGCGCAGCCGGGTGTTCGTCGAGCCCAGGGAAGGGTGCAGCTCCACGCCGCGCCACGGCCGGCCGGACGTGACCAAGGCCGCACGGACAGTCTCCGAGTCGAGCGAATCGCGCACGGGGTCAAGGCTAGAGTGCCGAGCATGGCAACCGATCACGCCGTGGCAGAGCAGCCTCCCAGCACCGCGGAGCAGAGCAGAACGCCGGACGCGGCTGTCGCCCCGGCTCCCGACCTCAGCACGACCGCCGGCAAGCTCGCCGACCTCAAGCGACGCGTCGCCGAGGTCGCGAACGCCGGATCGCAGCGTGCCGTCGAGAAGCAGCACGCCCGGGGCAAGAAGACGGCCCGTGAGCGCATCGCGATGCTGCTCGACGAGGGCACCTTCATCGAGATGGACAAGTACGCCCGACACCGCAGCAACAACTTCGGCCAGGACAAGAACCGGCCCTACGGCGACGGCGTCGTCACCGGCTACGGCATGGTCGACGGCCGGCAGGTCGCCGTCTTCGCCCAGGACTTCACCGTCTTCGGCGGCTCGCTCGGCGAGGTCTTCGGGGAGAAGATCGTCAAGGTCATGGACTTCGCCATGAAGATCGGCTGCCCGGTCATCGGGCTCAACGACTCCGGTGGTGCCCGCATCCAGGAGGGCGTCGTCTCGCTCGGGCTCTACGGCGAGATCTTCTTCCGCAACGTGCGCGCCTCGGGGGTCATCCCGCAGATCTCGCTCGTCATGGGGCCCTGCGCCGGCGGGGCGGTCTACTCCCCCGCGATCACCGACTTCACCGTCATGGTCGACCAGACCTCGCACATGTTCATCACCGGCCCCGACGTCATCAAGACGGTGACGGGCGAGGACGTCGGTTTCGAGGAGCTCGGCGGCGCCCTGACGCACAACAGCAAGTCCGGTGTCGCGCACTACATGGGCAGCGACGAGCAGGACGCCATCGACTACGTCAAGGCGCTGCTGTCCTACCTGCCGAGCAACAACCTGGAGACCCCGCCCGTGTACGGCGAGGGGGACGCCGACCTGTCGGTCACCGACGACGACCGCTGGCTCGACACGTGCATCCCGGACTCACCCAACGTGCCGTACGACATGAAGCAGGTCATCGAGCACGTCGTCGACGACGGCGAGTTCCTCGAGGTGCAGCCGCTCTTCGCGCCCAACATCCTCACCGGCTTCGCCCGAATCGACGGCATGTCCGTCGGCATCGTGGCCAACCAGCCGCTGCAGTTCGCCGGCTGCCTCGACATCGACGCCTCGGAGAAGGCCGCCCGGTTCGTGCGCACCTGCGACTGCTTCAACGTCCCGGTCCTGACCTTCGTCGACGTCCCCGGCTTCCTGCCCGGCACCAGCCAGGAGTGGGACGGCATCATCCGGCGCGGGGCCAAGCTGATCTACGCGTATGCCGAGGCCACCGTCCCCAAGATCACCGTGATCACCCGCAAGGCCTACGGCGGCGCCTACGACGTCATGGGCTCCAAGCACCTCGGCGCCGACATCAACCTGGCCTGGCCGACCGGCCAGATCGCCGTCATGGGCGCCCAGGGCGCGGTCAACATCCTCTACCGCAAGGAGCTCAAGCACACGGCGGAGAGCGGTGGCGACGTGGAGGCCCAGCGCCAGGAGCTCATCACGCACTACGAGGAGACCCTCGCCAACCCGTACGTCGCAGCGGAGCGCGGCTACATCGACACCGTGATCAGCCCCTCCAACACGCGGATGAACGTCACGCGGGCGCTGCGGGCGCTGCAGAACAAGCGCGAGACGCTGCCGCCCAAGAAGCACGGGAACATCCCGCTGTGACCGGCCCGACGAGCCCCGACGGGGGCGCCGTACCCGTCCTGCGCGTGTCCGGCAACCCCACCCCGGAGGAGCTGGCGGCACTCGTCACCGTGCTCTCGGCTCTCGGAGGCGACGAGCCGGCGCCGGAGCACCCCCGGTCCGCGTGGTCCGACCCCTCGTGGCGCCTCGTGGGGCCGTCGGCCCGGCATGGCGGCTGGCGCCGCACCGGCCTGCCGCGCTGACGCCGGAAGGACCTCCGCCAAGCGTCGGTGACGGACGCCGGTTGGCCGACACCCCACCTGCTGCCCTAGGCTTTTTGCCCATGTCTGTCGAGTCGTCCTCCGCCGTCCGGATCGCCCAGCGCTACACGCTGCGCCGGCACATCGCCGTCGGCGGCATGGGCGAGGTCCACCTGGCGACGGACGAGCGGCTCGGCCGGCTGGTCGCCGTCAAGGTCCTCGCTGCCGGCTATGCCGACTCCCCCGACTTCGTCGAGCGCTTCCGCCGTGAGGCGCTCACCGCCGCCGCGCTCTCGCACCCGAACATCGCGCAGGTCTACGACTACGGCGTCGACGGGGCCTCCCACTTCATCGTCATGGAGTATGCCGAGGGCCACGACCTCGCGCACGTGATCCGGGAGCGGGGCCGCCTCACCCCCTCCGATGCCGTTCGCTTGGCCGAGCAGGTGTGTGCCGCGCTCGCCGCCGCCCACCGCGCCGGCGTCGTGCACCGCGACATCAAGCCCGGCAACGTCATCGTCCGGGCCGACGGCACCGTGAAGGTCACCGACTTCGGCATCGCCCGGGCTCTCGGTCAGGCATCCCTGACCGACACCGGCATGGTGATGGGGACTGCCGCCTACATCGCGCCCGAGCAGGCCCGGGGCGAGGCGACGACCCCGTCGTCGGACCTCTACTCGGTGGGCATCCTGCTCTTCCAGATGCTGACGGGCGCCGTCCCGTTCGAGGGCGACACCCCGGTGGCCATCGCGATGCGCCACCTCGACGAGCCGGTACCGCTGCCGAGCTCGCGCGTCGCCGACCTGCCCGCCGACCTCGACGACGTCGTGGTCCGGGCCACGGCCAAGGCGCCGGCCGACCGCTACCCCGACGCCGAAGCCCTGAGCGCCGCCCTGCGCGCGCACGAGAGCCGGGCCGACGACGCCACCGCGGCCCTGCCGACCGCCGAGGCGACCTCCGTGCTCGCTCCTGCCACCAGCACCTCGGTCCTGCCCACGGCTCCGGCGCCCGAGCGCCCCGCCGCATCCCGTCCCGCCGCATCCCGTCCCGCCGTGGCTCGCCCCGCCATGGCTCGCGGGGACGCCTCGCGCGCGGACACCGCGCCCACCGCGAGGACGCGGCGCTCGGTCGCCGACGAGCGCCGCCGCTCCCGCCCGGGTGCCGTCGTGTGGGCGCTCGCGGCTGTGGTCGTCGCACTCGCGGCGACGCTGGGCTTCGTCCTGCTGTCCGGCGGGGACCCGGCGACCACCCCGGCGACCGCGGCGTCAACGTCGTCCAGCGCATCGGCGCCCTCCTCTGCGCCAGCCACGACTGCACCGCCGTCCGACGGCAGCTCCGTGCCAGCCGACCTGGTGGGCCAGCAGCGCAAGGACGCGGTCGCGCAGCTCATCGGCCTCGGGGTCGACGTGCGCTGGGTCCTCGTGCGCTCCACGCAGCCGGACGGCGCGGTGCTGGGCAGCTTCCCGGCACCGGGCGAGCCGATGACGAAGGGCCAGACCGTGGCCCTCGTCGTGAGCCGGGGCCACGCACCCGACTCCGTCAACTCCTCCTTCGTCGTGCCCGACGGTCTCGTCGGCGCGAGCGCCCAGGACGCGGCCAAGGGCCTCGGCGGCAAGGACGTCCGGGTCACGCGCGTCACCGTCCCGGCGCCCGGTGACGGCGGACGGGTCATCACCACCTGGCCCTCTGCCGGCACGTCGACGGCCGACGGGGTCGTGGTGCTGGTGGTCGGCGGTGCAGACAAGGGCGGCTCCTCCCCCAAGGACGACTGAGGGGCGGCGCGTCGCCGCGCCGCGCCGCGGTGCTCACCGCAATGCACTGGCACCGGGCACCGGGCTGGTCTACCTTCGCCGGGTGACCGCCAACACGCAGACCGCGCGACCGCAGACCGACGTCGACCACATCGCAGAGGCCTACTTCGAGGCCGCCGTCGCCCTCAGCCCCATCAACGCCACCTTCCTCGGCGTCCCGGGCCGCGAGGAGGACCTCGACGACCTCTCCCCCGCGGGGAACGCCGCCGCCTCCGAGCTGCGCCGCGCAACCCTCGACCGGCTCGCCGCCGCGACACCGACCGACGACGTCGACCGCGTCACCGTCGATGCGATGACAGAGCGCCTCCAGCTGGCCGAGGACCGGTATGCCGCCGGGCTCGACGAGATGTCGCTCAACGTGCTCGCCTCCCCGCTGCAGTCGGTCCGCGACGTCTTCGACCTCATGCCCCAGGACACGGAGGAGCACTGGCGCACCTTCGCCTCCCGCATGGCCAAGATCCCCGCGGCGCTCGAGGGCTACCAGCAGTCGCTGCTGACGGCGCGCGAGCGCGGACAGGTGTCGCCGCGCCGACAGGTCACGGCCTGCGCCGAGCAGTCGCGTGAGCTCGTGGCCGAGGACGGCTACTTCGCCAAGGTCGTGGCCGACGCGAAGGTGGACGACGCCCCGCTCGCCGGTGAGGCGAGGGAGCGGCTCGTCGACGCCGCACAGGCGGCTGCGACGGCATACGCCCAGATGGCCGACTGGCTGGAGCAGGAGCTGCTGCCGCACGCCCCCGAGGCGGACGCGTGTGGCCTCGAGCGGTACCGCCTCGAGTCGCGCTACTTCCTCGGGGCAACCGTCGACCTCGAGGAGACCTACCGCTGGGGGCAGGCGGAGGTCGCGAGCCTGCACGCCCAGATGAGCGAGATCGCCGAGGGGCTCGAGCCGGGTGCGAGCGTCCGGCGTGGTGTCGAGATCCTCGACGCCGACGACCGCTACGCCCTGCACGGCACCGACGCGCTCAAGGCCTGGATGCAGGAGCGTGCCGACGAGGTCATCGCCGACCTCAAGGACGTGCACTTCGACATCCCCGGCCCGGTGCAGCGCATCGAGTGCATGATCGCGCCGACACAGACGGGCGGCATCTACTACACCGGTCCGTCCGACGACTTCAGCCGCCCGGGGCGAATGTGGTGGTCGGTGCCGAAGGGCAACACCGAGTTCCGCACCTGGAACGAGCTCACGACCGTCTACCACGAGGGCGTCCCCGGCCACCACCTGCAGGTGGCCCAGACCGTCTACCGCTCCGAGCTGCTGAACAAGTGGCGCCGGCTGGAGGCGTGGACATCCGGTCACGGGGAGGGCTGGGCCCTCTACGCCGAGCGGCTGACGGCCGAGCTCGGATACATGGACGACCCTGGCAACAGGATGGGTTGGCTTGCCGGACAGTCCCTTCGGGCCGCTCGCGTCGTCATCGACATCGGCGTGCACTGCGGTTTCGACGCGCCCGAGGAGGTCGGCGGCGGCGCCTGGGACTACGACAAGGCGTGGACCTACCTGACCCGCTACGGCTTCATGGACGAGAAGATCCTGCGCTTCGAGCTCAACCGCTACCTCGGGTGGCCGGGCCAGGCGCCCAGCTACAAGATCGGCGAGCGTCTCTGGCTGCAGCTGCGGGACGAGGTGAAGCAGCAGGAGGGCGACGCGTTCGACCTCAAGGCCTTCCACCGCCGCGCCCTCGACATCGGTGGCGTCGGGCTCGACACCCTCCGGGCGGCGGTCCTCCAGCAGATCTGACCGACCGGCTCCGCGACGGCGCCGCTCCTCCCGGGGACGGCGCCGTCGGCGTACCCGCGCCGCCTACCATGACCGCATGCCACCCAGCCCCCTCCCTCAGGTGCCTGCCGTGCAGCTCGTCCTCGCCTCCGCCTCCCCGGCGAGGCGCTCCACCCTCAGGGCCGCCGGCATCGACGCGATCGTCATGGTGAGCAAGGTCGACGAGGACCTGGCCGTGGCCGAGGCGACCGAACGCTACGGACCGCTGGAGGCGGCCGACGTCGCGCTCCTGCTGGCGCGAGCCAAGGCCGAGGACGTCGCGGCCCGGGTCGAGCCCGGCATGGTCGTGCTCGGCTGCGACTCGGTGCTCGAGCTCGACGGCGAGGTCCACGGCAAGCCCGCCCACGCGGAGGAGGCCGCCGCCCGCTGGCGCCTGATGCGAGGTCGCTCTGGCGTGCTGCACACGGGCCACTGGCTCATCGACGACCGGGGTGACGGCGGAGCGACGCTCGGGGCCACGGCCTCGACGACCGTCCACTTCGCGAAGCTCTCCGACGCGGAGATCGAGGCCTACGTCGCGACGGGCGAGCCGCTCACGGTGGCCGGGGCCTTCACCATCGACGGGCTCGGCGGGGCGTTCGTCACGGCCGTCGAGGGGGACCACCACAACGTCGTCGGCCTCTCGCTACCGCTGCTGCGCGAGCTGCTTGCCGACGCCGGAATCGGGTGGTTCGACGTCGTGGGCAGCCTGCGTCACTGATCCGTCAGGGGTAGAGGTCATCGGTGAGGTTCTCGATGACGAGGTAGTGCTCCGTCCACCACCACATCTGCGCGGCGCCGACAACCACGATGAGCCCGAGCAGCCAGTAGCGGTAGCGGCGCCACCACCGCAGCTTGAGGAACCACGCCATGACGAGCGTCATCGGGAAGGCGAGCATCGCGTAGCGCAGGCGGCTCGGCGTCGTGCTCGTGACCAGCAGGATGTAGGCCGGGTAGGCACCGGCCCAGCCCCAGATCTCCGGGCCCCAGCGCCAGGAGTTCTTCGTCAGCATGAACCACGCGAAGGCCGCGACGCCCAGGACTCCGCCGACCTGGCCGAGGACACCCCAGTAGTCGTAGAGCAGGTCCCACCAGAGGTAGAGCTTGATCTTCGTCTCGATGTTCCAGGCGAGCATCGTGTCGTTGTACGCGTTGGGCGTGTCGGTAGCGACGGTGACGATCGTCGGCCACAGCCACGTCAGGGCACCCGCGTATGCCGCGAGGGCCGCCAGCCCGACGCGAAGCCGCACCGGGTGCTCGCCCTCGTCGCCCTGGCGCCAGCGGACCACCGCGTGGGCGATGATCACCGGCACCATGGCGATGACGACATTGCGGCTGAGCGAGAGGACGAGCAGCGCGAGCGCCACCCACCAGTACTTCCGCTTGCGCAGCAGCCAGAGCACGGTGACGACCCCGAGCAGCGCCGTGGACTCCGTGTAGGAGGCGGAGAAGGCCGGCGAGGCGATGAAGAAGCAGGTCGCGACGACGGCGACGATGGCCTCCCAGCGGCCCACCGCCTGGTCCACGAGCTTGAAGAGCATGTACATCGCGACGAACCCGAGGACCGTGGACAACAGCGGTGCGGCGGCGGCGAAGGGCAGCCCGGTGACCTTCATGATCAGGCCGGTCGTCATCGGGAACACCGGGAAGAAGGCCCACGGGTTCATGTCGATGCCGCCCCACCCGACACGAGGCAGGACCGCGGGGTAGCCCTGTTCGGCGATGACCCGGTACCACTGGCCGTCCCACCCCGTCATGACCGCCAGGTAGCCGGGGTCGGCGGGCGAGGGGTAGAAGATGCGGATGTTCGCCGTGCCGATGGGCAGTGGGATCTGGTAGCGCGAGAGGTAGGTGGCGGCCACCCACACGAAGAGGCGCGAGACCGCGAAGACGGCGAGCGGGAACCAGACCGGGAACCGTCGCCAGATCGGCTGGGCCCCCTCGGCGACGCGGTCGGGACTCTCGAGCTTGTGACCCAGGCGCGGCTCAGACCGGCGGGACGGAGCGTCGGCGCTCGCTGAAGTGACGGTCACGCCGGGAAGCATAGGCCAGACGGTGGACGAGCTCCGAGCGCAGTTCATCCGCCTCGATGACCGAGTCGAGCACGAGATCGGCAGCGAGGCGCTCGATGTCGACGTCCTGCTCGTACTCGCGGCGGCGGTCTGCCACGAACTGCGCCCGTTCGTCCGGATCGGCGATCTCGGCGATCTTGTTCGCGTAGACCGCGTTGACCGCGGCCTCGGGGCCCATGACGGCGATCCGCGCAGTCGGCAGCGCAATCGTGGCGTCAGGCCCGAAGCCGGGGCCGCCCATCGCGTAGAGGCCGGCGCCGTACGCCTTGCGGACGACCACGCAGAACTGCGGCACCGTCGCGGACGAGACGGCGCTGACCATCTTTGCCCCGTGGCGGATGATGCCACCGCGCTCGACCTCGGAGCCGATCATGAAGCCGGGCACGTCGGCGAGGTAGACGAGCGGGATGTTGAAGGCGTCGCAGAGCCAGATGAAGCGGGCTGCCTTGTCGGCGCTGTCGGTGAACAGCACCCCGCCCTTGACCATCGAGTTGTTCGCGACGATGCCGACACTCTGTCCGTCGAGGCGGCCGAAACCGATGACGAGCTCGGCCGCCCACAGCGGCTTGAGCTCGAAGAAGGAGTCGTCGTCGACGAGACCCTCGACGACGTCGTGGACGTCGAAGGGCACGGACTCGCGTTCGGGCACGGTGTCGCGGGTCAGCGGCGTGGCCGGGGGCTCGGCGGCATACGTCGGCGGGTGGTCGCGCCAGCTGCCGGGGACGTAGGAGAAGTAGAGCTTGGCCAGCTCGATGGCCTCTGCGTCGTCGTGGGCGAGCAGGTCACCGACACCGGAGACGGTGCAGTGCATCCGGGCGCCGCCCATCTCCTCGAGCGAGACCTTCTCGCCGACGACCATCTCGGCCATGCGCGGGCTGCCGAGGTACATCGAGGCGTTGCCCTCGACCATGATGATGAGGTCGCAGAAGCTGGGGATGTACGCGCCACCCGCGGCGCTCGGGCCGAAGAGGCAGCAGATCTGCGGCACCTTGCCGGACAGCGCCACCTGGTTGTGGAAGATGCGCCCGGCGCCGCGCCGGCCCGGGAACATCTCGACCTGGTCGGTGATGCGCGCCCCGGCCGAGTCGACGAACCAGAAGACCGGCAGCTCCTCCCGCAGCGCCATCTCCGTGGCCCGCACGATCTTCTCGACCGTGCGCGAACCCCACGAGCCTGCCTTCACGGTCGGGTCGTTGGCGATGACGATGGCCGGGCGGCCGTCGACGGTGCCCCGGCCCGTGACGACACCGTCGGCCGGGAGGCCCGGCTGCAGGGCGTTGGCGTAGCGGCCGTCCTCGACGAACGAGCCGTCGTCGAAGAGCAGGGCGATGCGGTCGCGGACGTAGATCTTGCCCTGCGCGTCGAGCTTGGCCCGGGCCTTCTCGGGCGCGCTGGCAGAGGCCGCGTGGGCGTCCGCCAACCGGGCGCGGACGTCGGCGACGCGGGGGTCACCCTCGGGTGGCGCCACGGTCATGCCGGCAGCCCCAGCCCACGCGCGATGAGCATGCGCTGCACCTCGGAGGTTCCTTCACCGATCTCGAGGATCTTGGCGTCGCGGTAGAAGCGCGCCACGGGGTACTCCTCCATGAAGCCGTTGCCACCGAAGACCTGGGTCGCGATTCGAGTGCCGGTGACAGCCGCCTCGGTGGAGTAGAGCTTGGCGATGGCTGCGGCGTTCTTGACCTCCTTGACGGAGCGCTTGCCGGCGTGCAGCTCGTCCTTGAGCCACGCCGCCTTGTAGGTCAGCAGCCGGGCCGCCTCGACCATGACGGCGAGGTCGGCGAGCTGGAAGGAGACGCCCTGGTTCACGCCGATCGGCCGACCGAAGGCCGTACGCGTCTTGGCGTAGTCGGTGGCCAGCTCCAGGCACGCCTGGGCGCAGCCGACCGCTAGCGCCGAGATGGCGATGCGGCCGTCGTCGAGGGTCTTGAGGAACTGCTTGAAACCCTGGCCCTCCTGCCCGAGCAGGTGGTCGGCGGGCACCCTGCAGTCCTCGAAGGTGAGGCCGTGGGTGTCGGAGACGTGCCAGCCGAGCTTGTGGTAGGCGGGCTCCACGATGAAGCCCGGCGTACCGGCCGGCACCATGATCGCCGAGATCTGGGGCGAACCGTCCTCCGCGGTGCCGGTGCGGGCGGTCACGGTGACGACCGACGTGATGTCGGTCCCGGAGTTGGTGATGAACGACTTGGCACCGTTGACCACCCACCCGTCGCCGTCGCGCTCGGCGCGGGTGCGCGTGGCGCCCGCGTCGGAGCCCGCCTCGGGCTCGGTGAGCCCGAACCCGGCGAGCGCGCGACCCGAGACGAGGTCAGGCAGGAAGCGCTGCTTCTGCTCCTCGGTGCCGTAGGTCAGGATCGGGTTGATGCCGAGGCCGACCCCCGCGGACAGGGTGATGCCGATGGACTGGTCGACCCGGCCGAGCTCCTCGATGGCGACGCAGAGGCTCGTGAAGTCACCCGCCTCCCCCGCACCGCCGTACTCCTCCGGGACGACGAGACCGAAGAGCCCGAGGTCGCCCATCTTCGGCACGAGATCGGTCGGGAAGTAGGCGGCGGCGTCCCACTTGGCGATGTTGGGTGCGACCTCCTTCTCGGCGAAGTCGCGGACCACCATGCGGAAGTCCTCGTGGTCCTGGCTGAGCTCGAACATCACTGTTCTCCTGAGGGCTGGTCGCCATCACGCGCTCGTGACGCGTGCTTGACGTTGACGTAAACGTAAAGCACCATCGACACCATGACAAGTGCGCCGACGTGGACGATCGCCGAGGTGGCGGAGGAGTTCGATGTCACGCACCGGACCGTGCGCCACTACGAGGACCTCGGCCTGATCTCCCCCGAGCGCCGCGGAACGCAGCGGGTCTACCACCGGCGTGACCGCACGCGTCTGAGCCTGATCCTGCGCGGCAAGCGCCTGGGTTTCCCGCTCGAGGAGATCCGGACCATCATCGACCTGTTCGACGCGCCGCGCGGTCGGCGAACGCAGCTCGAGTACGTCGTAAGCCAGATCGACGAGCGCCGGGCGGACCTCGAGCAGCGGCTGCGGGACGTCCAGGACGCCATCGCAGAGCTGGGCGAGTTCGAGAGACGATGCCGTGAGGATCTCGACAGGCTCGCGTGACACGATGGGGCCATGAGCGCTGACGACATGAAGATCTCCGCCTACGCCCACCCCGAGCGGCTCGTCACCACCGAGTGGCTCGCGGAGCAGGTCGCGGCCGGGCGCGTCGGGGGCCCGGACGGCGTCGCCGTGCTGGAGTCGGACGAGGATGTCCTGCTCTACGAGACGGGCCACATCCCCGGCGCCCTCAAGATCGACTGGCACGTCGACCTCAACGACCCCGTGACGCGCGACTACGTCGACGGCGCCCGGTTCGCCGAGGTGATGGGCGCCCGTGGCATCAGCCGCGACACGACCGTCGTGATCTACGGAGACAAGAGCAACTGGTGGGCCGCGTACGCCCTCTGGGTCTTCAGCCTGTTCGGGCACGAGGACGTGCGCCTGCTCGACGGCGGCCGGGCGAAGTGGGTCGCCGAGGGCCGTGAGCTGACGCGCGAGGTCCCCGCCACGACCAAGGTCGACTATCCCGTCGCCGAGCGTGACGACGCACCGATCCGCGCCTTCAAGGACGACGTCCTGACCCACCTCGGCCAGCCCCTCGTGGACGTTCGCTCCCCCGGCGAGTACTCCGGCGAGCTGCTCCACATGCCCGACTACCCCCAGGAGGGCGCCATGCGCGGCGGGCACATTCCCGGCGCGAAGTCGGTGCCGTGGGCGCGGGCGGCCAACGAGGACGGTTCGTTCCGGTCGCGCGAGGAGCTCGAGGCGATCTACGTCCAGGAGCAGGGCCTCACGCCGTCGGACGACGTCGTCGCGTACTGCCGCATCGGCGAGCGCTCCTCGCACACGTGGTTCGTGCTGACGCACCTGCTCGGCTTCGAGGTGGTGCGCAACTACGACGGCTCGTGGACCGAGTGGGGCAACTCGGTGCGCGTCCCGATCGAGAAGTGACACGGATCCACCCAGGAGCCTTTCGTGAGTGACACTCCCCTGCCGGCCACCCTCGCCGAGATCGCCGAGGACTTCCGTTCGGCGAGCAACGACCTGAAGCTGCAGCTGCTCCTCGAGTTCAGCGACGAGCTGCCGGGGCTCCCCCAGCGGTATGCCGGCCGCCTCGACCAGCTCGAACGCGTCGACGAGTGCCAGTCGCCCCTGTTCCTGACCGTCGAGGTCGCCGACGGCAGCTCGCTCGACGACCGTCCAGTCAGCCTCTTCTTCGACGCCCCCGCCGAGGCCCCGACGACGCGAGGCTTCGCCGGCATCCTCCACGAGGGCCTCGACGGCCTCTCGGCTGCCGAGGTCCTCGCCGTGCCCGACGACGCCCCGATGCGCTTCGGCCTCGCCGAGGCGGTCTCGCCGCTGCGCATGCGCGGCATGGTCGCCATGCTCGGCCGCATCAAGCGCCAGGTCCGCGCCAAGACCGCAACCTGAACCCGTCGCCCCAACCCTTCTGCGGCACTGACCCGGTCAATGGGTCACTGACGTAGCGTCCGGCCCCCCGCCGGCGCGGACCCCTACGTCAGTGACCCATCAGGCGGGTCAGTGACGTAGTCACGCGTGGGTCCTTGTGCCCATCGTGTCTACGACTGGCAATCTTGTGCGCCGCGCCGTCCGGTGGTGTCGGTGGCCCCTGCGAACCTTGCCGCATGTCCTCAGCGCACCCGCCCCTCGACTGGTCTGACGGCTCGGTCACGGGCCGGTACGTCATGAGAGCTCGACGCCTGGCGGACTTGAGCCAGCGTGATCTGGCCGATCGCGTCGGATCGTCCCAGTCCGCTGTCGGGCGGATCGAGCAGGGACGCTCCGGCACCGGTCTCGGCCTCTTCGCCGCGATTCTCGGACAGGCTGACCTGCGGCTCGTGGTCGTGGACCGAGAGGGCAACGAGGTGTCGCCGGTGCCGCCCGACACGGTCCGTGACAACCAGGGGCGGCGGTTTCCGGCACACCTGGACGTGGCTCCGCCCGACGAGGTGCCGTTAGAGCGCTGGGCCTTCCCTCGCTACGACCGGCCGGACGCTCAGGGGTGGTTTCGGCATCGAGCCACGCGGGATGGGCTCGCCGAGCAGCTGCCGCACCGTGACCGCCCAGCGGACCATCCGACCGAGGCCGAGCTGGCAGCCCGACGCCGACTCATGCGCGGACGACAGCCGCGCGTGGACGCACGGCCTGCGCCCGATGTGGTGTGCAGCTGCCTGGACACCTGCTTCGAGGAGGTCTGCGTGGCACAGTGCCCGTGCCAGTGCGAGCCTTGGGTCGACCGCTTCGGGCGACGCTTTCCCTCGGCAGGCGCTGGTTGACCTCCCCTCGCGCCGGTCAGCCCCCGATGCGGGTGCGGACCTCGTAGAGCTCCGGGAAGAAGGTCAGGTCGAGGGCGCGGCGAAGGAAGTCCACGCCGGTCGACCCGCCGGTCCCGGTCTTCTGGCCGATGGTGCGCTGGACGACCTGCAGGTGACGGAAGCGCCACTGCTGGAAGTTGTCCTCGAGGTCGACGAGCTCCTCGCACGTCTCGTAGACACCCCAGTGCTCGTTGGGCTCGGCGTACACCCCGGCGAAGACGTCGACAAGGCCCTGGTCGAGGCGGTAGGGCTGCGTCCAGTCGCGGTCGAGCAGGGCCGGAGGGACGGCATACCCGCGCCTGGAGAGGTAGCCGAGGAACTCGTCGTAGAGGCTCGGCTCGCGCAGCAGCCCATCGAGGGCGGCACGCGCGCCTTCGTCGTGGGAGAAGACCGCCACCATGTCGACGTTCTTGTTGCCGAGGAGGAACTCGACCTCGCGGTACTGCGCCGACTGGAAGCCCGAGCTGGCGGCGAGGAAGGGGCGGATCTGGGCGTACTCGCTCGGCGTCAGGGTGGCGAGCACCGACCACTGGTCGGTCAGCGTGTGCTGGATGTGCTTGACGCGGGCCAGCCGCTTGAGTGCCGGCGCCAGCTCGTCGTCACGCAGCAGCGTTCTCGCAGAACGCAGCTCGTGGATCATCAGTTTGAGCCAGAGCTCCGAGGTCTGGTGCTGGATGATGAACAGCAGCTCGTCGTGCTGAGGTGGATCGCTGAGCGGCTGCTGCGCGCTCAGCAGCGTGTCGAGGCGCAGGTAGTCGCCGTAGGACATCTTCCGCGTGAAATCGCGCTGGATGCCCTCCTCCAGGTTGCGCTTGCTCCGCTTGTCGAGCCCATTGCGGGCGGCACTGTCCATGCCGGCGATCCTAGGCTCCGGTTCAGTCGCCCCGCGGCCGGATGCTCACGAGGTGCGAGACGACGGGCGGCACCCAACCCGTCTCGCCGCGCATCCAGCGCGCCCCGACCAGGTTGTGCGGCACCACGACCGTGTCGGCGCGAGCCGCGACGAGCCCGAGGTCGGTGCCGAAGACGTCGGTCACCACGGCCCACTCCCGCGCACTGTGGCGAGCGAGGTACTCGCCGATCGCGACGGCAAACGTCTCCACGATGACGTCGGGACCCTGCCCGTCACCGCCCTCCTCCGCCCACCGACGAAAGGCCGCATCGTAGCGGGCGCCGATGGACTGCAGGTCGTCGACGTCCACCCCCTCCGCGGCCGCCCGCTCGAGAGCCGCGGCGATGCGGGAGCGCTCGTCGTCGCCCAGCGGCTTGGCGACGGGTCGTCCGGTGAAGTCGGACGACAGGGCCTCGTCACTCTCCCCCTCGACCGCTGGGGTCGCGTCCGTCAGCTCAGCGGTGTCGTCCTTGCTCTTGCGCGAGAACAGTCCCATGGCCGCCAATGTAGTGGCTCGGACGCGACCAGAGCAGGTCAGCTGAAGGTGTCCGGGTCGGGGCCGGTGCGGGTTCCCCGGTCCAGTGGCTCCAGCGCCCGCAGGTCGTCCTCGCCGAGCGCGAAGCCGAAGATCTCGAAGTTCTCGGCGATGCGCGCCGGGGTCACCGACCGGGTGAGCACCACGTTGCCGAGCTCGACGTGCCAGCGCAGGACGACCTGCGCGGCACTCACGCCGTGCTTGGTGGCCAGGTCCACCACGACCGGGTCCTCGAGCAGCCCGGCGCGCACCGCAAGCGGGCTCCAGGCCTCGGTGAGGATGCCGTGCTCGGCGTGGAAGGCCCGCAGCTCACGCTGCTGGAGGTAGGGGCTGAGCTCGATCTGGTTGATCGACGGCAGCACGCCGGTCTCGTCAAGCAGGCGCTGCAGGTGGGGAACCTGGAAGTTGCAGACGCCGACGGAGCGCACCCGGCCCTCGCGCTGCAGGTCGAGCATGGCCTTCCAGGCGTCGACGTAGGCGTCCTGCGCCGGGGCCGGCCAGTGGATCAGGTAGAGGTCGAGGACGTCGAGCCCCAGCCGCTGCATCGAGGCGTCGAAGGCAGCCGGCACGTTCTCGTGGTCGTCGTTCCAGACCTTCGTCGTGACGAAGACGTCGTCACGCTCGACGTCGCCCTTGGCGAGCACGCGACCGACGCCGTCCTCGTTGCCGTAGATCCGGGCCGTGTCGATGTGGCGGTAGCCGATGTCGAGGGCACGGCCGAATGCGCCGTCCACCTCGGCGTCCGGCACCTCCCAGACGCCGAAGCCGATCTGCGGGATGGCCAGGCCGGGGGTCGAGGCATGGCCGAGGTCGAGACGGGGCACTGACTGGTCTGTCGTCATGCGGCCACGCTAGGTCGAGGCCCGACCAGCCGGTGTGCCGGACCTCACTGCGAGACAGTCGGGAATAGAACCGAGGACGCCGAATCGGCCTGAGCCCATCCCGATAGAGTCCGAGCCATGGCATCCATCAAGAAGGTCCTGATCGCAAACCGTGGTGAGATCGCCGTCCGCATCGCGCGGGCGTGCACGGACAGCGGGATCGCCTCGGTGGCGGTCTACGCCGACCCGGACCGGGATGCCCTGCACGTCAAGGTCGCCGACGAGGCGTACGCGCTCGGCGGCTCCACCCCCGGCGAGAGCTACCTCGTCCAGGAGAAGCTGCTCGACATCGCCCGCCAGGCCGGCGCCGACGCGGTGCACCCCGGCTACGGCTTCCTCGCCGAGAACGCGTCCTTCGCCCAGGCAGTCATCGATGCCGGTCTCGTCTGGATCGGCCCTGGCCCCGAGGCGATCGACTCGCTCGGCGACAAGGTCAAGGCGCGTCACATCGCGACCAAGGCCGGCGCTCCCCTGGTGCCCGGGACGAAGGACCCCGTCTCCGGCGCCGACGAGGTGGTGGAGTTCGCCAAGGAGCACGGGCTCCCGGTCGCGATCAAGGCGGCCTACGGCGGCGGTGGACGCGGGCTCAAGGTGGCCCGCGACATCGAGGAGATCCCCAACCTCTACGAGTCCGCCGTGCGCGAGGCCGTCACGGCGTTCGGCCGCGGCGAGTGCTTCGTCGAGCGCTTCCTGGACCACCCGCGCCACGTCGAGACGCAGTGCCTGGCCGACCAGCACGGCAACGTCGTCGTCGTCTCGACCCGCGACTGCTCGTTGCAGCGTCGCAACCAGAAGCTCGTGGAGGAGGCGCCTGCGCCGTTCCTCACCGAGGAGCAGCACACCGAGCTGCTGCGGGCCTCGAAGGCGATCCTGAAGGAGGCCGGCTACGTCGGCGCGGGCACGTGCGAGTTCCTCGTCGGCCCGGCCGGTGACATCAGCTTCCTCGAGGTCAACACCCGCCTGCAGGTCGAGCACCCGGTGTCCGAGGAGGTCACCGGGATCGACCTCGTGCGTGAGCAGTTCCGCATCGCCAACGGCGAGGCACTCGGCTACGACGACCCCGAGCCGCACGCCCACTCGATCGAGTTCCGCATCAACGGCGAGGACGCCGGCCGTGGCTTCCTCCCGGCCCCCGGCACCGTGAGCCGCATGGTCGTGCCCCACGGCCCGGGCGTTCGCTGGGACTCCGGCCTCGTCGAGGGCGACACCGTCGCGGGCGCGTTCGACTCGATGATCGCCAAGCTCATCGTCACCGGCCGCACCCGCGAGCAGGCGATCGAGCGCTCGCGGCGGGCCCTGGCCGAGCTCGTCATCGAGGGCATGCCGACCGTGGTGCCCTTCCACCGCGCGGTCGTGTCCGACCCGGCGTTCGCGCCGGCCGACGGGGCGCCGTTCACCATCCACACCCGCTGGATCGAGACCGAGTTCGACAACACGATCGAGCCGTATGCCGGGGGCTCGGCCGAGGCGGCCGAGGCCGAGGAGCGCCAGACGGTCGTCGTCGAGGTCGGCGGCAAGCGCCTCGAGGTCTCTTTGCCGGGCGGCCTCTCGCTCGGCGGCGGCAACGGTGGCGCGGCGTCGAAGAAGAAGGCGCCGAAGAGGTCCGGTGGCGGCAGATCCGGGGGCGCGGCCTCCGGCGACTCGTTGACGGCGCCGATGCAGGGCACGATCGTCAAGATCGCCGTCGAGGAGGGCGCCACCGTCGCCGCCGGGGACCTCGTCATCGTCCTCGAGGCGATGAAGATGGAGCAGCCCATCACCGCCCACAAGGCCGGTGTCGTGTCCGGCCTCACGGCCAGGATCGGTGAGACCGTCACGTCGGGCGCGGTGCTCGCCGAGATCACGGACGCCGCCGAGGGCTGAGTTCTCGCGGCGGCACTCAACGAACGAGGGCCGGCCCGCCAGCTGGCGGGGCGGCCTTCGTCGTACCTCGTGCGTGGTCGTGAACGGCGGACCGGGTCAGCCCTGCTTCGGCGGCGGGTCGCCGAGCGTGATGTCGCCGTCGCCTTCGCCAGCCGGCAGGTCGGGGTTCGGCACGCCCGGAAGGTCCTGCTCGCCCGCGGGGCCACCGGCGGGCGGGATCTCCGACGGGCCAGGGCCGCCTGGCAGGTCGGGGTCGACCGGCGCCGGGTCGGATGGGTCCACCGGGGGCATCGGCTCGACCGGGGGCATCGGCTCGACCGGTCCGGGGCCGGGCTCCGGCGTGGGGACCGGCTCCGGTGAGGGTACGGG